>JAEYYP010000149.1 GCA_023428425.1 Pseudomonadota bacterium
ACCCTCCTTTTGGGCCTGTGTGCGCAACACGGCTCGGTCCTGGGGCGGGGGGGGGGGGGGTAGGGGGTTTAGTTCCGCTGCGTGGAGGACGTGGGGGTTGAGGTCGGGCTTGAGCGCCGTGGCGGAACGCAGCGCGGTGACGGTGCTCGTCGCAGTGGCGGTGGGCGGGGTGTAGCTCGTTGCGGCCGAGAGGCCGCCCGACACCAGCATCAGGTTCTGGTCCTTCACCTTGCCGCGGGTCATGCCGCGGGAGACGAGGTTCTGCGCCGGGATCGGGGCAGGGCGCTGGCCTTCATCCGCCTTCGACAGCGCCGTCGGGCTGTCGGAGTGGACATGGGCCAGATCCTCG
Source organism: Pseudomonadota bacterium (assembly GCA_023428425.1). Lineage (GTDB taxonomy): Bacteria > Pseudomonadota > Alphaproteobacteria > Rhizobiales > Devosiaceae > Devosia_A. Next base: position 350 of record JAEYYP010000149.1, read on the forward strand.
CGGTCGAGATAGGAGACGGCGAGCTCGCGGAAGATGTAGTCGAGGATCGAGGTGGCGTTCTTGATCCGGTCGTTGCCCATCACCATGCCGGCCGGCTCGAAGCGGGTGAAGGTGAAGGCCTCCACATACTCATCGAGCGGCACGCCATATTGCAGGCCGAGCGAGATCGAGATGGCGAAATTGTTCATCATGGCGCGGAAGGCGGCGCCTTCCTTGTGCATGTCGATGAAGATTTCGCCCAGGCGCCCGTCGTCGAACTCGCCGGTGCGCAGGTACACCTTGTGGCCGCCGATATTGGCCTTCTGGGTGTAGCCCTTGCGGCGGTTCGGCAGCTTCTCCCGCTCACGCGAGACGCGCTCGACGATCTTTTCGACGATCTTCTCGGTGACGGTGGGGACGCGCGCCATCTGGTTGGCGGCGTTCAGTAGCTCGACCGCATCCTCCTCGTCGTCCTCGTCATCGGTGACGAGCGAGGCGTTGAGCGGCTGGCTCAGCTTGCTGCCATCGCGGTAGAGGGCGTTGGCCTTCAGCGCCAGCTTCCACGACTGCAGATAGGCTTCCTTGGCGTCGGCCACCGTCGCCTCGTTGGGCATGTTGATGGTCTTGGAGATGGCGCCCGAAATGAAAGGCTGCGCCGCCGCCATCATGAGGATGTGGCTATCGACCGAGAGGAAGCGCTTGCCGGTCTTGCCGCAGGGATTGGCGCAATCGAACACCGGCAGGTCGGCCGCCTTGAGGCCCGGCGCACCCTCGAGGGTCATGGCGCCGCAGACATGGGTGTTGGCCGCGTCGATGTCCTTCTTCGTAAAGCCGAGGAAGGCCAGCAGGTCGAAGCTCATGTCGGCGAGCTGGGCGTCGGTGACGCCGAGGCCCTTGAGGAAATCGGCGCCGAGCGTCCACTGGTTGAAGACGAACTTGATGTCGAAGGCCGACTTCATCGCCTTGTTGAGCGCGTCGATCTTCTCGTCGGTGAAACCCTTGGCGCGGAGCGTGCCGGGGTTGATGCCCGGGGCCTGGTTCATGTTGCCATGGCCGACGGCATAGGCCTCGATCTCGGCGATCTGGCTTTCCGAGTAGCCGAGGGTGCGGAGCGCCGGGGGCACGGCGTTGTTGATGATCTTGAAGTAGCCGCCGCCGGCCAGCTTCTTGAACTTCACCAGCGCGAAATCGGGCTCGATGCCGGTGGTGTCGCAATCCATCACGAGGCCGATCGTGCCGGTGGGCGCAATCACCGAGACCTGGGCGTTGCGGTAGCCGTGCTTTTCGCCGAGCGCGAGGGCATCGTCCCACACCGCCTTGGCACGGGCGCCGAGGTTGGCGTCCTTCAGCGAGGCGTGGTCGAGGCCGACCGGGGCGATCGACAGGCCCTCGTAGCCCGTCGAATTGCCATAGGCGGCGTGGCGATGGTTGCGGATGACGCGCAGCATGTGCCTGGCGTTGCGCTCGTAATCGCCGAAGGCGCCGAGCTCGCCGGCCATTTCGGCCGAGGTGGCGTAGCTGACGCCGGTCATGACGGCGGTGATGGCGCCGGCAATGGCGCGGCCCTCGGCCGAGTCATAGGGGATGCCAGAGGTCATCAGCAGGCCGCCGATATTGGCGTAGCCGATGCCCAGGGTGCGGTAAAGGAACGAGCGCTCGGCGATGGCGCGCGAGGGGAACTGCGCCATCATCACCGACACTTCGAGGACGACGGTCCAGAGGCGGCAGGTGTGCTCGAACGCGGCGACGTCGAAGGTCGAGTCGGCGTTGCGGTAGGGCAGGAGGTTGACGGACGCCAGGTTGCAGGCGGTGTCGTCGAGGAACATGTACTCCGAGCAGGGGTTGCTCGCGACGATCTCGCCGGCTTCGGGCGTGGTGTGCCACTCGTTGATGGTGGTGTGGAAGTGGAGGCCCGGATCGGCCGAGGCCCAGGCGGCGTAGCCGATCTGCTCCCACAGGTCGCGGGCCTTCAGCGTCTTGGTCACCTTGCCGGTGATGCGCGCCTTGAGGTCCCAGTCGCCATCGGTTTCGACGGCGTGGAGGAATTCATCGGTGACGCGAACGGAATTGTTCGAGTTCTGGCCGGAGACGGTGAGGTAGGCCTCGGAGTCCCAATCGAGGTCGTAGATGGGGAATTCGAGGTCGGTGTAGCCCTGCCGCGCGAACTGGATGACGCGCTGGATGTAGTTCTCGGGCACCATCGCCTTCTTGGCGGCGCGCACCTCGCGCTTGAGCGCCGGGTTCTTGCCGACGTCGAAGCAGTCGTCGCCCGAACCTTCGCAGTTCGCCATGGCCTTCATGATGGCGCGCAGGTGCTTCTGAACGACCTTGGAGCCGGTGACGAGGGCGGCGACTTTCTGCTCCTCCTTCACCTTCCAGTCGATGTACTTCTCGATATCGGGATGGTCGGCGTCGACGATCACCATTTTGGCGGCGCGACGGGTGGTGCCACCCGACTTGATGGCGCCGGCGGCGCGGTCACCGATCTTGAGGAAGCTCATGAGTCCAGACGAACGGCCGCCGCCCGAGAGCTTTTCGCCCTCGCCGCGCAGCTTCGAAAAATTCGAGCCGGTGCCCGAGCCGTACTTGAACAGGCGCGCCTCGCGCACCCACAGGTCCATGATGCCGCCATCGTTGACGAGATCGTCGGTCACCGACTGGATGAAGCAGGCATGCGGCTGCGGATGCTCGTAGGCCGATTTCGACGAGACGAGCTTGTGGGTGAAGGGGTCGACGTAGAAATGGCCCTGGCCGGGGCCGTCGATGCCATAGGCCCAGTGAAGGCCGGTGTTGAACCATTGCGGCGAGTTCGGCGCGACGCGCTCGGTCGCAAGCATGAAGCGCAATTCGTCATGGAAGGCGGCGGCGTCAACTTCCGAGGAGAAATAGCCGCCCTTCCAGCCCCAATAGGTCCAGCAGCCGGCGAGGCGATCGAACACCTGCTTCGAC
>JAEYYP010000182.1 GCA_023428425.1 Pseudomonadota bacterium
GCGATGCGGTCCGCCTCGCCGTGCTCGACCAGGGCGACGGTATTCCCGGCAGCGAATCGGAGCGTGTCTTCGAACCGTTCTACCGTCCCAGAGGACGCGCGGAATCGGCCGGTGGCTGGGGGCTCGGACTGTCCCTGGTGCGGCAGATCGCGGAGCATCACGGCGCGGTTGTCGGCTATGAGCGCCCGGCGACAGGTGGCTCCTGCTTCACCGTCGACTTTCCGAAAAGCAAGACGGACAGGGCGGCCTAGAGCTCCCCGCCCCCGGCATTTCTTTGCCTTCCGGTCATCCCGAACCGCCGCGACGTCGGCAGGATCAGACGGTCGTCAGGCGTCTTTGACTCGGGCGACAGCGGAAGGTAATCAGATAGCTTAAAGGCTATCCATACGGCGATGAATTCGGACCGCACCCCCCATCCGATCGAGCCCGAGGTCGAATTGCATGCATCGCCGCGACGGTTCGCGTCGATCCTGCCGTCATCCGCCTACGGCTACCTGATCGCCACACTCGGCGTCATCGCGACGCTGCTGCTCTGCCTCGCCGATTCTTCGCCGTTCGGTCGCGAATCCCTGCTCCTGCTGCTGGCTCTGGTGGTGCTGGGGGCAGCGTCGGTCGGCGGCCGGACAATGGGCCTTCTGGCGCTGGTAGTCTCCGCCGTGCTGCTGGCTTTCTGCGCCAGCGCCGACATGCTGAGCTTCGGGGGCGGTCACCTGCTCGTGGCGGCCCTGCTCGGCCTGGCGCTCACCTATGCAGGCGGCGCGCTCTACGGCACAAGCCGTACGGCGCTCGAGACTCAGCGCAAACTGGCGTTGCGGGACGCCCACCTCAAATCCATCCTCGACACCATCCCCGACGCCACCGTGGTGATCGAGAGGGATGGCACCATCGTCTCCTTCAACGATGCCGCCGTCCGTCAGTTCGGTTACTTGCAACCGGAAGTCATTGGCCAGAACGTCCGCCTTCTGATGCCCGAGCCCTATCGCCGGGAGCACGACGGCTACATGCGGCGCTACCTCGACACCGGCGAGAGGCGAATCATCGGCATCGACCGGGTGGTGGTCGGACGGCGCAAGGACGGCTCGACCTTTCCGATGAAACTCGCCGTCGGCGAGGTGAAGACCGGGGGCAACGTGTTCTTCACCGGTTTCATCCGCGACCTGACGGAGCGAGCCGAATCGGAGGCGAGGCTGCAGGAAGTGCAGGGCGAACTCGCCCGCCTCGCCCGCCTCAACGAGCTCGGCGAGATGGCCTCGACCCTGGCGCACGAACTCAACCAGCCGCTCACCGCGATCGCCAACTACACGCAAGGCTGCGCGCGCCTGCTGAAGGACATGGACGACGCGCTCGCTTCGCGCATGCGCGAGGCGCTTGAGGAGACGGCGCGGCAGTCGTTGCGGGCCGGCCAGATCATCCGCCATCTGCGCGAGTTCGTAACGCGCGGCGACACCGAGAAGAAGCCCGAGGAAATTCGCGGACTGGTCGAGGAGGCCGGCGCGCTTGCGCTGATGGGCTCGCGCGAACTCGGCGTCCGCACCATCTTCGACTTCGCGCCGGGACCGAAGATGGTCCTGGCGGACCGCATCCAGATCCAGCAGGTACTGACCAATCTGATCCGCAACGCCACGGAGGCGATGCGGGGCGTCGAGCGGCGAGAACTGTCGATCCGCTCCTGGCCGGACGGCGATGGCGTAATCGTGCTCGAAGTCTCCGATACGGGCAGCGGCATCTCCGACGAGATGGCGGAACAACTGTTCAAGCCGTTCGTCACCACCAAGCCGGGCGGCATGGGCGTGGGACTGTCGATTTCGAAGCGCATCGTCGAGTCTCACGGGGGAGAACTGACGATGCGCCGCAACGAGAGCGGCGGGACGACTTTCCGTTTCACCTTGCCGGCGATCGACGAGGGGGAGCAGCCAAATGTCCGGTGATCTTGTGGTTCATGTCGTCGACGACGAGGAACCGGTGCGCAAGTCGCTCGCCTTCCTGCTGTCTATGTCCGGCTTCGCCGCCAGGGTCCACGAATCGGCGACCGCATTTCTCGCCGTGGCGCCGGGTCTCTCCAAGGCGTGCCTGATCACCGACCTGCGCATGCCCGACATGAGCGGAGTGGAACTGCTGAAACAGTTGCGGGCAGCGAATGCCATGCTGCCCACCATCGTCATCACCGGTCACGGCGACGTGCCGATGGCGGTCGAGGCGATGAAGGCCGGGGCGCTCGACTTCATCGAGAAGCCCTTCGAGGAGCAGGTGCTGCTCGACGCCATCGGCCGCGCGGCGTCGCAGGTGGAGCTGCGCTCCGTCGACCCGGAGGACGCGAGCCTGGTTGCCGCGCGACTGGAGACGCTGACCGAGCGCGAGCGGCAGGTGCTAGACGGGGTGGTGGCGGGACTGCCCAACAAGACCATCGCCTTCGACCTGGACATCAGTCCGCGTACGGTCGAGGTCTATCGGGCCAACGTCATGGCCAAGATGCACGCGCGAAGCCTGCCCGAGCTGGTGCGCATGATGCTGTCGGTCAAGCCGGCATCCTAGCGCTCTCGCCAGCGACCGTTTGATCCACCGCAATGCGTCGGTCGCCCGGCCGGTCTTCACTTGCGCTCTTTGCCGTGGAGCCAGCGACCGGTCCATGCACACCGATGGGCGGGCATACTCAATCCTCGTCGTGTCGCCGGATGCGGCGATACGCCAATCGCTACGCTTCCTTTTCGAGGTGGAAGGGTTCGAAGTGAGGGACAACGAGGCATTGCCACCGGCAGGCGATGCGCAGGCTCTCGCCGGTATCTCCTGCATCGTCGTGGACGGCCTCGATCCGGCAAAGCTCTACCCGCCGCCGGGGTTGCCCCCGCTGGTGGTGCTGGTGGATGCTGCCGGTCCCGAATCGCGCGACGGCGTCGCGATCATGGTCAAGCCGACCTCCGGCCGCACCCTCGTCGACCTCGTCGAACGGGCCTGCCGGCGCAAAAGACCCTTGCTGCCGCCCGCAACTCCGTAGAACTACGTAGGGATCAAACCGAATACCGGCGCCCCGCGAATTTCGTCATCCTGTCTCCAGAATTCGAACCCCGGAGACGACGATGCTCACCCCGACCCATCTCGATGCCGCCCACTCAGCCGCCCTGCCCTTCCCGGCGCTGGCCGCGTCGCAGCAGCAGCTTCTCCTGTTCGGCGCCAACGAGGAGATCTACGCCCAGGGCGAGAAGGCCGTGGCGCTCTACCAGGTCGAGTTCGGCGCGGTGCGGGTGTTCCGCCTGCTCTCCGACGGCCGCCGCCAGATCAGCGGTTTCCATGTCGCAGGCGAGGTCTTCGGGTTCGAAGCCGACGGCCGCCACCACTTCTTCGCCGAGGCCATCGGCAGCGCCGGCATCCGCGCCTATCGCCTGCCTCCCAGCCTGGAAGTGGCACGGGAAATCCTGCCGCTGGCGCTTCAGGCGCTGGTTCGCGCCCAGGAGCATCAGCTGGTCATCGGCCGGCAGAACGCGGCCGAGCGTCTCGCCGCATTCTTCGTCGACATGATGGAGCGCCAGGGGGGCTTGCGCGAGATCGAACTGGTGATGCAGCGCACCGACATCGGCGACTATCTCGGCCTGACCATCGAGACCGTGTCGCGGACGTTCTCCAAGTTCAAGGAAGCGGGCTATATCCGCCTGAACGGCAGCCGCCGCGTCGAACTGCTCAAGCTCGATGCCCTACGCGCGCTCTGCGACTGAACTTCCATAATGCGCCACCGTCGCGGCGGAGCGCGCGGGTTTCGACCCACCCTTCCTCCCGGGCTCTCCTCCAGCCCAACTGCGGTCATCGCCACGCGGCGATGGCCGTTTTTTTCGTGTGAACTACGGCGTTCCAAGCGGGTGTTACCGGCAGTGAACCCGAAGCCTCCCGGAGCCGGGTCGACGGGCTCAGCGGCCTACGCCGCGGTATTGTCCCGGGCGGGCAGCGGTGCGGGCAATTGCGCGCGAAGGGCCTGGATGACCGACGCGACCAGCGTCAGATGGGCCCCGGCGGCCGGATCGGACTGCTCCTGGATGATTCGCTCGAGCGCAACGGCGGCGTCGGCGAATACGAAATCGGCGAGCACCCGTGCGTCCACATCGACCATGCTGCGTCTTGCAATGAAGGCTGAGCCCACGAGCTGGGTCGCCAGTGCGTACGCAGTGTCTGGAACATTCGTCAGTAACATTTCCGGAGGCGCTCCTTTGGCCCGTCAAGCGGCACTCGTAGCATCGGAGCCGCGCCCCTACCTTGCGGAAGGTCAAATTCCGGTTGTGCCCGCGGCCATCGAACGCATGCAGGCTGCTGTCAATGGTGCGGCCCTTTCCTATATTCAGGATCCATAGGT
>JAEYYP010000258.1 GCA_023428425.1 Pseudomonadota bacterium
GCCCATTGCAGGCCCTGCTGCGCCAGTTCTAGGGCGCGCTCGGGTGTCATGCCGATGCGCGCCAGGATATCGGCGGCCGTGACGTCGAAGGCCGAAAGTCCGGCGCCGGTCGCCAGCGAAATGACGGCGATCTTGAAAATGGCCGAAAGCAGCCTGAACAACCGGTTCCCCTCTCGCCTTACCCAACGGGAGTCTATCGCGATTCGGCCATAAAACGAATCGAGGCGCCTTTGGACTGCAGGGCGGGCCGTATCGGCCGGGCCGCCCTCAGTCCGCAGGCAGCGCGACCGGGGAATTGCCGATAGGCGCCACGAATGGTTCGGTCCAGGAGCCGCCGACGAAGAAGGTCTGTTCGGCCACCGCAGGGCCAGGCTGGCTCGCCTGGTCGTCGCCAGGCTGCTGCGGCGACTGGAGGCGGCCCGAAAGCGCAAGCCCGCCGCCGATATAGGGGACGAGGCCGGTAAGCAGGATGCTGTCGCTCGGCGCATTGATCTCGCCGGTTTCGATGAGCGCTACCCCGCGCGAGATCGCTGCCTTGAACTTGATCGACTGGATCGGCAGGGCGCCCTTGGCGACGTCCGACAGCGGGAAGAAGCCGGTGCCCTCCAGGCGATTCGCAAAAGCGGTCAGGTCGAAGTCCGGGATGGAGCCCTTGCCGAAGCTGATGCTGGCCGTGCCCGTGCCGGTCTCGAGCAGGTCCCGCCAGCGGTTGCCCGAGCCTTTCAGCGTCAGCGCCAGGTTGCCTTGCGCCGCCGGCACCAGCGGGATGGATGGGGCCGACGCGGCGATGGCCGCGCCGCTGATTTCGGTCCCCATCAGCTTGAGCTCGAGGTGGTCGCGCTCGGGTTGGCGATCGAGCCGCAGGCTGCCCTGGAAGCGCCCGCCATAGGCCTGCGCGTCCGAGAGATCGAAGGATGCAGACATCGGCTTCACCTGGACTGTCGCGGCGAGATCGATGAGTGCCACGGGACCAGCCTCGGCTGCGGCGGCCGAGAGCCTCAAGTCGAGACCGACGCGGGGGGAGAAGTCCGCGGAACCGGCAGCGGCCGGGTTGTCCTCGAGCGGGGTGAAGCCGGCCAGGAAAGCGCCGAGGTCGAGTGTATCGAAAGCGAGTGTGCCTGCGATTACCGGCATTCCCTCCGTCAGGGCGACATCCAGAACGCCGACCGCCCGGTCGGCGTCGAGCCGCAGTTCCGCGTTCTCGACCTTCAGCCGGTTGCGGTCGCCCGTGAGATTGCCGGCCAGGGACACGTTTCCAATACCCGAACCGGGTAGCGATCCCTGCGACGACCATTGCACAAGTCGGTGCAGCGACGGCGACGCGAACTTCACGGCGCCCAAGACATAGCTGTTGACGGAGAGGTTCGCGATGCCGTCGAACGACAAGCCGGCGGGCGGCGACTTCACCGAAACGCTCAGCGGCGCGTCGCCGCCGGCGAGCAACACCAGGGGTTGCGCGGCGTTCGCCTCGAGCACGACATTCTCGCCCCGCCAGATGCCGGACAGCGAAAGCCGTGCCGGCCGGTCGAGTGCGGGCCATTCGAGCGCGCCCGCGACGCTGGTCACCATCTCCTCCTCCTTGCCTCCGCGATCGGCGACGATGCGTCCGTCGACGAAGGCGACGGTGCCAAAGGGATCGGCCGGCAGAACCCGCAGGTCGGGCTTGCCGGGGTCGGCAGACACCGCTTCTCGCGCAGTCTCGATCGAGCGCGCGATGCGACCGGCATTGGGCGAGACGGGCAGGGACATGCCGCCCTCGCCGGCCGACAGATGCAACGTCGGCCGCACCAGGCGCGCCGTCGAGAAAACAATGTCGCCGCGCAGTGCGGCCAGCGGCGAAAGGTCGACGTCGACGCGTTCGGCGACGACAACCGGCTTGCGATCAGGGTCATACCATCCCGAGAGCGCCACGTTGCGCAGGATGGCACGGAACGGCCAGACCTCGATCTCCGGCGCGGCGCCGAGTTCCACGCGGTACCCGCTCCAGGCGCTCATCTCGAAGGCGATGCGGTCGCGCACGATCTGGGTCGAGGCGATGTAGGGCAGGAAGGCGATCACCGCGCCCACGATGACCAGCGCGGCCCCGATCGCCCAGATCCCGAACCTAGCGCCTCTGAAACTCATGGACCCTCACAGCCGCGATCGTTCGGCATCAGCATCGCCCGCAGCCGTCCTGTCGGTTTACCGGACATCTGTGGCATTTCAAGTTATTGTGGCCCGGCCATGACGACCAGTTCCGGTGTATGCACCCTTTAACCGATTTAGGATCTGGAGCGGCATTCGGCCGGCTTGCTCCGGGCCGCGGGCGCATGACATAACCCGCCGGCAATTGCCCGGAGATCCCCGAATGACTTCTGACGCGCCGCTCTGGAAACCTTCATCCGCGGCCATCGCCGCCGCGGCGATGACGGAGTTCATGCAGGCGGCCGCCAGTCGCGGCGGCAAGGCCATGACGAGCTTCGATGAACTTCACCGCTGGTCGATCGACGAGCGCGAAACCTTCTGGAATCTGGTCTGGGACTATTGCGGCGTGATCGGCGAAAAGGGCGAACGCCGCCTGGTCGACGGCGACAAGATGCCCGGCGCTTCCTTCTTCCCCGACGCCCGCATCAACTTCGCGGAGAACCTGCTGGCCAAGCGCGGCGCAGATGATGCTCTGGTCTTCCAGGGCGAGGACAAGGTATCGCGCCGCCTGAGCTGGGACGAACTGCACGCGCTGGTATCGCGGCTCCAGCAGCTGTTCCGCTCGCTGGGGGTCAAGCAGGGTGATCGCGTGGCGGCCATGATGCCGAACATGCCCGAGACGATTGCGGCCATGCTGGCCACGGCTTCTCTCGGCGCCATATGGTCGTCATGTTCGCCCGACTTCGGCGAGCAGGGCGTGCTCGACCGCTTTGGACAGATCGAGCCCGTCGTCTTCATCGCGCCGGACGGCTACTGGTATGCAGGCAAGGAGATCGATGTCGCAGCCAAGGTTGCAGCAGTGGTCGCAAAGCTGCCGACGCTGCGCAAGGTGCTGATTGCCGACTATCTGGGCAAGGCGGACGCCATCGCGGCCGGCATCGAAGGCGCGGAAGGGCTCGACAGGGCGGTGGCGGCTTTCGAGGCGGCGCCGGTCGAGTTCACGCGGCTGCCTTTCTCGCACCCGCTCTACATCCTGTTTTCGTCGGGTACGACGGGCATCCCCAAGTGCATCGTCCATTCCGCCGGCGGCACCTTGCTGCAGCACGTCAAGGAGCAGCGCCTGCACGCCGGCATCAGGGAAGGCGACCGCTTCTTCTATTTCACCACCTGCGGCTGGATGATGTGGAACTGGCTGGTGTCGGGATTGGCCAGCGGCGCCACGCTTCTGCTCTACGACGGCTCGCCCTTCCATCCGGATGGCAACGTGCTGTTCGATTTCGCCCAGGCCGAGCGCATGACCTATTTCGGCACCTCGGCCAAGTTCATCGACGCGGTGCGCAAGGCCGGTTTGCGGCCGATCGATACCCACGACCTGTCCGCGGTGCGCACCATGTCATCGACCGGCTCGCCGCTGTCGCCGGAAGGTTTCGCCTTCGTCTATGAGGGCATCAAGAAGGACGTGCACCTCGCCTCCATCTCGGGCGGCACCGACATCGTCTCCTGCTTCGTGCTGGGCGTTCCGATCCTGCCGGTGTGGCAGGGTGAGATCCAAGGCGCCGGACTTGGCATGGCCGTCGACGTCTGGGACGACGACGGTCGCCCGATACGTGGCGAGAAGGGCGAGCTGGTCTGCACGAAGCCGTTTCCGGCGATGCCCGTCGGTTTCTGGAACGATCCGAAGGGTGAAAAGTACCACGCCGCCTATTTCGATCGCTTCGACAACATCTGGTGCCATGGCGACTTCGCCGAGTGGACCGAGCATGGCGGCATGATCATCCACGGCCGCTCCGACGCCACGCTCAATCCCGGCGGCGTGCGCATCGGCACGGCCGAGATCTACAACCAGGTCGAACAGCTTCCGGAGATCGTCGAGGCGCTGTGCATCGGCCAGGACTGGGACGACGACGTCCGCGTGGTACTGTTCGTGCGGCTGGCCCCGGGTGTGGTTCTCGACGAGGCGCTGGAGAAGGTAATCCGCACCAAGATCCGGACCGGCGCCAGCCCTCGCCACGTGCCGGCCAGGATCGTCGCGGTCCAGGACATCCCGCGTACCAAATCGGGTAAGATCACCGAACTCGCAGTGCGCGATGTGGTCCACGGCCGCCAGGTGAAGAACAAGGAAGCGCTGGCGAATCCCGAGGCGCTGG
>JAEYYP010000301.1 GCA_023428425.1 Pseudomonadota bacterium
ATCTTACATCGGGCTGGCAACGGCGCATCGCCGGCCTCTACGAATTTCTGGAGCTCTGATGGCAACTCTTGCACTTTCGCTGGCCGGCCAGGTGGTGGGCGGCGCGGTGGGTGGGCCGATTGGCGCGACCATCGGGCGGGCGCTCGGGGCTCTTGCCGGGTCGGCGATCGATGCGACGCTGTTCGGGGAGAAAGCACCCGCGGTTGCACGACCGGATATCCGGCTGCAGGGCTCGTCGGAGGGCGGTGCGATCCCCCGGCTCTATGGCTGGAGCCGGCTGGCGGGCAATATCATCTGGGCGACGGAGCTCGAGGAGATCACGTCGGAGCAGCGCGGGGGCAAGGCGACGGCGCCGGCGGCGGATGCCGAAATCTGCGCCAGCTTCGCCGTGGCCTTCTGCGAGGGCGAGGTGCATCGGCTGGGGCGGGTCTGGGCCGATGGCCAACTGCTCGAACTCGAGGGGCTCAACGCCCGGTTCTATCGCGGGACGGAGGATCAGGTCGCTGACAGCTTGATCGAGGCGAAGCAGGGTGAGGCGCCGGGCTATCGCGGGCTCTGTTACCTGGTGTTCGAGCGGCTGCCGCTGACGGAGTTCGGCAACCGGGTGCCCAACATCACGGTGGAGCTCTGCCGCGTGGTGGGCGAACTCGAGCCGCTGATCCGCTCGGTGACGGTGATCCCGGGGGCGACGGAGTTCGGCTACGATCCGACCCCGCGCGTGCGGGTGATGGGGCCGGGGGCGTCGGCGACCGAGAACGCGCATCAATCGGCGATGGTAAGCGACTGGACGCTGTCGCTCGACGAGCTGCAGGCGCTCTGCCCCAACCTCCAGCATGTGTCGCTGGTGGTGAGCTGGTTCGGCGACGATTTGCGCGCCGAGCACTGCACGATGCGACCGAAGGTGGAGGCGGCCTCGCGGTCGGTGAGGGGCGTCGAGTGGAGCGTCGCCGGGGTTTCGCGCGGGACGGCGCAAGTGGTTTCGACGCATGCGGGCGGGCCGGCTTATGGCGGGACGCCGTCGGATGCGTCGGTCATCGCGGCGATCGCTGACCTCAAGGCGCGGGGGCTGGAGGTGACGCTCTATCCGATGCTGCTGATGGACATTCCCGAGGGCAACGCCATGGCGCAGCCGGCCTATCCCTGGCGCGGGCGGATCTCCGGGGCGGCCTCGGACGTAGCGGCGTTCGTCGGGACGACCTCGGACTGGGGCCTGCGGCGAATGGTGCGGCACTACGCGGGGTTGGCCCTGGAGTCGGGTGCCGACGCGCTGGTGATCGCCTCGGAAATGGTGGGGATGACAACCGTGCGCGACGGCAGCGCTTTTCCGTTCGTCGATGCCCTGGTGGCGCTGGCAGCGGAGGCCAAGGCGATCGCCCCCGATGTGGCGCTGACCTACGCGGCGGACTGGAGCGAGTACCACGGGTTTCAGCCGGCCGATGAACCCGGGGACAAGTATTTCCATCTCGATCCGCTCTGGGCGTCGGACGACATCGCGGCGGTGGGGATCGACAACTACATGCCGGTGACCGACTGGCGCGACGGCGAGGCGCATGCCGATTTCGCGCTGTGGGACGGGCCGCATGCGCTCGACTATCTGGCGGCGGGGATTGCCGGGGGCGAGGGGTTCGACTGGTTCTATGCCTCGGAGGCGGACCGGCTGGCGGGGGCGCGGACGCCGATTGTCGATGGCGCATACGGCGAGGACTGGGTCTGGCGATTCAAGGACATTGCCGGGTGGTGGAGCAATGCCCATCACGACCGCGTGGGCGAGGTGCGCTCTGCGACGCCGACGGCGTGGGTGCCAGGCTCTAAGCCGGTGTGGTTCACCGAACTGGGGTGCGGTGCGGTCGACAGGGGGGCGAACCAGCCCAACGTGTTCCCGGATGGCAAGAGCGCGGAGGGCGGGCGACCGTATTTCTCGTCAGGCGCGCCGGACGGATTGATGCAGCGGCAGTTCCTGCGGGCGCAGCTTCAGCACTGGGCGGACAGTCCGATGGTGGAGCGGGTGTCGGTGTGGACCTGGGACGGGCGACCCTTTCCGGCATTTCCCGGCGACGCGGCGACCTGGTCGGATTCGGAAAACCACGCGGCGGGGCACTGGCTGACGGGCCGGCTCGGGGCGCTGGCGAGCGATGAACTGGCCGCCGCGGTGGCGGCGGATTGGGGGACGACCGTGTCCGGCGCGGCCGCATTGCCGCTGGTGTATGGGCTGGCGGTGGAGGGCGTGGTTTCGGTGCGCGATGCGCTCGAAGGCACGCTGGCGGCGACCGGGTTGTCGGTGCGCGATGGCGAGGGCGGGTTGGCGCTCGTGGCGCCGACAGTTCGCGATGCGGTGGCGGTGGACGATGTGGTTCTCGACGACGGGCCGATGCGGTCGCGGCGGCGGCCCGATCCATCCGAGACGGTGGGGCGGCTGGCACTGAGCTATCTCGATCGCGAACGCGACTACCTGGTCGGAACCGCGACGGCGATGCTGGCCGAGGGCGGGGCGGTGGCCGGGGTGAATGCCGGGCTCGTGCTCGATGCGGCCGGCGCGCGGGTGGCCGCGGAAAGGGCGCTGGTGGCGGCTGGCGCCGGGCGCGATGTGCTGGAGCTTGCCCTGCCGCCGTCCTTCGCGGCGCTCGAAGTGGGCGACGTGATCGCGGTGGATGGCGAAGGCGAGGGGCCGTTCGAGATCACCGAAATCCGGGACGGCTTGGCGCGCAGGATTTCGGCACGAGCGGTGCTGCCGGTGATGCATCCGGCGGTGCTGAGCGAGCGGGTGTCGCGCTCGGCGTCTGCGCCCGCGCCGGTGGGTGAAGCGTTGCTGGTTGCCGCGCACCTGCCGGGAGAGGCGACCTCGGCGGGCGTGTCGCGATTGGTGCTGGCGGCCTGGGCGTCGCCGTGGCCGGGGACGGTGGAGGTGCAATTCGCATCGACCGGAGCGACGCTGGCGCGGCTGACACGGCCGGCCGCGATGGGCGATCTGGCCGCGCCGCTGGCGGCCGGGCCGTTGGAGCTGTGGGACGGGCAGGCGCTGACGGTATCGCTCCATGGCGGGCATCTGGCCGATGTGGACGAAGGGGCGGCGCTGGCCGGCAGCAACCGGATCGTTGTGGAGACCGACGCGGGCTGGGAGGTGATCGGCTTTGCCGGTGCCGAGCTGGTTTCGGCGGGGACCTACAGGCTGACGCGGCTGTTGCGCGGGCAGGGCGGGACGGCCATGGGGGCGGCTGTAGCGGGCGCCTGCGTGGTGGTGCTCGACGAGGCGGTGACCTTGATGCCGGTGGAGGCGGGATGGATCGGCGAGACGCTGGCACTCCGCGCCTTTGCCGGCCGGCGCGACGCCGAGGGCACGGCGTTTTCCGCCGAGGTCGGGATCGGGCCGCTGACGCCGTTGCCTCCGGGGCACCTGCGGGCGATGCGGGACGGGTCGGGAGATGTGGCGCTCACCTGGGTGCGGCGGTCGCGGGCCGACGCGGGTAGTTGGGCGGCGCTCGAAGTGGGGCTCGACTATGCGCCCGAGGCCTATCGCGTGACGATCTTCGACGGGGTGACGCCGGTGCGCGAGATCGAGGTTTCGGCGACGTCTGCGACTTACCCCGCAGCGGCACAGGTCGACGATTTCGGCGTACTGCCGGACGGGTTCGGCTTTGCCGTCGCCCAGCTCAGTGCCGAGTACGGCCCGGGCGCGGCGGCGATGGGGGCATTCGATGCGTAAGTGGGTCTTCGACGGGCTCGGGGCGCGGCTTCAGGCGGCGCGGACCCGGTTCCTTTTCTCCATCATCATATCCAACCTGAGGGGTTTCCTGATGAATCTCAACGTTCTCGACGGCTTCAAGACCTATCTCGTCGCCACCGCCATGATCCTGGCCGCCCTGAGTCAGCTCGTCGGCCTCGACATCCCCAGCTTCGACGGCCACGCCGCAGGCCAACTGCTGATGGAGGGCTTCGCCATCCTGTTCCTGCGCAAGGGGATGAAGACGGGGTGAACCCATGCCTGCGGTTCGGACGCTCACGCAATCGTTCATCCCATATTCAGCCGCTTCCCCCCATAACCGCCCCATGAAGAACGTAATGGCAGCATTGGTGGCGGCCGTCGTGATGGGGGGGGCGTTGGGGGTGGGGGTTGGGCCGGCCGCCGCGCAGGAGGGGCGTTGCCTCGACCGTCGCGAAATCCAGGAGAAGATCGACTCGGGTGAGCTGGTGCAGCTCAGCGAGGCGATGGACCGTGCCGGCGTCGTGGGCAAGATCATCTCCTCGGCGCTGCAGGTCTGCGAGATCGGCGGACGGTGGCAGTGGCGGGTCAACATCATGGATTCTTCCGGCGAAAGCCGTCCTGTGACCTTGCCCGCGCAATAAGAGACGCACTAAGATTTACGCTTGGCGAGACAGGCGCTTGACTCTGCTTGGGGCGGAGGCGGTGCCGAACAACCTGCCGGGCGGCTACAGGGGACTTGTCTATGCGCATTCTCGTCGTTGAGGACGATACCAATCTCAACCGTCAGCTCAAGGATGCGCTGACCGAAGCAGGCTACGTGGTCGACGTGGCGTTCGACGGCGAGGAAGGTCATTTCCTCGGCGACACCGAACCCTACGACGCGGTGGTGCTCGATATCGGCCTGCCGCAAATGGATGGGCTGTCGGTGCGCGAGCAAGGGCGCCGCTCCGGCAAGAAGACGCCGGTGCTGCTGCTCACCGCCCGCGACCGCTGGAGCGACAAGGTGCAGGGCATCGATGCCGGCGCCGACGACTACGTGGCAAAGCCCTTCCACATGGAAGAGGTGCTGGCGCGTGTGCGGGCGCTGGTGCGCCGGGCGGCGGGGCAGGCCAGCAACGAGATCAGTGCCGGCTCGGTGCGGCTCGACGTGAAGGCCGGCAAGGTGACCGTGGACGGTCACGCCGTGAAGATGACCAGCCACGAGTTGCGGCTCCTCAGCTACCTGATGCACCACAAGGGCAAGGTGATCTCGCGTACCGAGCTGACCGAGCACCTCTACGACCAGGACTTCGACCGGGATTCGAACACCATCGAAGTGTTCGTCGGCCGCCTCCGCAAGAAGCTGCCGGAGGACTGCATCCAGACGGTGCGCGGACTGGGCTATCAGATCGCGGAAGACTGAGGGGCGAAACCGCAGGCGGAGCCGTGTGCGCTGAAACCACCCCTCATCTGCCCTTCGGGCACCTTCTCCCACAAGGGGAGAAGGCGAACGCTCTACTGCACCCCCCTGAAATAGGACCACGTGCTACGATCATCGCCTTATCCCCTTGTGGGAGAAGGTGGCGGCAGCCGGATGAGGGGTCTGTCACACGCGCTGCGCCAGGTTAGTATCCCTCCATGAAACTCCCCGCCGTCATCTCTTCTGCCTGGGAAAGCGTCACGGTGCGCTACGACGCGCTGATGAAGCGCGTGTTGCGGAAGCGGAACGGGCGGCGCGGGTCGATTGCGGCATCGCTGTTCCTGCTGTCGGCGGGGTGGCTGATCGTGGCGCTGGTGGCCACGGCGTTCCTGCTCACTGAACTCTACTCGCGCGCCCTCGACACGTCGCTGCAGGAGACGCTGGAGTTCCAGGTCGAGACGCTGACCGACCTGACGCTGCTCTCGTCGACGCCGACCGCGGAGGGCATCCGTGTCGCGGACCCTCGTTTCGATCGCACCGGATCGGGTTGGTACTGGGCCATCCGAGACGACGCTGGCGACCTGCTGAACTTCTCCAACTCCTATGTCGGCATGGTGCTGAACCCGCTGCCGGGTGAGTTCGACGCGAAGAACTCCAAGACCGCCGTGGTGACCGATCCGTTCGAGACCAAGATCCGCGTGCTCGAGCGGCTGGTGACCGTGAACGGCATGCCGCTCCACATCATGGTGACGGGTTCGCTCGACGAGATCCTGAAACTGGTCGACGAGTTCCGCGGCCAGACGCTGATCGTGCTCGGTGCGGTGGCGATCATGCTGGCGGTGATGTCGACCATCGTGGCCCGCATCGCGCTCAGGCCCGTCGGCCGGTTGCGGCGCGAGGTGGAGCAGGTGCGCGAGGGCGAGACGGCGGCGCTCACCCAGGTCTATCCGGTGGAACTGGCGCCGCTCTCCGACGAAATCAACGAGCTGCTGCGCTCGAACGCCCAGATCGTCGAGCGAGCCCGCAACCAGGTGGGCAACCTGGCGCACGGATTGAAGACGCCGATCGCCGTGCTGCGCAACGAGGCGGCGACGGACAGGAAGAACCCGCTCGCCACCGTGGTATCGTCCGAGACCGAGAAGATGAGCCAGCTGGTCTCGACCTATCTCGACCGGGCCCGGCTGGCGGCGCGATCCACCGTGGTCGGCAAGCGCGCCGATGCGACGCACGTGATGCTGCGGCTGACCCGCGTGATGCAGAAGCTCAACCCGCGGGTCACCATCGCCATGGTCCGCCCCGACGCCTCGCTGCCGTGGTTCCGCGGTGACGAGGGCGATCTCGAAGAGATGGCGGGCAACCTGCTCGACAATGCCTGCAAGTGGGCGAAATCCTCGATCGGCGTCACCGTGGTGGCCGAGCGGCGCGAGGGCAATGCCAATCTGCTGATCAAGATCGACGACGATGGCCCAGGCCTCACCGAGGACGAGGCCCGCAAGGTGTTGCAGCGAGGCGTCAGGTTGGACGAGAAGGCCCCCGGATCCGGCCTGGGTCTGGATATCGTTAAGGAATTGGTTGACGTCTACGGTGGGTCCCTGCAATTGAAACGATCGGTGCTGGGAGGCCTGCTCGCCGAGTTGCGGCTTCCTGCCGCAAAGGTTGCCGGCTTCCGCACTTTCGCCCCAATACGCAAGGAATAAGGCCGTTGGCCTCCCCCTCCGAGTCAGACATGCAGCAGTTTGTACGCGCCCTCCCTGTC
>JAEYYP010000308.1 GCA_023428425.1 Pseudomonadota bacterium
CATATGCGAAAGGCAACCTATGCTCGCATCTTGAGCAAGTCAATCACTCCACGAGCACGTTGGCGCATGGCGGCCGCTATGTAAACCGCGCTTAGCCGTCACACTGGTCCCCGGTCAAATAAGGGGACGCCGGGACGACGGAGCATAACCACCAGGATTGCCCCCGTGATGAGGCCCCCGATATGCGCCCACCAGGCGACCGGGCCGGCCTGCGGGATCAGCACCATGACGATCTGAGTCAGGATCCATGCGCCGAGGGCAAACGCGGCCGTAATACGTATAGGAATGAAGCGCATAACCAGCACCCAGACGCGCACCCTGGGATGCAGCATTAAGTATGCCGCGATAACCCCCGCCACAGCTCCACTTGCCCCGATCAGAGGGGTCGTCGGATCTGGCGTCATAAGGGCGTGGGCGAGACCGCCAGCCACACCGCAGGCCAGATAAAAGAACAGGTATTTGACGTGCCCTAGAGCATCCTCGACGTTATCGCCGAACACCCACAGGAACAGCATATTTGACGCCAGGTGAAATATGTCGCCGTGGAAGAACATATAGGTGAGCGGGGTCAGTCGCTCCGGGATGACGATGCCCTGTCCCACCGTCGGGGACAGCGTGGGTGCCCCAAGATTAAGCAATTCCGCGGGAACTACGGCGAAGCTGATAATGGTGTCGAGGGGCATTCCGGAGATCTGGAGTGCGAACACCGCGACATTCACCAGGATCAAGCCGAAGGTCACGTACTGCAGCCGGATCGACCGCAGGGGGTTGTAGTCATAAACCGGAATGAACACGGAGGACTCCCAGGTTACCCGCGGACCAGCATTGCGGCCCGCGCTTCCGGTTGTCCAGCGCTTCTCACTTAACTGGTCTCCTAACTGTTCTGGCCCGGCACCCAGAGGACATCACCCGCACCACGGTCATTGGCGTAGCGGCTGGCCACGAACAGGAGATCCGAGAGCCTGTTGACGTATTTCAGCGCCGCGTCGCTGACGACTTCCTCGGGATCGCTTGCCAGCTCGACCATCAGTCGCTCCGCCCGCCGGCAAACCGTTCGCGCCAGATGCAGGGTCGCAGCGCCCATCGAGCCGCCCGGCAGAATGAACGAGCGAAGCGGATTCAAGTCCGCATTCATCTCGTCGATCTCTTCCTCCAGCCGCGTGACCTGAGCTGCCGTAATGCGCAGTTGTTCCCGTCCGGCCCGGGCTTTATCGGCTGGCACACATAGGTCCGCTCCGAGATCGAAAAGATCGTTCTGAATGCGGGCCAGCTTGGCATCGAGACCGGGATAGCTGCCTGCAAGATGCGCACGGGCCATGCCGATCACGGCGTTGGTCTCATCGACCGTACCGTAGGTGGACACCCGCGCGCTGTCCTTGCGCACCCGATGCCCGGAGCCGAGAGCGGTCGTGCCGTCGTCGCCGGTGCGCGTGTAAATCTTGTTGAGTACGACCATTGGCCATGCCCCTCGCAATCAGAAACTAGAGTTGAATGTCAGGGTGGGCGTCCACCCGGCGCGGGTCAAGCCTCGGACGGCTGGCCAGCGGCAGGGTTCACCGAGCGAAGTATATAGCCGTCATAATTATGATGATGGCCACAAACTGAAGGCCAACTCGCCAGCGCATCAGCTTTTGGCTGGTATTGCCGCTCTTGCCGCGAGCCATGTTCCAGAGCCCGAGCAGCAGAACGACGAAGACAGCAGCCACGGCGACGGCCGTCAGATGCTGGAAAACCGAATTCATGAGGCAGGCTCCGGCTAACGAACAAGGGGCGCCATTCACGGCAGGTCAATGAGTGAAGGCGAAAATGCATGTGGGCGATGGGCGCATCCGCGATTGGTCGCACTGTGTGCGTGTACTATGATAGTTTGCGCCGCACCAGAATTGCCGTAATCGTTGTAGAGGTTCTCCTTCTGCATGGTCCGTGGAGACGCCAGCGCGCCCATTCCATTGGGATCATTGCCGCCAACACTGCGGACCGGATGACAATTTTGCGACGGAACGGCAAGTCAGCGCTAGGACACACGGCGATGTATCGCGCCGCTGTGACAGGTGTCGCCGTCCTCGCCGGCTTTCTGGTTGCTACCGGAGTGGAAGCGCAGTCTCGCCTGTCCAACGAAGCGGCCCAGCGTCTCAAGGAAGATCGCGAGCGGCTGGAACAGGTCCAGCGCCAGGCACAGAGCGCCAAGTCCGACGTCGCGGAGATCGAGCAGGAGCGGGCGAAGCTGAATGCCCAGCTTCAGGAAACCGCCCGCAACGTCCAGCTCAGCGAGCAGCGGCTAACCAACATCGAGGCACGCCGCGACGAGCTGGAAGCCCAGCAGAAAATCCTGCAAGGCTCCCTGGCGCAGCGCCATGCATCCATCGCCACCTTGCTGTCGACCATGCAGCGCATGGGCAACAATCCACCGCCGGTCATCATCACCCGGCGCGAGGACGCGCTGCAGATGGTGCGTAGCGCGATGCTCTTGGCCCGTGCCGTCCCCGAGTTGCAGACCCAGGTTGAAGATCTTTTGCAGCGGATTGCCGAGGTCGAAGGCGTCATCAAGAAAATCACCGAGGAGCGCGAAAAGCTCGAGGTCGAGACGCAGCGCTTCAAGGA
>JAEYYP010000309.1 GCA_023428425.1 Pseudomonadota bacterium
CTGGCGAGCCTGGTGCCACTTCATCTTTTCGGTGAGCGCGCTGAGGAGCGGAAGCTTCATGAGGGAATCTCGCAACTGGGCAAATCCTGCCCAGTAGAGGTTAACGAGCCGTTAACCATGCCGGGGAACCGGCAAGCTTCGCCTCGCATTTTACATATTCGAGGCGCATGGTGGGCAAGAATTACCACTAGAATCCTCCGTTCACGGCCACGGCGGCGGAATCTCGGCGACGAGTGGGAGATCCGGCATGCAGTTCCTATCCAGCCTTCTCGGCGGTTCGGGCGATACGGTTGTCACCTCGGCGCTGGCGCTCGGCATCGTGCTGGTGCTGATCGTTTTCGGGCTGTGGGTGCTTAAGTTCTTCATGAAGGCCGGTACCGCGATGCGGGCGCAGGGCCGCCGGGTGCAGGTGGTCGAGCAGGTGCAGGTGGATGCCAAGCGGCAGTTGATCGTCATCCGTCGCGACAATGTCGAGCATCTGGTGATGACCGGCGGACCGCAGGACCTGGTGATCGAGAGCGGCATCCCCGCCGCCGAGAAGACCGCCCTGCCCGTTCGACGCCAGCCAGCGGCGACGCATCCGACCAGCGAAGAGCCGGCGATGGTGACACCCGCCCCGACCGCCGCCACGTCGGAACCGCCGCGCCCGACCGTCCTGCGCCCGCATATCGAACGGCTGCGGGACTTCGCGCGCCCCGGTGCCGCCCGCAAGTCACCGTCGCTTCGGCACACCGGGCTGCTGCGCCCGGTGAGTGTCGGTGAACCGGCTGTGATCCCGATGCCGCCGATCGCTGGGGATAACTCCGGCCGTGGCAAAGCCGACTCAGCTACAAGCCCGAGTACGGACACCAACGGGCGGACGGCGCTTGGCGCTCAGGTTTCATTCGGCAGGGACGGCGCGACCGACAACCGGTAATCCGGCGGCCGGGCATGCCCGCCTGCGGCGCGGGCTGAAGCTCGGCGCCCTGCTTGCGGCGGTGATGCTGCCGGCCGTTGCCTTCGGGCAGGATATCTCCGTCAATTTCGGCGACGACGCCACGATCACCGAACGGGCGGTGCAGCTGGTCGGGTTGATCACGCTGCTGTCGCTTGCCCCTTCCGCTCTCGTGATGGTGACGAGCTTCACCCGTATCGTGGTGGTGCTGTCGCTTCTGCGGACCGCGATCGGCCTCCAGACGGCGCCGCCAAACTCGGTGATGGTGTCACTTGCTCTGTTCCTCACCATCTTCGTGATGGGCCCTACCCTGCAGCAAAGCTACGACAATGGCATCGCCCCGCTGATCGCCGGGCAGATCGAGGTGCAGGAGGCCTTCACGCGCGGGTCGGAGCCGATCCACAGCTTCATGGCGGCCAATGTGCGCGAGCAGGACGTGCGGCTGTTCTTTGACATGTCGCAGACCGAGCCGCCGGCCGATGCGAGCGCCATTCCGCTGCAGATCCTGGTGCCCGCGTTCATGATTTCCGAGCTGCGACGAGCGTTCGAAATCGGCTTCCTGCTGTTCCTGCCGTTCGTCATCATCGACATGGTGGTAGCGTCAGTGCTGATGTCGATGGGCATGATGATGCTGCCGCCGGTGGTGATCTCGCTACCGTTCAAGCTGATCTTCTTCGTGCTGGTGGACGGCTGGCACCTGGTGGCCGGCTCGCTGATCCGCAGCTTCGTCAGCGGATAGGCGAGGAGCGCCCTACCCGCTCGCCCGACCGGCTCAGGCGGCGTCGGCGACCTTCGGGGAGTTGGGTACGACCGAGTCCTCGCGGGCGTAGAGGTCGCGATAGGACGCGAGGAACGCGTCGAGGGAGTCCAGGCCCGCGACCTGCTGGGCCACCTTCTTGAACTCGGGACTGGTCGGCGCGACGTCCTGCGTCACGTAGTCGAACAGCGGCCACTCGGCCGAGTTCGCCATCTGGCCCGAAAACTTGGACCTCAGCCGGGCGACGCCCAGCTTGTCGCCGGCCAGCACGTAGCCGACCGCCGCCTTGATGACGTTGAGCCGCGATCCCTGGGTCATCTGTGGCGCGCTGTCGTCGGGGCTGTAGATCACCTCAAGCAGATCGGCGGCGCGGCTGTAGTTCCGGGCCTTCCAGTAGCCGTCGACACGCAGCAGGTCGGCGTCGCGCCCCTGCAGGCGGGCGATCAGATCGACGGCAAGGTCCTGACGACCAGAGTCGATGAGGGCGCGCGCCTCGAGCACGCGGCGCTGACGCTCGAGCTGCGGAGGCAGTTCCGCCACGCGCGTGTCGTTGATGGCACGCAGTGCGCCGACCGGATCGCGATTGGCGATGCGGATCATGGCCAGGTCGGCCGCAACCTGCGCCCGGGCCACGCCGGAAAGACGGCTCTGGATCTGGTACTCCAGCAGGTCGCCCGCCTGTGCCAGCAGGTCCACCTTTACCAGGCGACGTGCGAGGTTGCGGATCATCTCATCGCCCCGGGTTCCAGGTGGCGTCAACTGGCGGAAATCGTAGTAGAGCGACAGCGCGTCGAGGTCGCCCAGCTCGTCGGCGCCGCCGTTCAGATAGAGGTGCTCGAAGGTGCGCTGCGCTTCGCCGACGAGTTCCGAAATCGGCTGGCTGTCGGGGAAGAGGGTCGCGGCCTCCTGCACCATCTCGAAGCCTTCGCGATAGTTCCGGTTGGCGAAGTAGAGCTGGGCCAGCAGCTTGTCCATATCCGCTTCGAGCTTGCCGCCGCGCCACAGGAGCGCCTCCGCGGCGAGGGTTTCAGTGGCTTTCTTCAGGTCGATCCGGCCGTTCTGCTGCAGAAGCAGCAGCGTGCGATAGACCGCCTCGGCACGCGCCGGACGGACGTCGGCGGCAATTACCTGACCATAGGTATCGAGCGCCTCCTGGACGTGGTTCTCCAGCTCGGCGATCCGACCCTGCATCAACTGGTAGGTGCTGACTTCCTCGGGAACCAGCTTGGGAAATTCAAGCTTGCCGATGAACCTAAGGGCCAGCGGGGCATCCCGCGTTTCCACCGCAGCGCGCAGCGCCGCGAACAGAAACTTGTTGCGCACCCAGAGCGGGTAGGACGGGAACACGCCCTCGGCCGATATGGCGTCCAGCCGCGCGCCCTTGAAGTCGCCGGATTCGGCGCGGGCGATGGTACGCCACATCAGCGCATCAGCTTCCTCGCCGAAGCTGCCGCCATTGAGTACCGACAAAGCCTCGGACGGCCGGCCTGCGAGGGTGTCAGCGATGGCCTTGCTGAGGCGGAGCTTCTTGCGCAGGTCCTCGCTGGCGAGCTCGGTGGACAGCACGTGCATCACGCCCAAGGCTTCGTAGGAGAGCTGATTTGCGACGTAGAACTGAGCGAGATCGAGGCGCGCGACATCGCGCAGCCGGCCCTCGGTGGACGCCGCACGCGCCATGATCTCCTGCTCGCGCGCCACCAACTGCGAAGGATCGTCCTCACGCCAGACCTCGAGGTCGACATAGGACTCGCGGAACTCCGGAGCGTTGCCCGCATCGAGCACGCGGCTGGCCTCGACGGCCGAGAGGGTCAGACCGCCACCCGCGGTTATCCGCACCCCGCTATCCTCGACGGCGACGTCGAGGGTGGTGTTGTGCGGCTCGACGACGAGACCGTGGGCGGACTTGAGCGCGGCAAAGTCGACGTAGCGCAGATCGCGGGCCAGTCCGCGGGCGGGCGGCAGCACCGTGACGACTCGCAGCGTGTCGCCGACGATCGGATCGCGCAGGACGTGAACCTTGCCGGGGTTCTCGATGTCCGCGGTCATCTCGAACAGCCCGTCCTGATCGCGCTGCCGGCTGAGAGTGATCGGCTCGGTGGCGTTGAGCAGCACATCGCCGAGCGACAGAACCCAGGACCGCCCTTCCGAGCCGAGCGTGGCGAGCCTGTCGACGCTCAGGTCGAGGCGGACGACCTTGGTGGTGCCGGCCGCAACGACCTCGACGTTGTCGGCGATGGCGGCCAGGGCATCCGCCGGGGACGGCGGCAGAACGTCCTGGTTGCTGTCGAACACCATCCAGACGGTGTCGCCACGGCGGAATACCGCGGCTGCAGTATCCTGCTCGAAGGGGAAGGCGACGCGGATGGTGCCACCCAGGTTGGTCACGTGGGGGGCGACCGGCCCACCGGCAGGCTCGGTGTTGGTGTCTTCCGACTCGAACTGCATTCCCAGTCGGGCCGCCTTGCGCCGCTGCTCGTCGGCGGCAGCCGCCTCGGCCTGGGCTTTCGCCTGCTTCTGTGCCTCCTCGGCGGCAAGGGCGGCCTCTAGGCCCTCCTTGGCGGAGAGGTCGATATCGACGACGAACTGGCGCGGGGTCAGCTGGTAGAAGCGTGGCGTAACGCCCTCGGCGACCGTGAAGGCGACGCGTGAGCCGAGTGCGCTCACGGCGTTGGTGGCTCCCTTGAACTCCTTGGGGAGATCGGCCTTGAGCGCGTAGAGATCGATGGGTACCGGCCAATCGAAGTCCAGCGTGCCGGCAGTGCCGCGGAAGGCGAACTTCGCCTCTGTGTCGACGGACCAGTCGAACTGCAGGCGCAGGAATGTGGGATTCCGGCCCAGCCGCACGGTGGCCACCGGCTGAACGCGTCTGGCCTCCTCTGCCTTGCGCTGCGCCTCGGCCAGTTCAGCCGCCTTTTTGGCTCTCTCCGCAAGCTGCGCGACGATTTCCGATGGCAAGGAGGGAGGCAGACCCTGCCAGTTCAACGGCATCAGATCGATGAAAAGCTTCTCGCCCGCTTCCATGCGGTTGAGGTTGAAGCTGGTGCGCAGGCCGATGCGGATACCCTTGCCGTCCGGATCGGCGCGGGCAACGGTCGCGTAGTCGGGCATGACGGTGGCGATATCGGGCAGGACCACGGAGACCGGCGAGGTGAACTCGATGGCAAGTACGCCGTTCTCGTACTTGACGCGATATTGCGGCAAATCGAGGCGATCGGTGAAATCGAGGACCAGCCGACCGAAGCCCGTTTCCTGGGTGGCGATGATCTGCGCCTTGTCGGCCGCGCTGGAAATGGCCGGCCACAGCGCAATGACCAAGGCAAGCAGCGGCGCAAAGATGCGCCATGCGGACAGCCGGGTCCCGCTCGTTGCTGCGTTCTGCGCCTTCATGCCGGCTTCTGCCGCCCTTTCGAAGTTCAGGCGGAGAATAGGAAGGCGGGCTTAACGGCGGGCTAAGACGATCGCGCAATTGCGTGCAACGATTGAGGGATCCTGTGCGCCGCCCGAGCCGCGCCGATCACGGGGGGCTACTGGCCGACGATCTGCGGCAGGTTGGTCAGGTCCTGACTGGCGGCGACCACCGGGGCCGGTGGGGCATCGGCCGCAGCGATGCTATCGGTCAGTGCCTTGGCCTTCAGGGGCGTCATCCGGGCCAGGATCGGTGCCATCTTGCGCGGATTCATGGCCTTGGCGACGCCCAGCAACACCGGCATGTCGAGCTCATTGAAGATCGCCGCGGCGTCCTTGGGCTTCATGTTTTCGTACATCGCGACCAGGCTGACGAACTGCTGTTCCTCGGCCATCTTGTTGTCGTCGACGAGCTTGCCGATGCGCTCCTCGAGCGCCTTGAGTTCGGCGCTCCGCTCCTCGATGCGCTTCTCGGCCGCATCGATCAACGCCAGGCGCATGTCCAGTTCCTGCTCGCGCAGGTCGAGTTCGGCACGGCGTTCGGCGAGGCGCTTATTGATTGCTGCCTCGCTGCTGGTGTCGGTGATGGTATCGGCCAGCGGGACCATGTTGCCGGTTACATTGTCCTTGATGAGTGGCAGCGCGTCGCCATACTCGTTGACCCCGGGATCAGGGAGACAGGGGCCCTCGACTGGCGCGACCTCTCCCTCAGCGGTCTCGACGGGCGGACAGGCCTCCATCGGCATTTCAGCCTCGGTCGGGCCCACATCCGGCGTCGTCGAGCCGTGGCCACCGCCGCCGGCGTCGGCCCCGTGACTGCCGCCCGACTCGGCTTCGACAGGGAACTCCATGGTGACGTCAGGGTCCGCCAGGGGCGGACTGTCGTCGACCATGTCGACTCCGGTGCCGACCGCGTCCGGCGTAACGACTGCCCCTTCCCCTTCGCTACCCCCGCCATGACCACCGCCGCCACCCGCTGCCTGCACAGACGTAGTGCCAACCAGCGCGTAGCCGCCTTCCGTCACGATCCCGATGCCCTTGAAGAGCAGCAGGGCCGCAGTTGCGGCGATAACGATCGGCAGCAGGCGCGGCGGGGCGATCTTCACGCGGCGTTCCCTCGAATACGTGGGCGCATCGACAACTGATCGAGCGCTGACTGAACCTTGTTGGGCTCGGAGAGCCGGTCATCCATGGGCACGGTGGAGCGGGCGACGGAGGTGATCTTGGCGATCTTGTCCATGATCTGGTGGCCGGCCGTGACGTGATTGGCGAGCTCGAGACCGAACTTCTCGGCCTCGTCGAGGCGGGCCGCCAGGATTGTCTCGGACTCGCGGGCCGTGGACTTCAGCTCCTGGATCGCCGCATTGGCGAGGGTGGTGGCCCCCACAAGGTCAGCCACCATCTTCCTCAGCTCGCCGCGATCGGCGTGGAGGCGCTTCAGGCGCTGATTCAGGATAACGCAGTAACCGATTGTGGTGGCCAGCAAAACCGCCACCAGCGTTTCGACCACGAGTCCGAATGGAATGCCGAACATCAGCGCCCTTCCCTGCTTTCATCGATGGCTTCGAAGGCGGCCATCGTTACCTTCGGTGGATTGAGCGGCCGCGCGACGCGTACCGAAACGTGCTTGCCGATATGTCCCATCACCGCCTCAGTGATCTCGACATTGCCGCAACGCAGCTTGATCGGATCGGTGGGTCCACGCTCGAACATCACGGTGTCGCCTGGAGCGAGATCGAGGATGCGGCTCAGCGGCAGGTCGATCTCGTGCAGGATGGCGTCGAGTTCGACATCGGCGGCGTAGATCTCGGTGGCGAGGTGGCCTTCCCAGATCGGGTCGCGGCCGAACTTCTCGCCCATGTACATCTGGAGCAGCTGCTCGCGGATGGGTTCGATGGTGGCGTAGGGCAGCAGGATCTCGATCTTGCCGCCGCGGTCGTCCATCTCGATGCGGAGCTCGATCAGGATAGCGGCATTGGCGGGGCGCGAGATGGCGGCGAAGCGGGGGTTGGTCTCGAGCCGCTCGACCTTGAAGTTCACCTCGGTGACCGGCTCGAAGGCGCGGTGGGTGTCGTCGAGGATCACCTCGATCATGCGGCGGGCGAGCGCCATCTCGATGGTGGTGTAGGGCCGGCCTTCGATGCGGATGGCGCCACCGACGCGCCGGCCGCCGAGCAACACGTCGATCATGGAGTAAATGAGCGAGCTGTCGACGGTGAGGAGGCCGAAATTGTCCCACTCCTCGGCCTTGATGACCGACAGGATGGCCGGGAGTGGGATGGAGTTGAGGTAGTCGCCGAAGCGGACCGACGAGATGGAATCGAGTGCAACTTCCACGTTGTCGGAAGTGAAGTTGCGGAGCGATGTCGTGGCGAGGCGGACGAGCCGGTCGAACACGATCTCGAGCATTGGCAGGCGCTCGTAGGAGACTAGCGCCGAGTTGATGAGGGCCTGGACACCGGTGAGCTCGGCGACGCCGCCCGCGTTGGGATCGAAGCCGAGGAGGCTGTCGATCTCGTCCTGGTTGAGGACGCGGTCAGCGGAGGCGCTGTCGGCACCGTCGGCTTCGAGCATGGCGGCCCATTCGGCGCTCATCGCGGCTTCGTCGGCAGAAGCCGCCGGAGCGTCGCTGCCGGTGAGCCAATCGTCGGAGAGTTTGTCGAGGTCGCCCGGTTCGGCCATCACTGCACCAGGATTTCCTTGAACAGGATGGACTCGACCTGTGCCGGGAAGATCGCGATGTTGACGCGGCGGCGCAGCTCTTCCTTCAGCCGGTAGATGCCGGCCGAGCCCTCAAGGTCGGACTTGCGCAGCTCGCGCAGGTAGACCTGGAAGGCGTCGACGACCTTGGCCATGCGCGGCTGGATCTGCTCCATCACCTCTTCGCTGGCGACTTCGAGCGCGATGGTGAGCTTCATGAAGGACGCAGCGCTGCCGTCGTTGTTGTTGAGGTTCACCGTCATGGTGGGCAGGTTGAAGGTGAAGGTCTCGGGCGCCGCGGCGTGCGACTTCTCCTGCGCGGGTGGCCCGGAGAAGAGGAAGAAGTAGGCTGCAGCGCCACCGCCCAGCAGGACGACTGCGGCGGCAACCATGGCGATGAGCATGACCGGCAGTTTTTTCCTGGCCGGTGCGACTTCCGCACCGCCCTCGACCTCGGCTTCTGCCGTCATGCCAAACCCCCGCGCGCCGGACGATTCCGGCCACAATCGAGCTAACGGGCAGAGGGTTAACGATTGGTTACGATCATGGCCCAGCCCGGCACATATTGCCGGGCAGAAGTTGCCAGGAGCGCAGGCACGGCTTGGTGCGGACGACCGGAACTCTCAGCTAAGTTATTGATCTATATAACCTCTCCGGACTGGCACGGTTTCTGCAATGTTAACGGCGAGCCCGACGACCTGGGGAGGTCGGACGGCTCGGGGACTGAACCGGGGAATACGCGCCATGGAAAATGCGCAGCTCATCGGCCTGTCGCGCCAGGTGGCCTTACAGCGCCAGATGGACGGGGTGGCCAACAACATCGCCAACCTCAACACCACCGGCTTCAAGGCGGAGCAGCTGCTGTTCGAGGAATACCTGATGCCGGTGGCGCGGGACCGGGGCTTCGCGTTCACGGACCAGCGGCTGAGCTTCACCGAGGATTGGGCGACAATCCACGACATGTCGACCGGCGCGATCACGGACACGGGCAACCCGCTCGACGTGGCGCTGCAGGGCGAGGGCTTCCTGACGGTGCAGACGGCGGCGGGCGAGCGCTACACGAAGTCGGGTTCGCTCGCGATCGACGCGACGGGCACGCTGGTGGACCTGCAGGGCAACCCGGTGATGTCCGAACTCGGACCGATCCATTTCACCGCGACCGAGACCGATATCAGCATCACCGCAGACGGGACGATCGCCACCAACGAGGGCATCAAGGGCAAGCTCCGGGTCGTCGAGTTCGCCGATCCGCAGGGCGCCACCCGCGAGGGCAACAACCTCTGGGCCGGGGGCGAGCCGCAGGCTGCCGTCGCGACCCGCGTGGTGCAGGGGGCGGTCGAGAAATCCAACGTCTCGGGCATTGCCGAGATGACCGAGATGATCCGGGTGCAGCGCGCCTACCAGAGCGCGGCCTCGATGCAGGAAAAGCAGGACGACATGCGCCGCAACGCCATCCAGCGCCTCGGCAGCCTGGCTTAAGGAGAGACCTGGATGAAAGCGCTCTACATCGCATCGTCGGGCATGTCGGCCCAGGAGACGAACGTCGAGGTCATCTCCAACAACATCGCGAACATGCGGACCACCGGCTACAAGCGCCAGCGGGCCGAGTTCCAGGACCTGCTGTACCAGGCGCTGCGCCGGTCGGGGTCGACCACGTCGGAGCAGGGCACGATCGCTCCGGTGGGAATCGAGATCGGGTCGGGCGTTAAGACGGCGGCGACACCGCGCGTGATGAGCCAGGGTACCCCGACGCCGACCGAGAAGGAGCTGGACGTCGCGGTGCGCGGCGAGGGCTTCTTCATCGTCAACCTCCCGGATGGGCGGACTGCTTATACCCGCGACGGCTCGTTCGAGCGCGGACCGGACGGGCAGCTGGTGAACGTCGACGGGTACGCGATCCAGCCGGGCATCACGATCCCCGAGAACGCCACTTCGGTGTCGATCAGCCCCGACGGGACCGTGGAAGCGTTCCTCGACACGGACTCGACGCCAACCCAGTTGGGGCAGCTGCAGCTCGCGCGGTTCGTCAACAAGGCCGGCCTCGCCTCGGCAGGTAACAACCTGTTCCTCGAGACGGCGTCGAGCGGGCCGGCGCAGATCGGGACGCCGAACTCGCAGGGCGTAGGCGACCTGCTGCAGGGCTATCTCGAAGCCTCGAACGTCAATTCGGTGACCGAGATCGCGGACCTGATCGCGGCGCAGCGCGCCTACGAGATGAACGCCCGGGTGATCTCGGGCGCCGACGAGATGATGCAGGCCACGAGCCAGCTGCGCTGAGGGAGATAGACGATGAACAAGCTGATCCTCCCTGCCCTTCTCCTGGCTCTTTGCGCCACCAACGCGCTGGCGACGCCCGTGCTGAAGGCCGAGGTGTCGGTGAACCGGCCGATCATCACCGTGGGCGACATGTTCGAGGATGCCGGCATCCTCGCCGAGAAGGCGCTGTTCCGCGCCCCTGCCCCCGGCACTACCGGCCTGGTGAATCTCGACGCGGTACGCGTTGCGGCACAGAAGGCCGGGCTCGGCGAGTACCTGAGCGACGGCGTGCTCGCCGTGAAGGTGGAGCGCCGCGCGGCGGTGATCGACAGCACCGAGCTCACGAACCTGATCGAGGGCGACCTGGGGTTCCGCGGGCTGCTGCCGGTGGGTGCCGCGGTTGCGGTCCGGTTCGACGGCGGTGCGCCATCGTTCAATGCCGAGGACGTGGCCGTGCCGGTGACGCTGACGGCGCTGCGCTGGCAGCCCGGCTCGCGGGCCTTCGCGGCGCGCTTCAGCATCGCCGGGGTCGACCTGCCAGTGGACGTGACGGGCAGCATCGACCTGATGGTCGAGGTGCCGCACCTTGCCGTTACCCTCAAGGCCGGAGCGGTGCTGACGCCGGCCGATATCGTGATGAAGAAGGTGCCGTTCGACTATGCCGACCAGAGCGGCGTCGAAGCGGTCGGTGACCTGGTCGGCAAGGAGCTGCGCCGCAATGGCCGGGCCGGGCTGATGCTGAAGGCAGCCGACGTGACGGAGCCGCTGGCCGTGCGTCGCAACACGCAGGTGACGGCGCTGCTCAAGACCGGACCGATGACGCTCACCGTGATCGCGCAATCGCTAAGCGATGCCAGCAAGGGCCAGCCGGTGCAGGTGATGAACTCGGTGACCAAGAAGATTCTCAACGGCGTGGCGACGGCGCACGGCACGGTCGAAATCACGACCGCGACTGCCAAGCTGCAGCTGGCCGGCCTCTGACGGGCAAAAGGAAAACTCCCATGAACCTCTCCAAGACCATCGCCCGCACCCTGGCCCTGATACTGATGCCCGCGCTGCTCGCCGGCTGCTCGACCATGGACCAGCTCGCCAGTGTCGGCGAGCAGCCCAAGCTCACTGCGATTGCCGACCCGACGGCACAGGCGGGCTACCGGCCGGTGTCGATGCCGATGCCGGAAGTGCAGGCGGCGTCCTACCAGCCGAACTCGCTGTTCTCGAACGAGGCACGCGGCTTCTTCAAGGACCAGCGGGCGCACAAGATCGGCGACATCCTTACGGTGCTCGTCACCATCGACGACAGCGCGCAGATCAACAACAAGACTAACCGGTCGCGGAACTCCTCGTCGGAAGGCAGCGTGGGTGGCGTGCTCGGCTCGATCTTCGGCGGCAAGGTGCCACTCGCCGACGTCGAGGCGTCGGGCAAGCTCACTACCTCCGGCGACATGGCGGATGGCGGTTCGGGCTCGGTGAACCGCTCGGAAAGTCTCGAGACGCAGGTAGCCGCCGTGGTGGTGCAGGTGCTGCCCAATGGCAACCTGGTGATCGAGGGGCACCAGGAAGTGCGGGTGAACTTCGAAGTGCGCGACCTCGTCGTGGCCGGCATCGTGCGGCCCGAGGACATCCACTCGGACAACACCATCGCCTCTACCAAGATCGCCGAGGCGCGGATCTCCTACGGCGGGCGCGGGCAGATCACGGCCGTGCAGCAGCCGCGCTACGGGCAGCAGGTGGTGGACGCGATCATGCCGTTCTAGCGGCCTACACATATGAGTTTACCGCCGGGCACATTCCCCCATAGGTGCACGGCGGCTCCGGGCAGGTTCCAGAATAGAGCTTGCCAATAGAGGGCGCAGCCTCCCCGGCTGCGCCCTTCCCCCTTTGAAAAAGCTCTGTGCCGACGGGACCGGCGTCCGGAGCGATCTGCCAACTCAGTGTCAGCGAGGCGCAACATGATCATTATTTCAGGGTGGCTGCGGGTACGGCCCGGCCAACGGGAGCGGATGCTGGCGGCATCGGCGGAAGCGATGCGGATGGCACGCAAAGCCGAGGGCTGCCGGGCTTTCGTGGTCGCAGCGGACCCGCTGGATGACGAACTCGTCAACGTCTACGAGCAATGGGACAACGAAGCGGCGCTGCTGACCTTCCGGGGCGAGCGTCCGGAGGCCGACATGCAAGACATGATCGTCGCTGCCGAGGTGCGAAGGTACGAGATCGCCTCCATCGGCCCGGCGTGACC
>JAEYYP010000339.1 GCA_023428425.1 Pseudomonadota bacterium
GTGGTGAACGGGCTGTGGTTGCCTTCGCCGTCGGCCGCCACGTCACCGGGGGCGATGGCGAAGCCGATGATCATGCCCCGCCGTCGCCGATCGCGGCGAGGCCCTTGTCCACCGCGTTGGACCGCGAGACGCCGAGGCTGCGCTTCAGCGTTGCCGCGAAGGGGTTGTCGCGGCATGCGTCGAGCAGGACGATGGCGACCCGCTCCTTGCCCGTCTGCTGGTCGAAGCCGGTCATGAAGCTGGTGACGTTCTCGATGTCGACGAGTTCGAAGTTGATCGAGGTCGCATCCTCGACGGTGGCGTCGATGGGCACGAGATAGTTCCGGCCATCCACCTGCAGGCCGTGGCCGGCATAGAAGAACAGCGTGGTATCGGCGTTGGCGGCCGCCTTGGCGAACTCGCGCGCCTTGGCCTCGAGCGCTGGCTTGTCGAGGTCGGTGCCCATGATGACGGTGAAGCCGACGATCTGCAGCATCTTGGCCATGGCCTGCGCATCGCAGGTGGGGTTGGGCAGCGCAGGGGCGTGCTGGTAGGCCGAGTTGCCGATGACCAGCGCGACGCGGGTCTCGTCCGGGGTGACGGTGGGGATGCCGCTGACGTCGCAGGCATCCGACGTGGCGATGGTCTCGGGCGCGGAGAAATCGACGGTCGCCTCCACACCGCCTGCGGCCTCACGCCAGCGCCGGGCCTCGGCCGGATCGGCCGCGACACCCTCGCCCCGCTCGTAGGCGGAGGCAAGTGCGATGGCGGAATCGGTGTCGCCCTGGTTGGCGGCCAGCGTCCACCAGCGCACCGCCTCGGCATAGTCCTGCGTCACGCCCTCGCCCCAGGCGTAGGCGTTACCGAGCTTGCGCTGGCCCGGGGCATAGCCCTGGTCGGCGGCGAGACGATACCAGCGCACGGACTCGGCATCGTCCTCGGGGACGCCGGTGCCGTTGGCGTACATGGTGCCGAGGTTGGATTGGGCGATCATGTGGCCCTGGTCGGCCGCCATGCGATACCAGCGCACGGCCTCGACCGGATCCTGCGGTACGCCGAGGCCGAGATCGTAGGAATAGCCCATCGAGTTCTGGCCCTCGGGCAGGCCCTGCTCGGCGGAGAGGCGATACCACTTCACCGCCTCGTTGTAGTCCTGCGGCACGCCGGCGCCGTCGGCGTACATGATGCCCAGGTTGTTCTGCGCGCGCGCCATGCCGGCTTCGGCCGCCTCGCGGTACCAGCGCACCGCCTCGACCGAATCCTGCTGAACGCCGAGGCCGATGTCGTAGAAATAGCCGACATTGTTCATGCCCTCGGTGTTCCCCTGCAGGGCGGCCTTCATGTACCAGTCGAAGGCCTGCACCAGGTCCTTCTCGACGCCGGTGCCGTTCTGCAGCATCAGGCCCATCGAGTTCTGCGCCCAGTCGCTGCCCAGTTCGGCGGAGCGGCGATACCAGCGCACGGCCTCGACCGGGTCCTTGGCGGTGCCGAGGCCCAGTTCGTACGCGTAGCCGGCATTGTTCATGGCCTGGGTGGAGCCGTTGTCGGCCGCCATCAGGTACCAGCGCAGTGCCTCGGACTTGTCCTCGGCGACGGCGCGACCGTAGTCGTAGAAGAGGCCGATGGCGTTCTGGGCCCAGGAATTGCCCTGATCGGCCGAGAGGCGGTACCAGCGCAGCGCCTCGTTGTAATCCTGCGGCACGCCGGCGCCGTTCTCGTAGGCATTGCCCAGATTGTACTGGCCGTTCGGCTCGGACTGGGCGGCGGCCTTGCGGAACCAGCGCACCGCCTCGCCATCGTCCTCGGCGACGCCGCGGCCGTTGGCATACATCAGGCCGAGATTGGACTGGGCGAGGGCGAGGCCCCCATCGGCGGCGCGGCGGTACCATTTTACTGCCTGCGCATGATCCTGCGCGATGCCGGCGCCGACCTCGTACATGTAGCCGAGAGCATTCTGGGCATCGAGGTTCCCCTTGTCGGCGGCCTGCTGGTACCAGTAGGCGGCCTCGTAGTCGTCCTCGGGGACGCCGGAACCGTAGTCGTAGAGCACGCCGACGCGATACTGGCCGTAGTCCGACCCCTGGTCGGCGGCGCGCCGGTACCAGTACATGGCGTCGGCGTAGGATTGGCCGGTGCCGTAGCCGAACTCGAGCAGGTAGCCGACCAGGGTCTGCGCCTCGAGGAAGTTCTCGCCGGCGAGCGGCAGCGCCAGCGAATAGGCGCGCGCATAGTCGCCGGCATTGAAGGCCGCATAGGCTTCGTCGGAACGCTGCTGCTGCGATTTCTGGCTCAGCCGCTGGATCTGCTGCAGCTGCTTCGCCTGCGCCAGCACCGGCGGCGCGGCTCCCAGCGTTGCCAGAACCAGGCCGGCACAGACCAGCATCCCCATCTTGCGCATTCGCTCGTCCCCTGTCCGTCACGCCCCTTGGGGCGAATTGCTAGCAAAACCTTAAGGTTGGAGTCTATCCGCCGCAACGGCGCGTAACATCAAACCGGCGCGAGTATCCGGCTTCAGGCGACTCCCCATCGACAGTCGGCTCGGGTACGGTCCGGCGCGTTCCACCTGGAGGATACTGCCATGGACTATCGATTGCTCGGCCGCTCCGGCCTCAAGGTCTCGTCGCTCAGCATCGGCACAGCCACGTTCGGCGGTGACGGCCTGTGGGGGAATACCGACGTCAGCGAAGCCCGCCGCCAGATCGACCTTTGTCTCGATCATGGCGTCAACCTCATCGACACCGCCAATGTGTACTCCAGGTCGGTCTCCGAGACGATCATCGGCGAGGCGCTGAGCGACGGCCGGCGCGATCGCGTGCTGCTGGCCACCAAGGTGCGCTTCCCGACCGGCGACGGCCCCAACGACCGAGGCCTGAGCCGCTGGCACATCATGCGCGAGTGCGAGAAATCGCTGAAGCGGCTCAAGACGGACGTCATCGACCTCTACCAGGTGCACGAGTGGGACGGACAGACACCGCTCGATGAGACGCTCGAGGCGCTCGATACCTTGGTGCGGCAGGGCAAGATTCGCTACATCGGCTGCTCGAACTACTCCGCCTGGCACCTGATGAAGGCGCTCGGCACCTCCGATGCGCGCGGCTACCAGCGCTTCGTGTCGCAGCAGATTCACTACACCCTGCAGGCCCGCGAGGCCGAGTACGAGCTGGTGCCCGCCGGGCTCGACCAGGGCGTCGGCATCCTCGTGTGGTCGCCGCTCGGCGGTGGCTGGCTGTCGGGCAAGTACACGCGCAACAGCAAGCCCGACGACGGGCGGCAGGTCCGCGGTTTCCGGGAGCCGCCGATCCGCGACTGGGACGCGCTGTGGGACATCGTCGACGTCATCAATGCCGTCGCGCAGAGCCGTGCCGTGTCGGGCGCCCAGGTGGCGCTCGCCTGGCTGCTGCAACGGCCGCTGGTCGCCTCGGTGATCGTGGGCGGACGCAATCTCGCGCAGTTCGAGGACAACCTCCGGGCAGCGGAGCTGAAGCTGAGCGACGAGGAGGTGAAGAAGCTCGACGCGGTGAGCCAGCCGCCGCTGATCTACCCCTACTGGCACCAGAGCTTCACGGCGCAGGACCGGCTGAGCGACGAGGACTGGGTGCTGCACCGGGGCTATGTGGAGTAGGGGAAGAATCGACCATCACGTTGCCGA
The DNA here is from genome assembly GCA_023428425.1 of Pseudomonadota bacterium. Taxonomy (GTDB): domain Bacteria; phylum Pseudomonadota; class Alphaproteobacteria; order Rhizobiales; family Devosiaceae; genus Devosia_A. Next base: position 3,629 of record JAEYYP010000339.1, read on the forward strand.
GGTGGAGCGGGCCACCTCGGACAACCGACACCCTCCCCCTTGCGGGGAGGGGACCGAAGCTTGGGCGCGTCTGCGCCTTAGCGAAGGTAGGGTGGGGGTTTTACCGAGGCCAGAGTTCAGCCACCGGGCTCGGTAGTACCCCCCTCCCAGCTCTGCTACGTCGCTAGCGCTCCTAGCGGCGCTACTTCCCCCGCAAGGGCGGGAGGTGGCCAGCGGCCTACAGGTTCCTTGCGTCCCCTGCACCTCTGCTCATCCACAATCCTGAACAGTGCGCTCAAGTTTACTTGACGAAGTTTAGAACTGTTATAAAGTGTGGGGTGTTGCCGGCCGATGGCGAAACCGGATTCTCCCAGCGATTCCGGGCTGTTGGCAGGCGATGAAGGGCGGGAGCAGTATCCCGCCCGCTTCGGAGCGCCCAATGCGACTGACCCGCCAATCGAACTATGCCATCCGCACGCTGATCTATTGCGCCGTCAACGACCCGGGCCTGAGCCGCGTCGCCGACATCGCCAAGGCGCATGCCATTTCCGAGCTGTTCCTGTTCAAGCTGATCAAGCCACTGGTCGAGAACGGGCTGATCGAGACGGTCCGCGGCCGTCGCGGCGGCATCCGGCTGGGTCGCCCTGCCGATGAAATCACGCTGCTCGACACTATTCGCCTGACCGAGGAAAGCTTCTCGATGGCCGAGTGCTTCGAGGACGGCGACGTCAGCTGCCCGCTCGCCGACAGCTGCGACGTCAACGCCGCCCTGCGCGAGGCGCTCGGCGCCTTCTTCGAGGTGCTTGAGAGCCACACGATCGCCGACCTCGCGGCCAAGCGGCGCTCGCTGCGCCAGCGGCTGGGCCTCACCTTCGAGGAAATGGAGCCGGTGCTGATCGCCCAGGCGGCGAACTGACGTCTACGAGATCGGGGAAACAAGTACGCCCCTTCCACCAGCCTGCGGCTGGTCCCCCTCCCCCGCTGTCGCGGTGGAGGACCCCCGGCAAGGTCGGCGCCACGATGGCTGCCGGTGAAAACCAAGCCGGCAGGCAGGGGTGGACTCGTCCCCTGCCTGCCCGCTTGCATCATGCCGGCACCCGACCCAGAAGGTGCTTGTCGACATGGAAACCGCGTTGCGGCCGCCGGCAGACGCAGAAAGGTCCGGACGCACGGGCCCTCCTGCATCTGTCGGCCGGAAATCGACGCGCGACATGCCCCTCGCGCCGGGGTAGTCCGGCAGGCCCGCGTGGACCCGCCGCGTGGTTGGCGGCCTCAGATGGCCTTGGCGGTGCAGGCGTGGCCGGCTTCGACGCCGTTGGGCAGCACGTTCTGCAGGTGCACGCCCTGGCCCGGGTTGAGCGAGGCGACAAGCGTGTGTGTGCCCTTGTAGGCACTGCCGTAGCCCGGGATGGACCACTGCACCTTGGTGCCGGCATTGAGCTTGGTGCCGCCCTTGTTCAGCACCCAGATGTCGTTGGGGAATTCGCTCGGCGTGCCGGCGACCTGGCAGGCGGCGAGCTTGATGACGGTGAGGTTGCCGCGATCGATGTTCGACTTGTCGATCTGGATGCCACCGTTGCCGGCAAGCGCCAGAGTGGTGGAAACGACGACCGTGCCCATGGCGACGGCAGCGAGTTTCAGAATGGTCATTCGAGCTTCTCCTGTTGAGCAGTCTCGACAGGCTGTCGGACAGGCCGCACCGGGCCGGTCGAAAAGCATGTCGGTGTGGCGGCGACGCACCCCGATGGTTCGCTTTCTGCCGCATTCGCAGCGCTTCGTGCCGCGGCGAATGACCGGGCTTATAGGAGCGGCTGCTTGAACCGGTTGTGAGCCACCAATTTAGCTCCGGTTCAGATTGGTTCGCCACATTTCCACGACTAGAGCGAAGATTATCCGTGGATTAAGCGGGATTAAGTCGGATTAGTCGCCATACTGCGGATACAGGCAAGTTGCGCTCTGGCTGACACCGGCAGTTTATCTGGCGGTACGAGAGTGGTTCGATCGGGCGGCGTTGCGTTCCGGGCCGGGCTGCTCTAAGCCCCCTCGCCATGGCATCCCCCCGCATTCTCGACCTGCAAGACATCCGCCTCCGCATCGGCTCGACCGACCTGCTGGAAGGCGCCGAACTTAACCTGTCGCCGGGCGAGAAGGTGGCGCTGGTCGGCCGCAACGGCTCGGGCAAGTCGACGCTGCTCAAGATCGCGGCGGGCGAGATCGAGGCCGATGGCGGCAGTCGCTTCCTGCAGCCGGGCGTCACCATCCGCTACCTGCCGCAGGAGCCGGACCTTTCCGCCTTCGCCACGACGCTGAGCTATGTCGAGGACGGCATGGAGGCGGGCGACGACCACTAACGCGCCACCTACCTGCTGAACGCGCTGGGCCTGACCGGCGAAGAGGACCCCAGGCGCCTGTCGGGTGGCGAGGCGCGCCGCGCGGCGCTGGCCCGCGTGCTGGCCCCCGAGCCCGACATCATCCTCCTCGACGAGCCGACCAACCATCTGGACCTGCCGGCCATCGAATGGCTGGAAGCCGAGCTGAAGTCGATCAAGTCGGCGATGATCCTCATCAGCCACGACCGCCGCTTCCTCGCCGATCTTACCCGCGCCACGGTGTGGCTCGACCGCGGTACGACCCGGCGACTGGAGCGCGGCTTCGGCGCGTTCGAGGAATGGCGCGACCAGGTGATGGAGGAAGAGGAGACCGCCCGCCACAAGCTAGACCGGCAGATCGTGCGCGAGGAGCACTGGCTGACCTATGGCGTCACCGCGCGGCGCAAGCGCAATGTGCGCCGCCTCGCCGGACTGCACGACCTGCGCCAGCAGCGGCGCGACCTGAAGCGGGCAGTCGGCGAGGTGAAGATCTCGGTGGCCGAAGGCGACGTCTCCGGCAAGCTGGTGGTCGAGGCCAAGGAGATTTCGAAGCGCTACGGCGAGCGGGTGATCGTCGAGAATTTCTCGACCCGCGTCATCCGCGGCGACCGGGTCGGCATCATCGGGGCCAACGGCGCCGGGAAGACGACGCTGATCAGGATGCTGACGGGCGAGCTTGCGCCCGATACGGGCACGGTGAAGCTGGGTGCCGCCATTGAGCTCGCGAGCCTCGACCAGCGCCGCGCCTCGCTGAGCGACGACATGACGCTCAAGGAAGCCATCACCGGGGGCGGCTCGGATACGCTGGTGATCAACGGCGAGCCCAAGCACTTCATGGGCTACCTCAAGGACATCCTCTTCGCGCCCGAGCAGGCCCGGACGGTTGTTTCCAAGCTGTCGGGCGGCGAGCGCGGCAGGCTGGTGCTGGCGCGCGTGCTGTCGCTGCCCTCAAACGTGCTGGTGCTCGATGAGCCGACCAACGACCTCGATCTCGAAACGCTCGACCTGCTGCAGGAAATGCTGGCGGATTACCCCGGCACGGTGATCGTGGTCAGCCACGACCGTGATTTCCTTGACCGGGTGGCGACCTCGGTGATCGTCGCCGAGGGTGACGGGACGTGGACGGAATATCCCGGCGGCTATTCGGACATGGTGACCCAGCGCGGCTACGGCGTCGTGGCGCCATCAGGCGGCGGCAAGACGAAGGGCGGCCGGCAGGCGGCACTACCGCAGACCACCCAGGCCTCGGGCACCACGAACACCTCGGGCACGACGAACAGGCAGAAGCTGAGCTTCAAGCAGAAGCACGCGCTGGAGCAACTGCCCAAGGACATGGCGAAGCTCGAGGCGGAGATCGGCAAGCTCAACGCAACGCTGGCCGACCCGGGGCTCTACGCCCGCGACGCGAAGAAGTTCGCGGCGGCCAGCGAGGCACTGACCAAGGCCCAGGCCGCGCTCGCCAAGGCCGAGGACGAGTGGCTCGAACTCGAGGCACTGCGCGAGGCGATCGAGGGTTAGAACCACACCTCAGGCTGGTGCAGGACCTGGAGGTTTTCGGCCGGCTCGCCCTGGATGCGGCGGAGCAGGACTTCGCCCATCTGCTGGCCGGCGAGTGCCGTGTCCTCGAACAGCGCATCGACCTTGGGGCGGACCTGCGAGAAGATGGTCGAAGTCTGCTTGGCCACTACGTGCACGTCGCGGCCGATGGTGCGGCCCGCATCGGTGATGCCGGCCATGACCGCGAGGGCCGAGGCATCGCCGGTGCACACGAAGCCATCGGGGGCGCCCGGCTCGCTCAGGCGACGGATGACGGCGAGGCGGATATCGTCGGGGGCGTTGTCGAGGGTGGCGCCCGAGAGGATTTCCCAGTCGAGCCCGGCCTCGGTGACCGCCGCCATGAAGCCGTCGCGCAGGTGGTGGCCGAAGCTGAAGCGCATGGGCGGCAGGATGATCGTCACCTTGCGGCAGCCCTTGGCCTTGAGCCGCATCACCGCCTTGTGCGCGAAGGCGGCGTTGTCGTAGTCGACGAAGGGATGCGGCACCGGGCTCATGGTGCGGCCATGCGAGACGAAGGGGAAGTTCTCCTCGAGCAGCAGCTTCACCCGGGCGTCGTCGGGCTCGGTGCGCGAGAAGATGACGCCGTCGGCCGCCTTGTTGCGCAGCAGGTAGCGGATGGGATCGAGCGGCGTGGCGTTGCGGAAATTGGCGGTGATGACGAGGTGGTAGGCCGTGCCGCGCAATGCCGCGGTGATGCCGGAGACCATCGACTGGCCGAAGCCGAGGATTTCGTCGTGCGGATCGAGGATCAGCCCGATGACGTGGGTGCGGCCGGTCTTGAGGCGCAGCGCGGTGCGATCGGGCACATAGCCGATCTCGGCCGCGATCTTCTGGACCCGCAGCCGCGTCTCGTCGCTGAGTTCGGGCGCGTTGTTGAGGGCGCGCGAGATGGTGGTGATGGCGAGCCCGGTCATCTCCGCGATCGTGCGCAGAGTGGGCTTGCCGCCCGGCTTCGATTCGCGCGCACGCGGCCCGCCGCGCTTCTTGTCGCGCGTTTCCGTCTCGCTCACGCCAGATCTCCCTCACGCGGGCGGCCTTCTTGCCGAGGCGCGACCCGCTCCGGCTTCAGATCAGCAGAATATGCAATCGATTTCAAGGCAGGATGCCAAAGCGGTTTGGAGACTTTCGTCGCCCCGGTCCGTGATCGGGAACCGACAGCAGGGTGGGAACGAAGGCAGCAGCGGGTTGTTGTCGGGGGGCAGGATTTTTCGCTTCAATGCCAGGTAATTGGATGTGACGCTCTGGCGGATGCCGGTCGGCGTTACTATCTTGGGCGCTGTCGATGCGGGTGGGCAGACGAAAGCCGGATGGCAGGTCTCGCCGAAACGCTCTATACATGACACGTCGCGGGGACCGTCCCGCCATACAAAAGCTGCGGTAGGGGCGCCATGCTCCCCAACCGAATGGAATCACCCTCGGCCCCTGGCCCTTGGAAAAGGAGACGAAATTGCAGTTTGCACTTCGCACCGCGCTCCGAACCGGGATCATTGGCAAATGGGTAAAAACCTCCACCAAACGGTGTTGGCGAACCAATCGAATGTGACTGCGGCCCCGCCCGTCACGCATTCGTCTCACAGTTCAGCTAACACCCGGCCGTCGCTACCGACGGGCCGATGGAGGTTATTTCCATGCAGCATGCCCATTTCGAAAAGCCGCACGCGGCCAAGCCCATAGCCGTCGACATCGACGGTGAACCGAAGGGTGTCCTCGTCGCATCCGACAAGGGATACCGGTTCCTCGCCGTCAAGCTCGATGCCTTCGGGGTCGACGGCCAGGAATTCGCATCGGTGGAGGCCGCAGAGGCCGCCGTCCGTGAATCGCTGAGGGGACAGGCATGAGGCCCGTCCCCTGAACCTGCTCGACCCATTCATCGCCGCAGCCGCCCGCGGACGAAGCGGCGGATGTCCGGGCGATCTACGCCGACATCGGCAAGCAGGTGGTCGTCGAGGCCCTTGAGGCGATGGATGTCGCGCTCCAGCCTGTTCCACAGGCGGACGCGACGAATGAGCCCTGACAGCATGATCATACTCCTTCATTGATGCAAAGCGGTGCCGTATCCCGCCGAGAACTCGGCTGGATGGTCATTGTCGAATGGCGGGGCGGCGTCTCGACAGGTGCGGCGCTGCCGCTTCCTGACTGACCTCATACTTGCGCATCGGGCTGACGGACCGCTACGGTCATGTCGGCAAAGTGCTTTGCAGGAATGAAAAATGCAGGATGCCGACGGACTCTCATGGGATGACCTGAGGCTGTTTCTCGACGTGGCGCGGTTGGGCGGGCTGAGCGCGGCGACCGCGACGACCAAGCTGAGCGCGGCGACGCTGGGCCGACGCATCACTGCCCTCGAGCACCAGATCGGTGAACCGCTCTTTCTGCGGCGCCAGACCGGCTACGAGCTGCTGCCGGCGGGCGAGGAACTGCTCAAGCGCGCCGAAGACGTGGAGCAGGCCATGCTCGCGGTGACCCGCTGGCGCGACGGCAATGTGGGCGAGAAGATCGTCCGTATTTCCGCCGGGACCTGGACGGCCGCCTTCATCGGCCGCCACATCGGCGAGATCTGGCACGTCGACGACAATATCCGGGTCGAACTGGTGACGGCCAACGCCAAGGTGGATATCGGCCGCCGCGCGGCAGACCTGGGGC
>JAEYYP010000361.1 GCA_023428425.1 Pseudomonadota bacterium
GGTTAGACGGGGATGCAAAGGGAACGGTCGTGTCGGACCTCCCGGTAGCCTGCCCAATGGTCCGGCAGAACTCGGCCTCCCGACGGCCGGTTGCTCTGCACCGCGGCCCGCCACCGGACGACTCCGATGGCCCTCGATATCCCCTGCCGTCCGTTCGTCGCGCGCGCCCGCCCTGCAGGTGACGAGGGAAGAATCGCATGGGGTGAAGGAGCGGGGATAAGTTTGTAAGTCGCTCTGGGGATTTTAGTTTTCCACGACGCTGTCATCCCTGCGCAAGCAGGGAGCCATCTTTCCACCTGCGCGGGTTTCGACTTGGGTCCCTGCTTCCGCAGGGATGACACGTCGGGGGTGTTGGGAGGGCGCGGAACGAACTGGCGGTGCCTGCTCCCCCAGCTGAGCCAAGCGGCGCTGCCCTCTCGCTCCGGGGGCAGAGGAGGCAATGTGCCGGGGCGGGAGATAAGCCCGATGCCCCCTGCCCTACATCAGCTTCCTGCCGTTGGGCACCGGACGTTCGGTGGCGGCGAGGACAATCGCGCCGGCATCATCCTCGAAGCCGAGGGTGAGGACTTCAGAGCGGAAGGGGCCGATCTGGCGGGGCGGGAAGTTGACCACGGCCATGACCTGGCGGCCCACCAGCGCTTCGGCGGTGTAGTGTACCGTGATCTGGGCAGAGCTTTTCTTGACCCCGATTTCGGGGCCGAAATCGATGAGGAGGATATGTGCGGGCTTGCGCGCCTCGGGAAACGGCCGGACCTCGATGATGGTGCCCGTGCGGATGTCGACCTTTTCAAAATCGGCGTAGGTTATCTCGGTCATCAGGCTTTCCCGAGTTCTTCGGAGCGCAGGCGGGCGGCGGCGACGGCGCGATCGAGCAGCGGCGCAAGGCCATCCTCGGCCATCAGCACCTCCAGCGCGGCAGCCGTAGTGCCCTTGGGCGAGGTGACATTGATGCGCAACTGAGAAGCGGAGACGTCGGGTTCCGCTTCGAGCAGGCCGGCAGCACCGATGATGGTGGCACGGGCCAGTTGCATCGCCTGCTCGGGTGAGAAGCCCTGCCTCTCGGCGGCCTGAGCCAGCGCCTCGACCATGTAGAAGACGTAGGCCGGACCGGAGCCGGAGACGGAGGTGACGCCGTCGATCTTGCTCTCGTCGTCGAACCAGACCACCTGCCCGGCGGCGCCGAGCAATGCGTCTGTCGTCGCGCGATCGCTGTCGGTGATCGCGAGGCCGACAGCGCCCGAGATGCCCTTGCCGACCTGCGCCGGCGTGTTGGGCATGGTGCGAACCACCCGGTTGGTACCGAGCGCCCCGGAAATGGCGGCAAGCGAGATGCCGGCGGCGATGGAGACGACCAGCGTCTGCGCACCGACCGACGGGGCGACCTGCGCCATCACCTCGTGGATCATCTGCGGCTTCACCGCGAGGACCAACACGTGGACGAGCACGCCTTCGGGCTTCTCCAACAGGCGCACATTGTGCTCTGCGGCAAAAGCCACGGTCGCCTCGCCAGGCATCGGATCGCACAGCACCAGCCGGTCCGGCGGCAAGCCACCGGCGATCCAGCCGCGGGCCAGCGCCAGACCCATCTTGCCGGCGCCGATGAGGACGACCGGGCCGATATTGGATAAACTCAAGCTTCGCCTACCGTCTCGAACATGACTTCGCTGAGCGCGTCCGCCGCGCTCTTTCCAGCCCATATCACGAACTGGAACGCCTGGTAGTACAGATCGCAACTGTCGGTGGCCGAGCGGAGCAGCGCCTCGCACTGCTGCGGGGTGACTTCGGCCCCGCCTGTCAGCAGATGCGAGTTGCGGAACAGCACCACGCCCTCGTGGTTCCACATGTCGAAATGGCCGATCCACAACTGCTCGTTGACGAGCGCGATCAGCTGGCGAACCTCGTTGCGGCGAGGATCGGGCACCTTGAGGTCGAACGCCGCGGCGATGTGCAGGCTTTCGAGGTCCTCCATCCAGTTGAACGACACATGATAGTCGGCCCAGTTGCCGCGAACGGAAATGGAAATCTCGTCGGCGTCCTGTCGCTCGAAGTTCCAGTCGTTGATCGAAGCAATATGCTCGATGATATCGACGGGGTGCACGGTACGATCCGGCTCGTATTCGAGAAGTAGTGCCATTGCTGAGCGTCCCATTGGGCGATGCGTTGGAAGGCTGCCGGTCATCCGGCTACGCTGTTACTTGCAAAGAACTTGCCGCACGCGAAAGCCTACGAATCGTCCCGTGGATTTGAACCTACACGCCACCCCCGATTCCGGGGACGGCACCACAGAGCCCATCCAAGGCTTTCTTCTGTGGATGATCCGGGCGCAAGGGTTAACAGGGTCTTAACCAGCCGAGTCTGTCCCCAGCCTGTTTGGCTGATTTTGGCACAGGCGGGCGCAGACGACTCGGGGTAGAGTCCGCGCCGCAGGTGACAGAGTTGTCATCTATCCCCTTGAGACGTTGGACGCCCCCTCCACCACGCATCCTTGATGCGCGGTCCCCCTCCCCCGCTTCGCGGTGGAGGAGCACTGAGACCTCAGTTCTTGCCGGATTCTTGTGGGGCGGTGCCGATGCAGCCTCCACCGCTTTAGCGGCGAAGGGGGCCACCCGCAGAGTGGTGGAGGGGGCGTTCTGCCTGCCCTTTCAGAACAGCCCCTCGGCTCCGACCCAACCTGTCGTGAGGGCTTCGGTCCAGGCCGGAAAACCGTTCTTCAGGGCCAGCGCGGCGGCCCGGTCCCAGTCGTAGGCGATGGCGCGGAGGCTCGCCGACCATTTGCCGTTGCGGCGCTCGAGCAGCGCGTAGCGGGCGTCGGGCGCGCCGTGGAAGAACTGGATGCCGACCGAGCCTGGATTGACGATCAGGCGACCGTCGCGAAGGCGGACGATGCGGGCGATATGCGTGTGCCCGCAAAGAAGGACCGGGAAATCCACGCCCTCGGCCTTGGCGAGCACGGATGCCTCGTCGGGCATCGTGGTCGAGCGGCCGGTCCACCAGTTGTCGAGCCAGGGTTCGACATCGGAGCCCGGCGAGCCGTGGCACATGTACACTTCGCCCGCGACCTCGGACGTCGCCGGCAGGCTGCGCAGGTAGTCGACATGCGCTGTGCCCAGCTTCGAGGCGACGAAGCGATCGACGCTGTCGAGTTTTTCGGCCGGTCGCTTCAGCAGGTAGCGATCGTGGTTGCCGATGATGGTGGGCAGGTTGCGCGCCATCAGCGCCTCGAGGGTGCCGACCGGATCGACCGGGCCGCTGACGAGGTCGCCCAGGTTGATGGTGGCGTCGACGCCGAGCGCGGCGATATCGGCCTCCACTGCCTCGAGGGCCAGGCGGTTGCCGTGAATGTCGGAGATGACTGCGATACGCATGGTCCCCCGCTACAGTTCGCGCGGCTTCAGCCAGCCGGAGGTGACCACTTCGGCCCATTTCGGATAGCCGCGGTCGAGCGCTAGCTTCGCCGCGCCCTGCCAGTCGTACGGCACCGAGTTCAGCGACACTGCCCAGCCGCTTCGCCGCTTCTCGGCGATGGCGTAGTGCGCATCGGGAGAGCCGGAATCGAACGGCAGGCCGACGCTTCCGGGATTCACGACGACACGGCCATCCGCAAGCTTCACGGTACGGGGCACGTGGGTGTGTCCGCAGAGCAGCAGCGAATAGGGAAAGCCTTCCGCTTCGCGCTCGACGTGCTCGCGCGTTTCGAGGACGGCGTTGCCCTTCTCCATGTGGTCGAGCCAGCCCACATTGTCGCTGCGCGGCGTTCCGTGGCTGAGCAGCACCGTGTCGGCGTGAACGGCGGTTGCCGGGAGCCCCCGCAGCCAGTCGAGGTGGCGTGGAGCGAGCTCCGAGCGGACGAAGGCGTCTATGTGCCAGTCGTCGTCGCGGCCGTCGGCGATGTAGCGATCGTGATTGCCCCGCACCGATGGCAGGTCGAGATCCATCAGGCGGTCGGCGACGCCGACGGGGTCGAAGGGGCCGGACAGGAAATCGCCCAGTGACAGCGTGGCATCGACACCCATGGGCGCGATGTCGTCGAGCACGGCATCGAGCGCATGGACGTTGCCATGCACATCGGAAATGATCGCCAGCTTCACCGGGTTACTGGCCCGGGGCGCCGGACTTTGCCTTGAGCGCCTCGACTTCGGCGGTGAGCGCCTTGAGTTCGGCGGACTGGGCCATGACCAGCTCGCGCAGCGCGTCGTAGTCCTCGCGCTTCACGAGGTCCATGTCGTTGATCATGCGCTCGAGCTGCGACTTCACCGCAGTCTCGATCTCGCGGCGCACCCCGTCGGCAACGCCCGCGGCGTTGTTCATCAGCTTGCCCAGTTCGTCGAATAGCTTGCTGCCCTGCGTCATGGGGTCGTCCTCTATCTGTGTCGCCAGCGTTTTAGGCCGCGCCCCTCGCCTTGACCAGAGCTTCACGGCGGCTAAAAGGTCGCGACTGTCCCGCATCGGAGCCCGAGCGTGCAATTCCCCGATTTTCTGCAGCCTGTCGCCTTCGCGGTCGGTCCGGTCGAGATCCGGTGGTACGCCCTGGCCTATCTCGCTGGTGTGCTGCTGGGCGCTGCCTATGCTACAACGCTGCTGAAGCGACACGGGCTGTGGCCAGACAACCGCCCACCCTTCCCTGCTCCGGCGATCTGGGATTTCGCCTTCTGGGCCGTGCTCGGCATAGTGGTGGGAGGCCGCATCGGCTACGTGCTGTTCTACAACCTGCCCTACTACCTCGAGAACCCCGGCGCGATCGTGTCGCTGTGGGTTGGCGGCATGAGCTTCCACGGCGGACTCGTCGGCATCATGGTGGCGATGGCGGGGTTCACGCGCTTCCACAAGGGCAAGGTGCTGTCGGGCTTCGACCTGCTGGGCGCGATCGCGACGATCGGGCTGCTGCTGGGGCGGTTGGCCAACTTCGTCAACGCCGAGCTGTGGGGTGGACCGACCGACCTGCCCTGGGGCGTCATCTTCCCCAACGATCCCGAGGGCCTGCCGCGGCACCCGACGCAGCTCTACGAAGCGGCTCTCGAGGGGCTGCTGCTGTTCGTGCTGATCGCCGTGCTGGCGCGCACCACGCGGGCGCTGAAGCATCCGGGACTGATCGCCGGCATCTTCGGCATCGGCTATGCGGTGAGCCGCACGTTCGTAGAGTTCTTCCGCCTGCCCGACATCCAGATCGGCTACCTTTACGGCGGCTGGCTGACCATGGGCATGGTGCTGTCGCTGCCCATCCTGATCGCGGGGATCGGACTCGTCGTCTTTGCGCTGAGGTCTTCACGTGGCGAGTGAGCAGTTGACGCTATCCGAGCTGATCGACAGGCAGATCCGGGAGACCGGGCCGATGTCCATCGCCATCTATATGGGGCTGGCACTGACCTACCCGCGCCAGGGTTACTACACCGGCACCGATCCGCTGGGGACGTCGGGCGACTTCGTGACCGCGCCCGAGATCAGCCAGATGTTCGGCGAACTGATCGGCTTCTTCGTCGTCAACGTTTGGCAGCAGATGGGCGAGCCGCGCTCGTTCACGCTGCTGGAACTGGGCCCCGGGCGCGGGACTCTGATGCAGGATGCGCTGCGCGTCGCGGCCCGGGCAGACGGCTTCCTCGATGCCTGCCACCTGCAGTTGTTCGAGGCCAACCCGGCGCTCAGGGCGCAGCAGGCCGAGCGGCTCGGCAAGTACAATCCCTACTGGGCCGATGAGATCGACGCGGTAGCGGATGATCCGCTGATCGTCGTCGCCAACGAGTTCTTCGATGCCCTGCCGATCCGGCAGTTCGTCCGGGCGCCCGACGGCTGGCACGAGCGACAGGTGGGGCTGCGTGACGGCAAGCGCGCCTTTGGCCTGTCGCCGACACCGATCGCCGCCGAAGCGATGCCGGAAGAGGTGCGCGAAGCCGGGATCGGCGAGGTCTACGAGGTAAGCCTCGCCGCGGCCGACGCCCTGCAGCGCCTGGGCAAGCGGATCGCCGCGCAGCGCGGCGCCATCCTGGCCATCGACTACGGGTACGAGACGACCCAGGCGGGGGAGACGCTGCAGGCGGTGCGGCGGCACGCCTTCGCCGACGTGCTGGAGGCTCCGGGCGAGGTCGACCTTTCCGCCCATGTCGATTTCGGTGCGCTCAGTGGGGTGGCGCGCGACCTCGGGCTCAAGGTCGAGCCGCTGGCGACTCAGCGCGATTTTCTGGGGCGGATGGGGATCGTGGAGCGGGCAAGCGCGCTGGCGAAAGCCAATCCTGGACAGATCGACGGTATCGCTGCCGCCTTGCGCCGGCTGACCGACTCCTCCGAAATGGGGACCCTGTTCAAGGTCTTCTGCGCGTCGGCCGGCGACATCGAACCTATTGGATTTGCCTGATGACTACCCCGTTCGAGCAAAGCCGCGCCCTGGGGCGCATTGCAGGTATCCGACACGGCTTCTTCGGCCGCCGCGGTGGGAGTTCGACCGGCGATTTCGCCTCGCTGAACGCCTCGGAATCGGTGGGCGACCGGCCAGCAAGCGTCGAGAAGAACCGCACGCACATGCTGGCGACGCTGGGCCTGGCGCGGGAGGGGCTGGCGCAGGTGAAGCAGGTGCATTCGGCGCGCGTCGTGGTGCTGACCGACCCGGCCGCGATCGGCGAGCGCCCGGAAGCCGATGCCATCGTGACCGATATTCGCGGTGCCTCGCTCGGTATCCTGACGGCCGATTGCACGCCGATCCTGCTCGCCGACGCGGAAGCCGGCGTGATCGGCGCGGCGCATGCCGGCTGGCGCGGCGCGGTGACCGGCATCGCCGAAGCGACGGTGACGGCGATGGTGTCGCTTGGCGCCGATCCCGATCGGATCGTCGCGGCGATCGGCCCGACCATCTCGGTCGACAACTACGAAGTCGGCCCCGAATGGGCCGCCGAACTGCTGAAGCACCACCGTGATGCAGCCAACCGCATCAGCACACCCGCCGGCGGACGCGAGCACTTCGACCTGCCGGGCTTCGTATTCGACCACCTGATCGGTGCGGGCGTCGGCGTGGTGGATGACCTGAGGCTCTGCACGTACGCGGAGCCCAAGAAGTACTTTTCGCACCGCTGGGCCACGCACAAGGGCGTCCCCACCGGGCGGCAGCTGAGCATCATCGGCCTCGCGCAGTGACCGATGCGCGACATTGAGGAATCTTTCCAAGATTCTTCATCGTGCCGACACAAGGCCAATTGCCAAGGCTGTTCTCGCTCGCTAGAGACCCGCGCATAGGCGGCCGGGCACCCCTAGCCCAGCCCAGAACTGCGGAGCGCGCGCGTGAAACTTGTCACCGGCAATTCCAACCGCGCCCTTGCCGAAGCGATCGGTGCCTACCTGGAGCTCCCGCTGACCGACTGCACGGTCAAGCGCTTCAACGACAAGGAAATCTTCGTCGAGATTCATGAGAACGTCCGCGGCGAGGACGTCTTCATCATCCAGTCGACGTCGTATCCCGCCAACGACAACCTGATGGAACTGCTGATCCTGTCGGATGCGCTCCGTCGCTCGTCGGCCCGCCGCATCACGGCGGTGATCCCCTATTTCGGCTATGCCCGGCAGGACCGCAAATCGGCCTCGCGCACTCCGATTTCGGCCAAGCTGGTCAGCAACCTGATCACCGAGTCAGGTGTGAACCGGGTGGTGACGCTCGACCTGCACGCTGCCCAGATCCAGGGCTTCTTCGACATCCCCACCGACAACCTCTACGGGGCGCCGGTAATGGTTCGCGACATCCAGGCGAACTACAAGGGCAACAACGTGATGATCGTGTCGCCCGACGTGGGCGGCGTGGCCCGCGCCCGCGCCACGGCCCAGCGCATCGGCGCCGACCTCGCCATCGTCGACAAGCGCCGCCCCAAGGCCGGCGTGTCGGAGGTGATGAACATCATCGGCGACGTGTCCGGGCACGCCTGCATCCTGATCGACGACATCGTCGACTCGGGTGGCACGCTGGTAAATGCCGCCGAAGCGCTGCTGAAGGCCGGCGCGACCGAGGTTTCAGCCTACATCACCCACGGCGTGCTGTCGGAAGGCGCGGCCGAACGCATTGCCGCGAGCAAGCTCAAGGAACTGGTTGTCACCGACTCGATCGAAGCGACCGAGGCGGCCAAGGCAGCCAGGAACATCCGCCGCATCTCGATCGCGCCGCTGATCGGCGAAGCGATTGCCCGGACCGCCAGCGAGCAGAGCGTCTCCAGCCTGCTGGACTGACCTGGTCCGCGCGAGCGTACCACCGCCGCGTTGTCCTGGCGGAAGCCGACGCTTTCCTTGAGCGTGCCGCCAGCTCGACGATACTTTCGGCTGCCCTGTCGAAATCGACTTCCCGTTCGCGACATTGTTTCGAGAATACCTCGAACACGGAGATTTCGCGATGCGCTACCTGATGATGCTCTATGCCGACGAGCGGGCCGGTGACACCTTCAGCACCGAGCAGATGGTTCGGGCGATGGAGATAATGGGCGCCTACAACGATGCGCTGAAGAAGGCTGGTGCCTTCGTCGCCACCGCCCCGCTGCAACGCAGCTACGAGGCAAAGACCATTCGAACCGAAGGCGCCGTCATCGATCCCGAAACGTTCGAGGGCCGCAACGGCGCACTTCAGGTGAAGGACGGCCCCTACGCCGAGACCCGCGAGCAGCTGGGCGGCTTCTATATCATCAACGCCCGAGACATGGACGAGGCGCTGGAGTGGGCCGGAAAGTGCCCGGCGGCGCAGTGGGGGTCGATAGAGGTCCGGCAGATCTTCGACGAGTATGCCGACCTGTAGGTCCCGAAGCCTCCAGCAGATATCCTGGGCGAAAAGGACTGGCGGAGTCGAAACTGGGTGGAGCGGCGCGTCATAGGGTCATCGGCGCCCCGGTGCGCCGCAACCAACAGGAGCAAGCGATGCGCTACATGATGCTGATCCACCACGACGAACCCGCCCTGGCCGCCGCCGACCAGAAACAGCTGTGGCAGGACTACGCAGCCTTCAACGAGGCGTTGGCCAAGGCGGCCGGAGCCTCGAGCGGCGAACGGCTCGAGCCCTCCACCAAGGCGACCACGGTGCGGACACAGGGCGAGAAGACCGATGTTCTCGATGGCCCATACGCCGAGACCAAGGAGCAGTTCGCCGGCTACTTCTTCGTCGACGTGCCGACGCTCGAGGAAGCAGTCGCCTGGGCCAAGCGCTGCCCCAGCTCCCGCTTCGGCTCGATCGAAATCCGCCCACTCCACGTGCCGCAGGCAGACTGGAAGTGAACGGCAGCGGGGCGGCCCTCGTCGCGGAGCGTGTCGCGAGAGAGAGCTACGGCCGCCTCGTCGCCTTTCTCGCGGCACGGACGCGCGACGTGGCAGGCGCCGAAGACGCACTGTCCGAAGCGTTTGCCGCCGCGTTGCGGATCTGGCCGGAGGGCGGCGTCCCTGACAACCCCGATGCCTGGCTGCTCACCGTCGCCCGCCGGCGGCAGACGGACGCCCTGCGACGACGCCAGACCCGCACCGCCGGTGAGGAGCATCTGCAGCTCATGGCTGACGAGATCTCGGACGAAATGGAAGCTGTGGCCGGCAGCCCTGCCGGAATTCCCGACCGGCGCCTGGCGCTGATGTTCGCCTGTGCCCACCCGGCGATCGAGCGCGGCATGCGGGCGCCGTTGATCCTGCAGACCATCCTGGGTCTGACGGCGATCGACATCGCCGCGGCGTTCCTGATCCCGCCGGCGACGATGGGACAGCGGCTGGTGCGGGCGAAGACGCGCATCCGGGAAGCGGGCATTCCCTTCGCCCTGCCCGAGCGCGAAGAGTTACCCGAGCGGCTCGAGGCGGTGCTCGATGCCATCTATGCCGCTTACACCAAGGGCTGGGCCGAGGCCGGCGATGCCGCGCCGGAACTCGCCGAGGAGGCGATCTGGCTCGGCCGCTTGCTGGTGTCGCTGATGCCCGACGAGCCCGAGGCCAAGGGTATGCTCGCGCTGATGCTCTACACCGAAGCCCGCCGCCCCGCCCGCCGGGACGCCGTTGGCGCCTATGTGCCGCTCGACCGGCAGGATACGGCGCTATGGGACCATGAGATGCTCGGGCTGGCCGAACGGCTGCTGCGCGAGGCGAGTGCGGGCGGCCCGTCCGGCCGATATCAGCTCGAAGCGGCGATCCAGTCGGCTCATACCGCCAGGAAGGCAGCCGGGGCCGACACCTGGCCGGCAGTGGTGGCACTCTATGGCCACCTCGAAAAACTCACCCATTCGCCGGTGGTGACGTTGAACCGAGCCGTGGCGATCGCGGAAACCGAGGGCCCGGGGTCGGCGCTGGCGATACTTGAAACGCTCGCCAGCGACACGCGGATGAACAGCTATCAACCGTGGTGGGCTGCCCGCGGGCACCTGCTGGCGCGGCTCGGCCGCAAAGC
>JAEYYP010000430.1 GCA_023428425.1 Pseudomonadota bacterium
CGGCTGAGCTGTTCGGCGAGCGACAGGATGGCGATGCCGTCGCCGATGCCGAAAGGATGATTGGCGACGATCACCAGGGGCGTGTCCGGCAGGCCGGCCGGCGGCCACTGACCGCCGACCCTTAGCCCGATACCGACGAGATCGAGCATCTGACCGAAAATGCGATCCCCCGTCGGCGCGATGCTGGTGCGCCACAACTCGTAGAGCGCTGCGTAGCGGTCACGGCCCGAGAGGCCCTCGATCGATCGTATGAACCAGCGCTTCAGCCGCGCATCGGCGGGATTCGCGTAGGAAAGGTCGTCGAATCGCATGCGGTCCCCTGATCGGTGAACCGCAAGCCTATGGGCGTCATGTCACAGCTTGATGAAGGCCGCCGGCGCGGGGCGTAAGGCCATACCCGCCCTTGCGAGCGGCTTCGCAACCGCCGCATCCGCCCGTTGCCCGCGTTCAGGAGTTGCCGGGAAAGCACTCGACATGGGTCGCCGGTGCCGCCGAAACAGACCACGCGACGCCCAAGGAAAGACATTCCCGCGGCAGCCTCCGCGCTTGGCGGCTTTCTCAACTGCGTCGAGTAGCGATGCACCGCCACATCCATAGTCAAGATGTCTCACGACACCGCTGCGTTGACAGATATCAATCCTGCCGGCTGCCAAGCATGCTATCGAATTCCCGAGCTTGGAATTGTCGCTACGACCTTTGCGATAGTGCTGTGTGGCACATTGCCGGTCTTTACTGGCAACAAGCATGATCGAGGAGGTCGAGATGCGCGGTTTTGTCGACAATATTGAGAAGCTGACCAAGGAGAATTCCGATTTTCGGCGAGTTCTGTACACAGGAAGCAACCTTCAGCTTGTGCTGATGTCGATCCAACCAGGCGACGACATTGGTGAGGAGGTGCACACCGACCGCGACCAGTTCTTCCGGATCGAGACCGGCCGCGGTGAGGTTTGGATCGACGGAAACGTATCGAAGGTGGCGGCGGACGACGCCTTCATCGTGCCTGCCGGCGCACGCCACAATGTGAAGTGCACCGGTGACGGGGCGCTGCAGCTCTACACGATCTACGGGCCACCCGAGCACCGCGAAGGTACAGTCCACGCAACAAAGTCCGATGCCGAAACCCACGAGGAGCATTTCGACGGGATCACGACAGAATAGTGCGTTGCACCGTTGTGTACCGAAGCCACATTTGTTGGAGATGGGAAATGGCCACTGGTAACAATCCACGAAACCCGCTGCTTCCGTGGTGGATAGGACTTGCCATTATTTTGGCAGCGGTCGCCTACGTCGCCTACCGGTTCGCCTGTCTCGAATGCGCACCCGCCGGGTTTCTCGAGTTTATTGTTCTCGGTATCGTCCCGGCGATCTACCTGCTGCTGATGTATCTGACGTTCAGAAGCCAGGCCGACAGCGAGCGACAGTAGGCACTTTCGGACGACCCCTGCCCGGCGCCCGATCCAGGGTACCGGGGCGGGGAACGGGGCGCTGTTAGGCCGTCCTCTTACTCCGCCGGCCTGATCCTGATCCGGGTGATGCGGTTCTTCTCGCGCTTCATGACGACGAAGCGCTTGCCGTGGAAGGTGAAGGCCTGGCGCTCTTCGGGGATGGACTGCGTCTCGTGGATGACGAGACCCGCGATGGTGGTCGCCTCCTCGTCGGGAAGCGACCAGTCCAGCGCGCGGTTCAGGTCGCGGATGGGAACCGAGCCATCGACGACGATCGAGCCGTCGGCCTCCTTCTTGACGCCCTGCACGGCGAGGTCATGCTCGTCGGCGATCTCGCCGACAATCTCCTCGATGATGTCCTCCAGGGTCACCATGCCTTCGACTTCGCCGTACTCGTCGACGACGATGGCGAAATGCGCCTTGCGACGCAGGAAGGCGTTGAGCTGATCCTGCAGCGTGGTGGTGTCGGGCACGAACCACGGCCTGCTCGCCACCTTCAGGATGTCGATGCGGGCGAAGTCGTTGCCGACCTCGTGCAACGCGCGCAACAGGTCCTTGGCATGGACGACGCCGACGATGTTGTCGGTCGTCCCGCGATAGACCGGCATACGCGTATAGGGGCTCTGCAGGATTTCGCGAACCACCGCCTCGGGCGGATCGTCGGCGTCGACCAGCCGCATCGCGGTGCGGTGGATCATCACGTCGGACACTTCGAGCTCGGCAAGGTCGAGCAGCCCGCCCATGCGGTCGCGGTCCTGCTTGACGAAGGCCCCCTCGCGATGGAGCACCTCGACGGTGCCGCGCAGTTCCTCGTGCGCCGAGACCATTGGCGCGTCCGAGGAGAGATTGATGCCGAAGAACCACAATATGCCGCGCACCACGACGTTGGCGGCGGACGAGATCGGACCGAAGAGGAACAGGACGAGCCGCGCGAAGGGCGAGACCACCAGCGAAAAATGCTCGGGCCGATAGAGCGCCAGCGATTTCGGCAGGATTTCCGAGAAGATGACGAGAACCACGGTCATGCCGAGCGTGGCGTAGACGACGCCGGCTTCGCCGAAGATCGACAGAAGCAGGCTGGTGGCCAGCGCAGAGGCCAGGATGTTGACGAGGTTGTTGCCGATTAGCAGCGCCCCGACCAGCCGATCCTTGCGCGCCGTCAGCCGTTCGACCAGCGAGGCGCGGGCATCCCCGCCGACCGCCAGCGAATGCAGCCTCGCCTTCGATGCGGCGGTCATGCTGGTCTCGGTGCCGGAGAACAGGAAGGACAGGATGATCAGGCCGACAATGATGGCGCCGGTCGTCCACAGTTCGGTCGTCATTGCGGGTGGTTCTCCTTCAGGAAGGCGAGCACCTCCGAGACCGGCACGTCCTTCGCCACGAAGGACTGGCCGATGCCGCTGGTGAGGATGAAGGTGAGCGCGCCGCGCGACACCTTCTTGTCCTGCTGGATGAATTCGAGCAGCCGCTCCGCCGGCGGCAGGCCCCCCGGCACGTCGGAAAGCCGCCAGGGCAGCCCGACTGCCCGCAAATGGGACTCGACCCGCGCGGCGTCGTCGGGGCTGGCGCGGTTGAGGCGTGCCGAGAACCGATGCGCCAGCGCCATGCCGATGGCGACACCCTCGCCATGCACCAGTCGCGCTCCGTCGTAGGCGGTTGCGGCCTCCAGCGCGTGCCCGAAGGTATGCCCGAGATTGAGCAGCGCGCGGTCGCCCGTCTCGTATTCGTCGCGGGCCACGACGTCGGCCTTGGCCCGGCACGATTCGGCGATGGCCCGCGACCGCGCGGGCCCGCCGGCGAAGACGTCGCGCCAGTTGGCTTCCAGCCAGCCGAAGAAGTCCGGCCGGTCGATCAGCCCGTATTTGAC
>JAEYYP010000023.1 GCA_023428425.1 Pseudomonadota bacterium
GTCGTGAGCGGAGCGTTCATTGCGGGGTGAACACGCCGGTGACCCGGCCCCCTTCGCTGCCTTTGAACACCGAAGTGTTGCTGGACAGGTTGATGGTGAGTTCCGGCCCGCTCATCGTGCCGGTAGCATTCTTGACCCGGACATTGCCTGAGAGCCGCACCGTCGAATTGTCGGGGGTGAAGACGGCGCGGTTGCCGGTCGCCTCCTGCCCTGTGGTCTTGATGCGGACATTGCCGGTGGCGTCGAGCCCGTCGATATCGCCTTCGCCGCCGGTGCCGTAGTTCACCACCGCCTTGTCGGCCCACATGGTCATGGCGCCGCGGGTGATGACGACGGCGCCCGAGAAAGTCGCCTTGTTGGTCGCCTGGTCGATGGTGAAGCTGTCGGCGGTGATCTTCACCGGCGTACCGGCGGCGAGTGCCGGAAACGCCAGGCCAACGGCGAGAAGCAGGGCAAGCAGGACCTTCATTGCGCGAGCTCCATCACGGGCGGATTGTCCTCGACGGCGCCGCCGGGCGTCTCCGGCAGGGTGACGGTGGCGCGGGTGAAGGTCCAGAGCTTGGTATTGCCGTCGTAGCTCATACCCTGGGACTGCACCTGCATGCCGGCCGGAAAGGTCAGGTCGACGGCTCCGTGCGCCAGCATCGTGGTGTTGAGCATATCGCCGAAGAAGTCTTCGAGGGTGCCGGAGAGCCCGTCATTGCTCTTCACGGAGAGGCGGCCGGGCACGGCGAGGGTCTGCGCCGCCGTTTGCAGGGTCGCGGCAGGCGCTGCGGCGGCGAAGGTTACGCCGAGGGTCGAGGTCATGGTGAACTCGGCATCGGACATGTCCACCAGATCGGTGGTGCCGATCCGAACCCTGGCCAGGCCGGCCGTCGCGGCGTAGAGCGTGCCGTCGTCACCGATCGCCGTGACCCGCGGGGCGGCGACCACGAGATTGTCGCGGTCAATGTGGATCGAGGCGAAGCCGAACTGCTCGCGCAGGTTGTCGAGCACGATGCCGCCGAGCACCACCGCCAGCACGATGGCGCCCGTCACCGGCACCGCGACCCGCAGCATGCCGACGAGCCGGTTGCGCCGCGTCAGCGCCGTGTAGAGGCGCTCGCGGGCGGGGTCCGGCGCGACGGCTAGGTCCGCCATCAGCTGTGCGCGAAGATATCCGTCTCGTCCCAGCCCATCAGGTCGAGGTCGATTCGGTGCTTGAGGAAGTCGAAGCAGGCCTGCGCGAGTTCCAGCCGCCCTTCGCGCTTGAGCATGCGGTCGAGGTGGCGCTTGAGGTCGTGCAGGTAGAGCACGTCCGACGCGGCGTATTCGAGCTGCGCCTCGGAAATCTTCTCTGCCCCCCAGTCCGAGCTCTGCTGCTGCTTGGAAAGGTCGACGTTGAGCAGTTCCTTGACGATGTCCTTGAGCCCGTGCCGGTCGGTGTAGGTGCGGCAGAGCTTCGAAGCGATCTTGGTGCAGTAGACCGGCCCGGTGATGACGCCGAAGCGGTTCTTCAGCACAGCGATGTCGAAGCGGGCATAGTGGAAGATCTTGGTGACGGCCGGGTCGCCAAGCAGCTTCACGAGGTTCGGCGCTTCCTTGAGGTCGGCGGGGATCTGAACCACATCGGCGCTGCCGTCACCGGGGGACAGCTGGACCACGCAGAGCCGGTCGCGATGCGGATTGAGGCCCATCGTCTCGGTGTCGATCGCCACCTCCTTGCCGTAGCGCGAGAGGTCGGGCAGGTCGCCGCGATGCAGACGAATGGTCATGTGGTGTTCCCGGAACAATGCTGAGGTTCTGATGCCACAGCATAAAGGCGTTGGAAAGGCCACGAGGGTTTGGCTACAAAGCCGGCAGCGTTTTGCGGCGGATCAGGTTGCGTCCCATGCTGAGTGAGGTGAGAGACCGGCTGAGCGGCCTGTCGCGCGCGGTCAAGCGCGCCATCCTCATCGGCTTCGATGTGCTGGCCCTGTTCGTGGCGCTGTGGCTGAGCTTCACTATCCGCCTCGGGGGCTCGTTCAGCCCGACTACCTATCACTGGCTGCTGATGGTGGCCGCGCCGTTCATTGCCATCCCCGTCTTCGTGCGGATGGGCCTTTATCGCGCCGTGATCCGATACCTGCCGGAGCGCGCCCTCATCACCGTGATCCAGGCGATGACGCTGGCGACCCTGCTTTGGGTCGTGGCGCTCTATTTCGCCGAGGCGACGCGCTTCGCCGTGTTCCCGCGCACGGTACCGCTGTTCTATTTCATCTTCGGCACCCTGATGGTCGGCGGCGCCCGTTTCCTTGCCAAGGCCGTGCTGTCGACGCCCGAGCAGAGCCTTGGTCGCGAATCGGGCGTCGTGATCTACGGTGCGGGATCGGCGGGAACGCAGCTCGCCGAAGCGCTGAGGACGCAGGGACGCAACTTCGTCGCCGCTTTTCTCGATGACGACCAGTCGCTGTGGGGGCGCGATGTCGCCGGCTACCGCGTCTACCCGCCCGACAGGATCGAGGACCTCGTCCGCAATCGCGGCGTGCGCGAGGTCATCCTGTCGCTGCCGACCGCCGATGCACCGACGCGCGGCCGCATCATCGAGCAGCTGAGCCGCCAGCCGGTGAAGATACGCACGCTGCCGGCCATCTCGGACCTCGCTTCGGGCAAGTATCTGGTGAACCAGCTGAGGGCGATCGACATCGACGACCTGCTCGGTCGCTCAGCGGCGCCCGCCGATCCGGCGCTGTTCGAAGCGATCCTCGCCGGCCGCACGATCATGGTCACCGGTGCCGGCGGCTCGATCGGCTCCGAGCTGACGCGGCTGATCGCCAAGTGGCACCCCAGGAAGCTGGTGCTGCTCGAGGCCAACGAATTCGCTCTTTATGAGATCGAGCGGACCCTGAAGCTCGCCAACGGCACGGTGGTGGTGCCCGTGCTCGGTTCGGTCGGCGACGCGGCGCTGGTGCGCCGGACGCTGAAAAACGAGGGCGTCGAGGTGATCTTCCACACCGCCGCCCACAAGCACGTGCCGCTGGTGGAAAGAAACGTGCTCGAGGGCGTGCGCAACAACGTCGTCGGTACGCGTGTTCTGGTCGAGGCGGCGCGCGAGGCCGGTGTCGGGCGCTTCGTGCTGATCTCGACCGACAAGGCGGTGCGCCCCAGTTCGGTGATGGGCGCGACCAAGCGGTGGGCGGAGCTGATCGTTCGCCACTCTGGCGAGACGGCAGACCCGGCGCTGCAGCGCTTCTGTGCCGTGCGCTTCGGCAACGTGCTGGGCTCGAACGGCTCGGTCGTGCCGCTCTTCCGCGAGCAGATCGCTGCGGGCGGCCCGGTAACGCTCACCGACGACCGCATGACGCGCTACTTCATGTCGATCCACGAGGCCGCCGAACTCATCGTGCAGGCCGGGGCGCTGAGCGAGGGAGGCGACATCTTCCTGCTCGACATGGGCGAGCCGATCCGTATCCGCGAGCTTGCCGAGAACATGATCCGGCTCGCCGGCCTTACGGAGCGCTCGGCGAGCAATCCGGGTGGCGATATCGAGATCGCTGTGACCGGCAGCCGGCCGGGCGAGAAGCTCTATGAAGAGCTGTTCTACGACCCGGCCCATGCCACCCGTACCGCGCAGCCGCGCATCTTCCGCTCGCCATCGGCCGCCCGCGGCACCGCCGACCTGCCGACCGCGTTGGCCCGGCTCGAAGCGGCCCTCGCTGCCGAGGACGAGGCGGCGGTCCGCCGCATCCTGTTCGACTACGTGGCGGAGTGATCGCCCCGGTAACCGGGCATTAACGCTGCCATCGCGTTAGGCAACGCCGTTAACGAACCATATCCCGTGCGCCCCTAGGCTGGTCGTGCGGGGTCGAGAATTGGCCCCGCAGCATGGGGGCTATGGAATGAAGCGCACGCGCGGATTGCGTCTTGGGCTGGTAGCACTGGCGCTGGTAGCGGTGTCGGCCTGCAGTTCGGCCGGCGGACTCGTGGGACACAGCAGCTTCGGCAACAACAAGCTGCAGGTGGCCGAGATCGACGGCATCGGCGATTACACCGCCGATCGTGCCCTGCGCGAGGCGCGCGGGCACTTCCGCAACAACGACTTCGGCCATTCCGCCGCGCTCTACAAGCGCGCCGTGGAACTCAACCCCAAGAATGCCGAGGCCTATGTCGGCCTCAGCGCATCCTACGATCGGCTCGGCCGCTTCGACCTGTCCGACCGGGTCTACGCCTCGCTTTACGGCATCACCGGCGGCACGGCACAGTACTACAACAACGTGGGCTATTCCTACATGCTGCGCGGCAACGTGACGGCGGCGCTGACCAACTTCAAGAAGGCGCGTGCCCTGGACCCCGAGAATATCGTGGTCGCCAACAACATCCAGATTCTGCAGAACGCCGCCGCTGCCAACAAGGCTTGAGCGGCAGAGCGAGTTGGTGAGACGGCGCTGGCGTGCCGTCGCGGGTTCGACCCGCGACGCTCGTCATGTGCGCCCGAACCTCAGGGGGCGGCGGGGGCTTCCGTCATGCCGCCGGTGGGCGATTTCGGCTCGACATAGCCGTTCTTGCCGAGCCCCTTGGTCGAGTATGAGGAATCGCGGGCGGGGTCGATCGTCTGGGCCTCGAGGTTGGCCTTGACCGCGTCGCCGGCACTGTAGCCGACCTTGTCGGTGCGCTGCAGGTAGTCGTAGGCACAGCCGCTGAGCGCCAGGGCCGCGGCGGTGCCGGCGAGGATCAGCGCGAGGCGGCTCAATTGCTGTCTCCCAGCTCGATGATGTAGCCGTAGGGCCCGATGATGCCCTCGCCTGTCTGAAAGTTCTTCAGCATCTTGGGCGTGACTTCCATCTGGCCGATGGCGAAGAACTCGACGTCATTGGCGGGGCGGGTCTGGTCGAGCGGGGTGGCGGCGACCTGGCCGGGCGTCAGAGGACGAACGAGGCGCGGAGTGACGATCACCACAAGTTCGGTATCGTGCTTCTGGTAGCTCGACGA
The DNA here is from genome assembly GCA_023428425.1 of Pseudomonadota bacterium. Classification (GTDB taxonomy): domain Bacteria; phylum Pseudomonadota; class Alphaproteobacteria; order Rhizobiales; family Devosiaceae; genus Devosia_A. The sequence goes on from JAEYYP010000023.1 coordinate 4,948, forward strand.
CTTGAACAGAGAGCCGAGGATCGGCACGTCGCCGATCCATGGCAGCTGGTTCTGGCCGAGACGCGTATCGTTCTGCAGCAGCCCGGCGACCGCGAAGCTCTGCCCGTCGCGCAGCTCCACCGTTGCATCGAGGTTGCGCGTATTGAAGATCGGATCGCCGCCCGCCGTGAAACCGTTGATGCCGCTGACTTCGGGGCGCAGGTTGATCTGGATGCGGCCATCGTCGAGCACCAGCGGCGTGAAACCGAGCAGCACGCCGAACTGGCGGTAGTTGAGGCCAACGTTGCCGTTGGGATCGGCCGTACGGATCGGCACTTCGCCGCCGGCAAGGAAGCTCGCCTTGACGCCCGAGAGCGTGGTGAGGTTCGGCTCGGCCAGCGTGCGTACCAGCGCCTTGCTTTCGAGCGCATTGATGGTGGCGCTGACGCTGATGGCGCCGTTGGAAATGATACCGGTGACGAACTGGGAGAACGACGAGTCTGGCGGATTGCCGATCGCGACGCTGCCGCCGCCGACGCTGCCTCTCCACGAGATACCGAGCTGGCGACCGGCGTCGCGCTGCGCTTCGAGGATGCGGACTTCCAGGTTGACCTGCTGGCCGCCACTGAGGGTCATGGTGTTGATGACCTGCGGGCTGCCATACTGGGCGACGATGGCCAGCACCTTGTCCATGGTGGCCGTGTCGGTGACGCTGCCGCTGAGCTTGACCCGGCCGTTCACCGTCGAGACCTTGATGTCGGCCGAGGGCACCGCGGCGCGGATGGAGCGCGCCATGTCGGCCGTGTCGGCACCGACCTCGACCGCCAGCAGGCCGACCGGCTTGCCTTCGGCCGAATAGAGGTTGACGGTCGTGGTGCCGAAGCCGCGGCCGACCAGATAGAGCGAGCGATCGGTGATCGGCTGGGCATCGGCGATCGCCGGATCCGCCGCCACGACCTTGCCCACGGGTTCGGAGATCACCACCGTCACCGCCTGCGACATCGGCAGGTTGATGCGCATCACCGACGTGGTCGTCAGGTCGTAGGTGACCGTCTGGGCGAGTGCGGGTGCGGCGAAGCAGGTCATCAGCAGCGTCAGCAGCACACCGAGCAGGCGGACGCGGGCCGGGACAGGTTCGGGGTGGAGGCGGCGCGCGGTCAATATACGTACTCTTCACTCATTCGGGGCCGCTGCCGAGAATAGCGGCCCATGGTCAATGCCGGCTTAACGCGCGCGTGGCGGGTGTCCCGTAGGAACTGCTCAATTTGTCCAGAACGGACTGGTCAGACGGATCTGCTGGTTGGCGTTCTGCTGGTCGAAATTTGTCGCCCTCGGAGCCGAGAAGTCGCTCATCGAGCGCAGCACCAGGCTGAGCGAGCCCGAGTTGCGCGCCGAGGTGATGATCCGCGCCTGGTCGGCGTCGAGCGCCAGCGTGGCGATCACTCCGTCCGAGAAGGTGGCGGGCGCGGTGCCCTCGGGCGCCGGCTCGTCGGGGTTGTCGTCGCTCGAGGTGGTGGGCGGCACGCCCACTTCGCCGAGGCGGTGCGCTATGGCGAGGACGCGTACGTTGCTGAGCACGGTCTGCGCCACCTGCCGTCCGGCCACCGGCTGGGTCAGGAGCACGTCGACATGGTCGTTCGGCTGGATGAAGCCGCCGGCCGCCACATCGGCCTGCACCAGGATCGAGACGCCGAGTTCGCCGGGCTGCAGTACCGCGGAGAGATAGCCGTCGCCAGGCGCTACCAGCTTCTGTGCGCGGATCGGTTCGCCGGGGAAGAACTCGAAGCGGGCGATCGAGCCGGCCATCTCGTCGATGGCGGCGGGCATCGCCTCGTTGGTAATATAGTCGTCGCGCATGGCATCGGCCGGCCAGTTCTTCCACTCGACGGTGGTTGCGGACAGGCGTCCGCCCATGGCGATCGGCTGGGAGGCGACGAGAATCTGGGTCAGCGGCGCGGGCGGCGGAGGCGGCGGCGCCACAGGCTCGGCCACTTCGACCACCGGTTCGGCGACGACCGGACCCTCGTCCAGGCTGGCGGCGAAGTAGGCAGCAACGCCGCCGGCGATCAGCGCGATGGCCAGCAATGCGAGGCGCGACGGCTTCAGCATGGTGCGCCAGAACTGGCCGGGGCCGGAAATGACGTCCCCGTCGCTGGTCACGAGCGTGCGCTGGACTTCGGCGCGCAGGGCATCGAGGCCCTTTTTGTCGCCCTTGGGGGTCGACGCGGCGCGCTCGACTTCGCTCAGCCATTGTTCGAGGTTGCGTCGGTCCGGAGCCGGGCCCGTAGCGATCGCGGGCTCAGGCACGAAGGACGATTCCTGGGTCTCTTCGTCCTCGTTGAGGACAATACGTTGGGTCCGCCGCAGCAAGGGAGTCTCTTCTTGGTAAGCGAGGCGCGGGCTTCCTGCCCATGCGCAAGGCTTACGGCAAAAGGCTCACCTTTTCGTTTTCCGGTCGCGCAAGATCACGGCTTTCCGGCAACGCTTCGCTAACCAAGGGGAGGCGGTTCAGGCCGTCTGCCGGTCGAACTGGCCGTTGCGCATGAAGCGCCACAGGTAGGTTTCGAGGATCGCGTCCATCGCGGTGGGCGCGACGCCGAAGGCCGCGAGGGTGCGTTTCTCGGCTCTTGCTGTCTCGGACACCACGTTGTCGAGCTGCAGCAGTTCGACCTGGTCGGCAGTGATGAGCGGCGCCCAGGGGAGGAAGGAGAAGGGCAGCGCGAGCAGCTTGCCGAGGGCGGCCGGCACCGGCAGGAGCAGGTTGCTGCGGTGCGTCTCGGCGAGCACGCGCTTAGTCAGGTCGAGCTGGGTGACGGTCTCGGGGCCGCCGATCTCGTAGACGCGGCCCGGCTTGACCTTGCCTTCGACGGCCGCAACGAAGGCGGCAGCGACATCGCCGACATAGATCGGCTGGAATCGCGACTTCGCCCCGATCACCGGCAGCACCGGCAGAATACGGGCCATCGCCGCCAACCGGTTGAAGAAGGTGTCGCCCTGGCCGAAGATGATGGACGGCCGGATCACGATGGCGTTCTTGAACGCCGCAAACACTTCGGCCTCACCCAGCGCCTTGCTGCGCGCGTAGCCCGACGGGCTCTGCGGATCAGCACCGAGGGCCGACATCTGGACCAGCGTGGCCACCCCGGCCTGCCGCGAGGCCTCGGCGACGTTGCGGGCACCCATGGTGTGGACGGCACGGAAGCGCTGGCGGCCCGACTCGTGGCCGATGCCGACGAGGTTGATCACCGCGCCCGCGCCCTTCACCGCCCGCTGGACCGACTCGAGGTTGCGCACATTGGCCTGGATCGGCATCACCTGCCCGACGGCGCCGAGCGGCTTGACGTGGCCGGCGAGATCGGGCCGGCGCACGGCGACGCGCACCCGGTATCCGGCGCGCGCCAGCAATTGCACGATCTGCGTGCCGACGAAGCCCGAGCCCCCGAAGATCGTCACGAGGTTGTTCGGTTCCATTTCGGCGGACTCCACGGCAGGGCTGAAGGGCTGTTTGCCGCTTCTAGCGCGAGCCTTTCGGCCTGTCGAGGCTTTGGACGCCTACTCCGTCTTCAGCGGCAAGGCGCCCTGCATCAGCAGGTAGCTCAGCCAGTCCTCGACGTGCCAGCTCTGCGCCAGCTTGCCGTCGGGGCCGAACTGATGAATGTCGATGGTCTGGAACTTGACCACGGTGTCACTCGGCGGCACGCCGAGGAACGGCCCCTGCTGGACCGCGGTGACGGTGCTGCGCACGACCACCTTGTCGCCGCTCGCCACCACGTCCTCGGTGGTGAAGTCATATTGGCTGAACAGCATCTGCATGCCCTGCACGGAGGGCTTGAAACCGTCCGGCCCCTTGGGCGTGCCCGGTGCGGACGGGTTGTTGAGCCACTCCGGCCCGACGGCGCAATCGACGAGGCTCGCATCGCCCAGCGTCATGGAATCGTAGAAGGCGCGGACCGCCGGGTAGTCGGCGAGCGCCGCGGTGCCTTCGGACGTCTGGCTGCAATCCTGTGCCAGCGCGGGCGCGGCAACGAGGGCAAGGGCGAGTGCGATTGCGGGTCTGATCAAGTGTACCTCCTCCGGTTATTGGGGGGACACTAGGGTAGGATTTGCCGGCTCGGGCGAATGTGCAGCATAGGCAGGCACTTGGGACTTGGCCGGTCAGTCCGGGAGCAGGGTGCTGTCGAGGATGGTGCCGGCCGCCTGGCATTCGGCCGCGATCTCGCGCGCGAAATCGCGCAGCATTTCGCGCTCCAGCACGCCCTTGTGGCGGACGACCATGGCGATGTCGCGATGAATGGGGTCGACGTCGATGGGGCTGATTTCGGCAAGCCGGCCCTCTGCAATGTCGGCCGCGACGGCGCTCATCACGAAGAAGCCGACGCCTTCGCCCTTGGTGGCGAGCCGGCGCGCCGGGCCGGTTGGAAGTTCCACCGAGACGGGTGCACGGCGGAAGAGCGCCACCGCCGGATCGGGATAGGCCTGCCACCACGCGATCGAGATGAGCCGGGGCACGCGCCTCAGCACATCGTCGATGCGCGGGGTGGGGCCGAGCTCGGCGGCGATCGCGGGAGTGGTGACGAACGGCACCCGCTCGCGCATCACCAGCAGCGGCTCGAGGTCGGTGACGAGGGGGTCGATGTTGGGCCAGCACAGGATGCCCAGCTCGATTTCGCGCTCGTGGAGCATCGTCGCGATCTGGCTCTGCCGGCCCTCGTGGATGACGACGTCGACCGACGGGTACTTTGCCTGAAAGCGCAGCAGGGATTCCGTAATCAGCGGCGTCACCAGCGAACGCAACGAGCCGATGGAGACGCGGCCGCGCTCCGACCGGCGCAGTGCCTCCCTTGCCTCCTGCGCCGCCGCGAGGATGCGCCGGGCATAGGGCAGGAAGGTCATGCCCTGGTCGGTGAGGGTGATCGTGCGGCCGCGATGGAACAGCGGCACGCCGAGCAGGTCCTCGAGCGCCCGCATGCGCATCGACACCGTCGCCTGGGTGACGTTGAGACGTGCTGCGGCCTTGGTGAAGGACTTGTCCTGCGCGATCCGGTCGAAGGTTCTGATCTGGTCGAGGTCCACGAGGCGTCCTTGGGATCAGGGCGGCTTATGCGAGAGGGCGCGGCGACGGGTTACGGCGGTGTGACATTGGATATGGTGATGGGAGGCGGCGGACAAGGGGTGACGTGGTGCTGCTGAAACGCCCCCTCATCCGGCTGCCGCCTGATGAGGGGTCGGCGCGTTTCGCCGCTACTTCCCTCGCGACCGGTCCCTGAGCGCCAGCTTTTTCGCCTTGTTTCGTGCAGCCACTTCGGCCGCATCGTCGCCAAGGTGGGCGTCGCCGCGCGCCCGGGCCAGTTCCATCTGGCGTTCCCGCTCGGCCGCCCCTTCCGGCGCTGCGGCGGCGCAAGCGGGGCAGAGCGAGCCGACGGCTTCGTGCGGGAGCATCGGGTTGCGGCAGGCGCGGCAGAGCAGCGCCTCGCCTTCGCGCAGGCCGTGGGTGACCGAGACGCGCTCGTCGAAGACGAAGCACTCGCCGGCGAAGCGGGACTCGGCTTCCGGCACCACTTCCAGATATCTCAGGATGCCACCCTTGAGGTGGAACACCTCCTTGAAGCCCTGGCTCAGCATGTAGGCCGAGGCCTTTTCGCAGCGGATGCCACCAGTGCAGAACATGGCGACTCTGGGGTGCTTGGCCGGATCGAGGCGCGCGACGTAGTCCTTGAACTCTGTGAAGCTCGCCGTCGCCGGATCGAGGGCGCGGGCGAAGGTCCCGAGCTTCACCTCGTAGTCGTTGCGGGTATCGATGACGGTGACGTCGTTGCGGGCGATCAGCCGGTTCCAGGCGCGCGCCTCGACATAGGTACCGACGAGGCGCGACGGGTCGGCCTCGGGTGCGCGGAGGGTGACGATTTCGGGCTTGAGCCGCACCTTCATGCGCAGGAACGGCATGTCGTCGGCGGTGGAGAATTTCGCTTCGGCACCGACGAGCCGGTCACCCCACAGCGGGCTCGTCGCGAACCATGACATCAGGTCGTCGATGGCGGCGGGCGTGCCGGCGACCGTGCCGTTGATGCCCTCGGGTGCGAGGATGAAGGTGCCGCGGATCTTTCGCGCGCAGCAGAACTGCGCCAGCTCCGGCTTCAGGGCCTCGGCATCGGGCAATGAGACGAATTTGTAGAGCGCCAGCACCTTGAAGGGGGCAGTGGCATGGGGCAGGTTGGCAGCGATTTTCACAGGCTCGGACATTGTGCGCGGGTGTAACATCACCCCCACCAACGGGCAAATCCACTATCGGAGGACAGGATGACCTATCGGGCCAGTGATGCTCGCTATGGCGGGATGACGTATCGCAGGACCGGCAAGTGGGGCCTGAAGCTGCCGGTGATCAGCCTGGGGCTGTGGCAGAATTTCGGTGGCACGCGCGACTACCCGTCGGCCTTCGAAATCCTGAGCTATGCCTTCGACAAGGGCATCACCCATTTCGACCTCGCCAACAACTACGGCCCGCCGCCGGGCTCGGCCGAGGAACTGTTCGGCGACGTGATGGCGCGCGACTTCCGCCCCTATCGCGACGAGATGATCGTGTCGTCCAAGGCCGGCTACCTGATGTGGGACGGCCCCTATGGCGAGTGGGGCAGCCGCAAATACGTCATGGCCTCGGCCGAGCAGAGCCTGAAGCGGTTGGGGCTCGACTATGTCGATATCTTCTATTCCCACCGCTACGACCCCAACACGCCGCTCGAGGAGACGATGGGCGCGCTGGCGAGCCTCGTGCAGCAGGGCAAGACGCTCTATGTCGGCATTTCGAGTTACCCCGAAAAGCAGACGCGCGAAGCGCATCGGATCCTGGGCGAAATGGGCGTGCCGTGCCTCATCCACCAGCCGAGCTACTCGATCCTCAACCGCTGGATCGAAGACGACAAGACGATCGATGCCTGCGGTGAACTGGGGATCGGCGTGATTGCGTTCTCGCCGCTGATGCAGGGCATTCTGTCGGGCAAGTACAACAAGCTCGCCGGCCAGCTCGAAGGCACGCGCGCGTCCGAAAACTACTCGCTCAATGCCAGCCGGCTCGAGCCGCGCATCCTCGATGCGGTGCAGAAACTCGGGGCGATCGCTGAACAGCGCAAGCAGTCGATGGTGCAATTCGCGCTGAGCTGGGTGCTGCGGCGCAAGGAGATGACCTCGGCGCTGATCGGGGTGCGGACGCTGGATCAGCTCAAGGACTGCCTCGGCGTGCTCGACAATATCGAGCTGTCGCCGGAAGAGATCGCTGCGATCGATGAGGCAGCCAAGGGCGGACTGGTAGACAGCCGGCCGATCAAGGACTGACGACCGCTGGTGTGAACGCCCCCTCCACCACGCTTCGCGTGGTCCCCCTCCCCCGCTGAAGCGGTGGAGGAGCGCTCGGACCGCGGTGCCTCAACAACAGCAAACTCCGACGTCGCGGTGCTCCTCCACCGCGATAGCGGGGGAGGGGAACCAGCCGGAGGCTGGTGGAGGGGGCGTTCGTCAGGTCGTGCCCTGCCTCGATCCGAGAACGATCGCGGTCAGCGCCACGTAGAGCGTCAGCTGGGCCGGTGAGGCCAGCATGACGTCGGCGAGGCCGAGGGCGAAATAGCCGCCCGCCAGTACCAGGACGGCGTGGAGCCGCTGGCGGGTCTTGCGCTCCTGCTGCAGTGAGAAGTAGCCGGCCAGCGGGGCGGCGAGCAGCAGCAGCCAGGCAATGAGGCCGAGCGCGCCGCCGCCCAGGGCGTAGTGCAGCGCATCGTTGTGCATGTGCTGGATGGTGTGGAGCGACTCGAGGTCTTGCGGGAAGCGGTCGCGCAGCGGCACCATGAGCCAGTCGCCCCAGCCGTGACCGAAGAGCGGGGCAGCGGCGATGTCGCCGAGGGCATCGCCCCAGAGCTTCACGCGCACCCAGATGGATTCATCGGCGATGGTGTCGCCCCGGGCGATGCCGCCGAGCACGTCCCACAGGCGCATGCGCGAGCGGCCGGGAAGTTCGACGAACAGCGCGCCCGCGCCCAGTGCCACGGTGCCGGCAAGGAGTCCGGCGATGGCCATGGGCCGTCGCACGAAGCAGAGCGCTGTGATGAGCAGCAGGATCGGCACGCCGAGCAGCGCCGTGCGCGATCCGGTGAGCCAGATGACGCTCGCCGCCGCGACGAGGCCGAGAAGGCTCAGCCATCGCCGGCGAGCCCCGGTGAAGAGGGCGCCGAGCGCGAGCGTGGCGAGAAGCAGCGTGGTGACGGCGAGGCGATAGGGATCGGTGAGGAACGACGCCTCGCCGGCGCGCGGGTTGCCGATGCCGTATCGGAGGGCCAGCGCGGTGACGAGGCCAACGCCGGCGCCGACGAGGGCGAGACGGGCCATGTTCGTGGCTCGCCCGCTGACGATATGCGCAAACGGAAGAAAGCACAGCGGCGCGAGATAAGGCACGAGGGCGAGCAGGTCACCCGGCTCCCGCATCGCGCCGAGGGCGGCGATGAGCATCAGGCCGAAGGCGCTTGCGAACGGCAGGACTGCGGCCCGTTGCTCCCCCCTCCAC
>JAEYYP010000109.1 GCA_023428425.1 Pseudomonadota bacterium
GTGGTGGGCAATGTGTCGATCGCGCTGCGGCGCGGCGAGGCGGTCGGGCTGCTCGGCCCGAACGGAGCGGGCAAGACCACCGTGTTCACCATGATCATGGGGCTGGTGAAACCCGATGCCGGCAAGATATTGCTCGATGGGAAGGCGATCACCGACCTGCCGCTGTTCCAGCGTGGTCGGCTCGGTATCGGCTACCTGCCGCAGGAGCCCTCGATCTTCCGTGGCTTGAGTGTCGAGGGCAACATCCTTGCCGTCCTCGAAGGCCACATCCCGAAGCGGCGCGAGCGGATGACCCGGCTTGCGGCACTGCTCGACGAATTCGCCATCGGGCATATCGCGAAGTCGAACGCCATGGCGCTGTCGGGCGGCGAGCGGCGACGCGTCGAGATCGCCCGCGCCGTGGCGACCGATCCGGTGTTCATGCTGCTCGACGAGCCTTTTGCCGGTGTCGACCCGATCGCGGTGGCGGAAGTGAAGACGCTGGTGAAGCACCTGACCACCCGTGGCATCGGCGTGCTCATCACCGACCACTCGGTGCGCGAGACGCTGTCGCTGGTCGATCGCGCCTACCTGATCCACGAGGGGCATGTGATGATCCAGGGCCGGCCGGAGGTCATCGCCGCCGATCCCGAGGCAAGACGGGTCTACCTGGGCGACAGCTTCGAGGTCTGAAGGTGAGCCTGCCGACGTTACTGTTTTAACCATTCTTGGCACACTTCTTGCTCTCTCGTCTTCAATGCGTCATGGTCCCGCCCGGAAGCCTGATTTGTGAGCCGGGAGTAGTCTAGGGATGGCCATGTCGCCGCGGCTGGAGGTCAAGCAGGGCCTCGGCCTGACGCTGACCCCACAGCTGATGCAGTCGATCCGGCTGCTGCAGCTCAGCCACCTGGAACTGAGCGCCTTCGTCGATGCCGAGTTGCTGCGCAATCCCCTGCTGGAGCGGGAGGATGGCAGCGAGACCGCGGACGATCCCGCCGAGCAGCCGGAGCGGCCGGTCGAGCTCAACGCCGCCGAAGACACCGTCGATTTCTCCGAGCGCATCCAGTCGGCCGACTCGATCGCCAACGGCTACGATACCGAAGTCGAGAACGTCTTCCCCGAACAGGCCGCGCAGGACCGTCTCAACGATCTGCCGCAGTGGGAAGAACGCGGCGCCGGAGGGGGGGAGGAGGTTGCCGATCTCGATCAGTTCGTCGCTGCGCGCGTCAGTCTCTCCGAGCACCTCGAATCACAGGTCATGCTGCTGCTGTCCGATCCGGCCGAGCGGCTGATCGCGCAGTTCCTCATCGATGGTCTCAGCGAGGCCGGGTATCTCACGGTGGAACTGCAGGCAGTCGCCGACCAGCTCGGCGCTCCGCTCGAGTTGGTCGAGGCGGTCCTGGTGAAACTGCAGGGCTGTGAGCCGGTCGGGTTGTTCGCACGCGACGTTCGCGAGTGCCTCGCGCTGCAGCTGCGCGAGAAGGATCGCCTCGATCCGATGATGGCGCGGCTCCTCGACAACCTCCCCCTCATCGCCGAACACGACATGGCTGGCCTCGTCCGGGCCGTTGGCTGCGACCGCGAGGACCTCGCCGACATGCTCGGCGAGTTGAAGGAGCTCGATCCGAGACCAGGACGGGCCTTCGAGCGCGGCCCGGTCGAGGCTGTCGTGCCCGACGTATTCGTCCGCCCGGCGCCGCTCGGCGGTTGGCAGGTCGAACTCAACTCAGAGGTACTGCCCCGTGTCCTCGTCAACCGGCAGTACTACGCCTCGGTGACGAAGAAGACCCGCGATGCGACGGAGAAGACCTTCCTGACCGACTGCCTCGTCTCCGCCAACTGGCTGGCAAAGAGCCTCGACCAGCGCGCGCAGACGATTCTAAAGGTCGCCGCCGACATCGTGAAGCAGCAGGACGGGTTTCTCGTGCACGGCATCACCCATCTCAGGCCGATGACGCTCAAGACCGTGGCCGACGCCATCGAGATGCATGAGTCGACCGTCAGCCGCGTCACCTCGAACAAGTACATGATGACGCCGCGCGGCCTGTTCGAGATGAAATATTTCTTCACCACGGCGCTCGGCTCGTCGACCGGAGAAGGCGACCATTCCGCCGAGGCGGTGCGTCACCGCATCCGGCAGCTCATCGACGCCGAGACCCCGGCCGACATTCTCTCGGACGACACCATCGCGGAGATGCTGCACAAGGAGCGTGGCATCGAGGTGGCCCGGCGTACGGTGGCGAAGTACCGCGAGGGGATGAACATCCCGTCATCGGTGATCCGCCGGCGGCAGAAGCGGTCGCTCGCCGCGGCGCGATAGGCGGGGGCGGGCCGAGCCTTTTCCCCAGTTCCCTGAAAATCTTGTTCCAAATCAATGAACCGCCGCAACTTTGCGTGCATTGCCCCTGAGGGAGAGCGGGTCTAGACTCGCGCTACCGGATGGCGAGGCCGGTTGGCAGGCCGCGACGTCCGGCCCGATGCTAACCAACCAAAAGAGAAGTCCATGACTCTACGCGTCTCGGGGAAAAACATGGATGTAGGCGACGCCCTGCGTTCCAAGGCCACCGACCACTTCGACACGGTGGTCAAGAAGTACTTCGATGGAAACTACAACGGCCACCTAACGCTCGAACCCGAAGGGTCCGGGTTTTCCGCCCTGTGCATGGTTCACCTCGACTCGGGCGCCACGCTGCAGTCCAGCGGCTACGGCCAGGATGCCATCCACGCCTACGAGCAGATGGCGAACACCATCGAGCAGCGCCTGCGCCGCTACAACAAGAAGCTGAAGGCGCACCGCCGGCACGTCAACGATGGCGAAGAGGCTGCTGCGGCCTATGTGCTCGGAGCGCCCGATGATTCCGACGAGCTGGCCGAAGACTATTCGCCGCCGGTGATCGCCGAATCCACCTCCTCGTTGCGCCAGATGTCGGTGGGGGAAGCCGTGATGCAACTCGACCTTACCCAGGCCGAAGTGGTGGTATTCCGCCATGCTGGACACGGTGGGCTAAATGTGGTCTACCGCCGCGCCGACGGCAATATCGGCTGGATCGACCCCGCTTTGCGGGCCAACTGAGGCCATAGCGATCTCTCGTCCCGGCGCTTCTACTACAAGGCATTACTGATGGAATTGGCCGACATCCTCTCAGAGGAGTCCATTCTTGTCTGCTCTGGCCTCAAGACGAAGTCCGACGTTCTGCTGAAACTGGCCGAACGTGCTGCCGAAGTCACCAGTGCCGATGCCGGCCAGATCTTCGAAGCATTGAGTGATCGCGAGGCGCTGGGCTCCACGGGTCTGGGCAACGGCATCGCCATTCCACATGGCAAGTTGCCCGGACTCGATGGCGTGACGGCCGTGTTCGCGCGGCTCGACACGCCGATCGAGTTTGAAGCGGTGGATGACCAGCCGGTCGATCTGATGATGATGCTGCTCGCGCCGGTCGGGGCGGGCGCCGATCATCTCAAGGCGCTCGCCCGGGTAGCGCGGCTGTTGCGGAGCGAGAGCACGGTGGATGCGCTGCGCCGGGCGCAGAACGCCCAGCAGATCTTCGCGATCCTGACGCAGCCGGTTCCGGCGACCAAGGCCGCCTGACGCGCTGCGGTCGCGCAGCCCGGTTCAGTGCAGCGTGACGATGCCGAACGGCTGGCCCTGCAGCCACTCCGCCACTGCCTCCTCGCTGTCGCCGATCATCAACGGTTGACCGTCGGCGGAGACGACGAGGTGGTAATCTTCGTCCTGCGAGAAGTCGGTCCCCGGTAGCACGCTTCCAAGCGCCTCTCCGGTGATGTGCTTGACGTAGACGACCGCATTCCCCCCAAGCGCCTGGAACTGCTCGGCGCTGAGGTTGCGGAGGGGATTGTCGATGACTTCGCGGTTCTCTTGCATTGGTGTTCCCCTTTCCTAGGCAGAACGGATGTCGATGCGACGGGCGACCTTTTCTGCCCTTGGACGGACAACTGCGATGGAGAGCATGCCGTTCCGAAGCAACGCATCCCTCACCACCATTCCATCCGCCAGCAGGAACGAACGCTGGAACTGCCGCGCAGCGATGCCGCGATGCAGGTATTCACGCGCCGGGTCGTCTTTCTGCCGGCCACGCACAAGAAGCTGGTTGTCTTCCGTCATCACCTCGAGATCGCATTCGGCAAAGCCGGCGACCGCGATGGAAATCAGGAACGTCTCTGCACCCTCGGCATCGAGCGTGCGCTCGATGTTGTACGGCGGATAGCCGTCGGCCGCCTTGGCAAGGCGATCGACCCGCTCCTCGAAGGCATCGAAGCCAAGAAGGAACGGTGCCGAGAACACGGAGACGCGTGACATCCCAACCGTCCTTCTTGAAGCAACGTCGCGGATCGGCCCGAGTTTCAGTGGCACCGATCCATGCACGTGATATGGGACGGTAGCGCACCTCGTTCAAGTCCGGCACCCCGGCGGGCATGGTGTCGAGAAAGCTTGCGGCAGCTCGTGTCAGACCATCGTGTAGCAGTCATCATTCCGGCTTTCCGCGCCGAGGCGCTGATCGCGCAGGCGATCGGCAGCCTGCTCGAGCAGACCCATCAGGAGTGGGAGGCCTGGGTTATCGCCGACGATGCCCAGGACTACGAAGCGATCCTCGCCGGGCACGGCCTTCGCGACCGGCGCTTTCGCTTCCTCGGTACGGAGCGCGTCGGCACCGGCGCTTCGCACGCCCGCAACCTGGCGCTCGACCGGCTGGACACGCCCTACGCGGCTATCCTCGATGCCGATGACCGGATGAAGCCGGGCAAGCTGTCCCGCGCTGTCGCCAGGCTGGCGGATCACCCGATCGTGTCCGTCGCGCTCGACGTGATGAATGACAGCTACCAGCGGCTGCGGCTGGTCGGCACCGGGGCCGACAGGCTGCTGTCGCCCGCCGACTACAAGTTCACCGCGCTGTCGATGGATTCGATGATCGTCTGGGATCGGCGCAGGGCGGACGCCCGCTACGACCTGACCCTTTCCAACATGACCGACCTCGAGTTCCTCATGCAGCTCTGGCAGCAGGCACCCGGCACCTTCCACCTCGGCTCGCCGCTGCACGACTACGTCAAGCTCACCACCTCGATGAGCAACGGCAAGGGCGTCACAGAGGGCATGATCCGTTCCAAGATGACCCTGCTGGAACGCCTTGAGCAGGACAGGTACAGGCTCGATGGCGCGGCAGTCGACGGGCTCGCGGCTTTCCTCGGCATCTCCCTCAAGGCCGAAGCCGCTTATCCCGATGCGCTCGACAAGTCGCCCCGGCTGTTGTTCGAGGATCACCTCGAACCCATGCTGCTGGCGTATCGGGCCGGCGTGAAAGCAGGCTGATCGCCAGCGCATACAAAAAAGGCGTCCCTCGCGGGACGCCCAGTCGTCAGGAGAGGCAATCAGGCCGGCCCTGTCAGCCGTTGTGGCCGTTGTCGCCGTAGTTGGGGCGATTGCCGTTCTTGTCGCGCATGAAGCGATCGAACTCCTCGCGGTCACGGGCCATGCGGAGGTTCCGCATATACTCGTGGAAGGCGTTCACCTCCTCGTCGAGGCGCTTGCGCTCCTCTTCGAGCCGGCGGAGCTGCTCGGCGCGATACTCATCGAAGGCGGCGTTGCCGCTCTGCGAGCGGAAGCCGTGGTGGTTGCGGAAGCCGTTCTGGCTCTTTGCGCCGCAGTTTTCCGCCCAGGAGCGGGTGCGGTTGACGAAGCCTTCGGCCTTCTCCGCCGAGCCCCCGAACATCTCGCCCCACAGGATGTAGGCGAGCATCGCGAGGCCGAGCGGCCACCAGACGACAAAGCCCAGCACCATCAGGGCGATGGTGAGCGGGCCCCATTGCGGTTTGATAAGCGCAGTATGCATGGACATTCTCCCAGTCACGAACGAACCGGATGTGGCCCCTCCGTCCACGGGATCAACAGTCCGATCACGGATTTTTGGTCTTGAAATGCCGTGCTAGGCTTCCCAAGGCTGCGGCAAATCGGTGCCCGAACGAGGTATTTTCATGGCATTGGCCGACATAACGGGGCCCCTTACCGTCAACGGCAGCTGGCGACCGGTGCGCCTCGCCACGCTGGTCGGCCTGCGCTGGCTGGCCATTGCCGGGCAGGCGATCGGGGTGCTGTTCGTCGAGTTCGGGCTCGGCTTCCCCATGCCGCTCGCCGAGTGCCTGATGCTCATATCGCTCTCGGTGCTGCTCAACCTGTGGCTGGTGTTCCGCCTCGGCGAGGGCTATCGCCCGACCTCGGCGGTAGCGACGCTGCAACTGGCTTGGGACCTCTGCCAGCTCAGCGGCCTCCTGGCCCTTACCGGCGGGCTGCAGAACCCGTTCTCGCTGCTGCTCCTTGCACCCGTTTCGGTGTCCGCGACCACGCTGCCGCAGCGTTCCACCTCGATCCTTGCCGCCCTGGCGGTGATGCTGGCCTCGCTGCTCAGCGTCTTCCACCTCGATCTGCCCTGGGTGCCCGGCAGCACGCTGGCCTTCGATCGCGTCTATGTCATCGGCATCTGGGTCTCCATCGTCTGCGGCACGGTATTCATCGCCGCCTACACCAACCGGGTGGCGCACGAGGCGCGGCAGCTGTCGGACGCGCTGGCGGCTACCGAGCTGGCGCTGTCCCGCCACGAACAGCTCAGCGCGCTCGATGGCCTAGCCGCTGCAGCCGCGCACGAGCTCGGCACGCCGCTCTCCACCATCCTGCTGGCGGCCCGGGAAATCCGCGACGAGGTGCCCGAGGGGCCGGTGCGCGACGACATCGCGCTCATCATCGGCCAGGCGCAGCGCTGCCGCGAAATCCTGGTGAAGCTGCGCTCCCTCCGCGAGACTCCGGGCGACCCCTTCGCCGCGGTGCCGGTGCACGAGCTGCTCGCCGAACTCATCACCCCGCTCGAAAGCGGCGAGAAGTCGATCTCCATCCGCACCGACAAGGCGGCCGGCCCCGAGCCGGTCATCAAGCGCAATGCCGGGCTGCTCTATGGCCTCGGCAATCTCATCGAGAATGCTGCCCAGTTCGCGGAAGATGCGGTCCTGATCGATGCGAGCTGGGACAAGGCCGCGCTCACCGTGACGATTACCGACGACGGACCGGGCTTTCCGGCCGACCTCATCGCCCGGCTGGGCGAGCCCTACCTCACCACCCGCCCCCGCAACGCCGAGGGCGCTGAGCCGGGAGGCCTCGGCCTCGGCATCTTCATCGCCAAGACGCTGCTTGAGCGCACCGGCGCCCGCATCCGTTTCGAGAACGCACAGGCCGATGGTCATGCCCGCGTCCGGGTTGTATGGCCGCGTGCTGCCATCGAGGCTTCGTGAGTGGCGCCGTGGGATGACAATGTGGCGCAAACGCCTTACATGAGGCACTGCAATGAGCACAGTTGATGAACTTCTGGCTGGCGACCGCAGCCTGCTCCTGGTCGACGACGACAAGACCTTTCTCACCCGGCTCGAACGGGCGATGGAGAAACGCGGCTTCGAAGTGCGCAGCGCCGATACGGTGGCGGGTGGCCTTGCCGCCGTGGCCGAGCACGCGCCGGCCTTCGCCGTGGTCGACCTGCGCCTCGAGGATGGCAACGGCCTCGACGTCGTCGCGGCCCTGCACCAGAAGCGCGAGGATGCCCGCGCCGTGGTGCTCACCGGCTACGGCAACATCGCCACCGCCGTCACCGCGGTGAAGCTCGGCGCCGTGGACTATCTGTCCAAGCCCGCCGATGCCGAGGATGTCATCAACGCCCTCCTCGCCACCGGCGACACCGCACCCGAGCCGCCCGAGAATCCGATGTCGGCCGACCGGGTCCGCTGGGAGCACATCCAGCGCGTCTACGAGTTGTGCGACCGCAACGTCTCGGAAACGGCCCGCCGCCTCAACATGCACCGCCGCACCCTGCAGCGCATCCTCGCCAAGCGCGCGCCCAAATAGGGTCCGCATACGACCCCGCTTCCTTGATCGCTCCGCCAACGGCGACTAGGTTCGGGCGCACAAGAACACCCCCGGGAGCCGCCGATGACCGTCACGCTACACTTTCACGGAGCGGCGGGTACCGTCACCGGCTCCTGCTACCGCGTGGTGCATGCCGGCGGTCAGTTCCTTGTCGACTGCGGCATGTTCCAGGGTAACAAGACGGTCCGCGACCTCAACTACAAGCCTTTCCCCTTCGATCCGAAGCGGGTCGACTACGTGCTGCTCACCCACGCGCACATCGACCATGCCGGGCTGCTGCCGCGCCTCGCGCACCTGGGGTATCGCAAGCCCGTCTGGGCCACCGAGCCGACTTCCGGCTTGCTCGAATACTTGCTGCCCGACGCCGCCGGCATCCAGGAATCGGAGGCAGAGCGTGAGACCAAGAAGCGGGCGCGCCGGGGTGAGGAGCCGTTCAAGCCGCTCTACGTCATGGAAGACGCCACCGAGGTGCTGCAGCATCGCCGCAGCGTCGCGTACGGCCAATGGATCGAGCCGGGCCCAGGGGTGCGCGCCCGCTACTGGAACGCCGGGCACATCCTCGGCTCGGCCTCCATCGAGGTCGAGGTGAAGGATGGCGACAAGACGGTCCGCATCCTGTTCTCCGGCGACCTCGGGCCCGACGAGAAGGTGTTCTACAACAATCCCGACGCCCCGGCCGGCTTCGACTACATCCTCGCCGAATCCACCTATGGCGGGCGCGACCGGCAGGACTACACGCTCGATGAGCGCCGCCAGCAGCTCAAGGCCGAGATCAACGAGGCGCTGGAGCGTGGCGGCAACCTGATCATCCCCACCTTCGCCGTCGAGCGCAGCCAGGAGTTGCTGCACGATATCGGCCTCCTCATCCGCGACGGGGAGATCTCGCCCAGCCTCGTCTTCCTCGATAGCCCGCTCGCCTCGCGGGTGACGTCGGTCTATCGCCAGCACGCCGCCATGTTCGACGACGTGGAGCTTTCCGCCGACGCGCTCTTCAACGATCCGCGCTTCCGCATCATCGAAGGCGTCGACGACAGCAAGGCGATCAACTCCATCCGCGGCGGCGCCATCATCATGTCGGCCTCCGGCATGGCCGAGGCCGGGCGGATCAAGCACCACCTGCGCAACAACCTGCCGCGTTCGAATGCCACCGTGCTGTTCGTCGGCTACCAGGCGCCGGGCACGCTGGGCCAGATCATCCAGTCGGGCGCCAGGGAAGTGCGCATTCATTCAGAGCTGGTGCCGGTCCGCGCCCGTATCCGCAGCCTCGGCAACTATTCGGCCCATGCCGACCATACCGAGTTGGTCGAGTGGATCACGAAGCGCCTGCCGGCACATGGCGCGATCTTCCTCACCCACGGCGAGGACGAGGAGCGCGCCGCGCTCAAGGCGGCGCTGATGCACGATGATGGCCTCGCCAGCGACCAGGTCATTCTGCCGCTGCTCGACGACTACTTCGAGCTCCGCGCCGAAGGCATCGCTGCCGCGGTCGCTCCGCCGCAGCGCCGTGTCGACCTGACCCAGGTCACGTCCGATTGGCACAACGCCTATGCGAGCTTCATCATCGATCTCAGCCAGCAACTCCAGAACGCCCCAGACGACGCCTGGCGCCGCGCCGTCATGGAGTCGCTCAAGGCGACGCTCGCCGGCACCGGCCCGGTAGCGCCTCCCCTGCCGATGAAGACGCAGGCCGGCCCGGTAGCGGTACACGGCGAGCCGGGCGGCGAGTGAGCGACGACGTCAGCGCATCTCGATCCGGGCCAGCATGACCTCGTAGGTTCGCTTGGTCAGGCGGCTCTTGGTGTCGAAATTGCCGTGCCCCATGTCGATGCGGGAGAGGCCCGCGGCGTAAGCCTCGCGGACCATGAGCACATTGGCCGTGAAGCCAGGCGACAAGCGGTCGAACTCGGGATCGTGCGTGATCTTGGAGTAGTTCAGCGTTTCACGCTCCACGAAGCAGAGCTTGGCCGCGATGATGCGATCTCCGGTTCGCATGGCCAGCACCCAGAAGTCCGGCGCGTCGTCGCCGCGCAGCAGCGCATCGGCGAACCGATCGAAGCTGCGGTTCTTGAGCCAGTCGGCGCTGAGGCCCTTGCGCTCCAGCCACTCGCGCTTCCGATCGAGCAACCACGCCAGTGTGGTGAAGCGATCCTCGCCGGTCTCGCGACGATAGCTGAACCGATCGAGCTCCATCAATTGCCGCAAGTGACGCCGGTGCCCGCTGCGGGTCTTGCTCGACATTGATTGCAGGTACGCCTCGAAGTCCGCGTGGTCATTCAGCTCGAGCGTCGCCGCTATGGTGCGCTGCCGCGTCCTGGTTCGCCATCCCAGCGCGACGGCCGCCGACATCAGCGGGCTGTCGTCGCGCAGGCGCCCGGCGCGCAACGTCATCGGAAATGGCAGCGAGCGCCGCAGCGCCGTCAGCAACAGTTTCCCCCGCGCGATGACGTCGCCAGAGCCGACATAGAGCACGTCATTGGTTTGCGGAGTGCCGGAATCGAGGAAATGAACGGCGGGCCAGCCGCGAAACAGGTAGACCGCGAAGGCCCCGGCCATCACGAGGCGCCCCTTCTCGCGGACCAGCACGATGCGCAACTGGTTGGGGAAGCGCCGCCAGTGCTGCTCCCAGCTCAGCCTCAGCCACTTGTGTGACAGGGACACCGTCGCGAAGCGCGCTCTGGACCGCAGGTCCTCCCACTCGTCGCGCAGGGCGAGGAAGCCGGGGAGGTCGCGCACCACTTCGGTCGTGAGGTCGCCGTCCGAGGTCAATTGTCGATCGGATCCATCAACGTGTGGATCCGGTCGGCCCCCAGCCGCGCGAGCTTCAGCAGCAGGGCCTTCCGGCGGGCCGGCGGAAGCGGATCCTCCGGCGCCATCCGCAGTATCGCGCCATCATGCCCATCGGCGGCAATCAGTCCTTCCTCGGCCGGAAAGATGTCAGGGTCGAGTTCGGGCGGCTTGGCGAAAAAGAAGCGGTCGCAGAACTCCTTGTAGTGCGGCCACTTGCGGTCGATCTGGTAGTCGATCAGCGAGGACTTGATCTCGACGATCCAGATCTCGCCCTTCGGCCCCAGCGCCAGCACGTCGGCGCGCCGCCCGTTGGCCAGCGGCACCTCGGCGAAGCAGCAGAAGTCATGGGCGGCGCGCAGGAAGCGCATCACCCCGCGCTGCACCCGCAGTGCCGTCGGCGATTGCCGCAGATCAACGATCTGCGGCAGGTCAGCCATGAGGTGTCGCCGGCTCCGGCTCGGACAGGACCGGACCCGGGCGCACCGACAGCGCGCCCACGGCCAGCAGCGCCGCGAGGATCAGCGGCACGCCGACGAAGTAGGACATGCGGATGCCAAAACTCTCGGCCACGAAGCCGAGCAGCGGCGGCCCGAGGAAGAACACCACGAACGTCATCTGCCCCAGCGACGCGACGTTCACCGAAGCCGGCCGGTCGGTCCGCTGCGCGGCGGCGGACACAGCGATCGGATAGACCGACGAACAGCCCAGACCCATAAGCATGAAGCCGAACAGCGCCACATAGGGATGCCAGGCAACCCCCACCAGCACCAGGCCGATCGCCGCGATGGCGAGCAGGCCACCAGCAACGATGCGCGGGCTGAAGCGCTCGACCACCGGGTCCATGTAGAGGCGGGCCAGCGCCATGAACAGCGAGAAGATGGTGATCGACAGCCCGCCGATGAACGGCTCCACCGCGAACACATCGCGCATGTAGATGGCCGACCAGTCGATGCCGGCGCCCTCCACCAGCAACGGCGCGGCACCGATCAGGCACAGCGGCAGCAGGCCGATGGTCGGGAAGGCGACGAGCGGCATCTTGCCCTCGTGGCTGTCGGCCCGCTTCGGCGCATTCTCGATCTTGGAGAACACAAGAAAGCCGAACACCAGCACGACGAGCAGCGCCACGAAGGTGTGGACGTGGATCGATACGCCCAGTTGCCGGACGCCGGCCGAAATGAAGGCCGTGACGAAGAAGCCGAGGCTCCACATGCCGTGGGCCCGGCTCATGATGCGGGTGCCCAGTTGCGCCTCGTGGCGGTCGGTCTCGAGATTGACATTGATCTCCAGCGCCCCGGCGAACAGTCCTGCGACGAAGAACACCGGCGCCAGCAGAATGGCCGACGGAATCCATGGCACGATGGCATACATCGCCGACGCACCGAACACGGTGACGAAGGCCGTGGTCCGCGCCCCGTAGCGCTCGATCAGCGGGCTCGAGAAGGTCAGGCCCACCAGCGCCCCCACCGACATCGAGATCAGCAGCAGGCCGAGCTGACCCTCGGTCAGGCCGAGCGAATGCTGAAGGTCGGGTAGGCGCGACAGCAGTGCCCCCATAGAGAGGGCGAAGACGAAGAAGATGCCATAGACCCGCTGGTGCGGTTTGAGCGTGAACATGTGGATCAATCTATCTCGTGCCGGATGGGCTTCTTGCCCAGGGCGTCGGCGAAAATGAGGCTGAGGATGATGAGCGGGATGCCGATGCCGAAGCTCCAGCGGATGCCGAAATGCTCGGCTATGTAGCCCAGCAGCGGCGGCCCGAGCAGGAAGGCGGTGAAGCTGGTCTGGGCCAGTGCCGCGACATTGGTCGCCGCCGGCCGGTCGGTACGTTGCGCGGCGGCCGACATGGCGAGCGGGAAAATCGCCGAGGTGCCGACACCGCAGAGCGCGAAACCGAGCAGTGCCATCCAGTCCGCGGTAGCGAAGAAGACGAGCAGCGTGCCCACCAGCAGGATGGAGAGCAGCACCCGCGACACGATCGTCGGGCTGTAGCGCTCGACAAACGGATCGACGAAGAAGCGCGTCACCGCCTGCATGAAGGCGCCGATCGCCACCGCGAACCCGGCGAGGAACGGCGTCACCTGGAACTCGTCGCGCATGTAGATGGCCGACCAGTCGATGCCGGCGCCCTCCATGATCATCGCGGAGAGCGTGACGATCACGAGAATCAGCACGGCGCCGGTCGGCCAGGCAAAGCCCTTCGTCTCATCGGTCGAACCGCCGGTGCGGTGCGGTGCGGGGTCGAAGCGGCCGAGCAGCATCGCCACCCCGGCGATCACCACCGGCACCATCAGCAGCAGGTGCAGGTGCACCTCGAGCCCGGTCTGCGCGATGCCGGCCGAGATGATGCCGGCGGAAAAGAAGCCAAAACTCCAGAAGGCGTGCGCCCGGTTCATGATCCGGTGGCCGATCTGGTGCTCTGTCCGGTCCGCCTCGAGGTTGAGGATGATCTCGATGCCGCCGATGACGAGCCCGACCGGCAGCAGCAGCGCGAAGAAGGCGAGCGGCCCGGTGGCGAAGCTGGCGATGGCGTAGAACAGCGCCAGCAGCGGGATCAGCGTCAGGATCGACCGGCGGTAGCCGAACTTCTCGAGCCACGGCCCCGCGAAGCTCAGCGAGATCAGGGTACCGACCGCGGCGCCGATAAGCCCGAAGCCGAGCGCCCCTTCCTCGACCCCCATCGCCCGCTGGATGTCGGGCAGGCGGGGCGGCAGGCTCCCCATGCAGAACGAATAGATGAAGAAGCCGCCATAGACCCGCTGCTGTGGCGGCAGCTCGAAACCGATACGCATGATGGAAATGTGACCCGACGGACGAAGCGCGGTTTCACGGTAGTGAAATCGGTTTACCTGGGCAAGATCAAGCAGCCTGCGAACTGACTGATATCGCCGTGAGCGCCTGGCCGGCCGGCTGACGACGATCGAGAAGACCGAGGCTCAGGCCAGCGCTCTCAACAATCCGAGGTACCCCTGCCCTCCCCGCCACCGGCGTTTCGTGCTCAACTGGAGCCGGCGCGTCTCGGCGGCCGGGGATCACGAGGGCGATGGCGTTCACGCTGCGGCAACTGCAGTATTTCATCTCGGTGGCCGAGGAGGGCACCGTCTCGGCGGCGGCGCAGGCGCTGTCGATCAGCCAGTCTGCGGTGACCGAGGCGATCAAGGAGCTCGAGACCGATCTCGGCGTCACGCTGTTCGAGCGGCACCGGCGCGGGCTCGCTATCACGCATCGCGGCCATCAGTTCTACCGCCATGCCACCCGCATCCTCGCCAGCGTGTCGGACGCGCGTCGGAGCTTCTCGGCGGCGGCAGCCCCCGCCACCGGCAGCTTGCAGCTTGGCGTCACCTCGCTGGTGGCGGGCTATGTGCTGTCCGACCTGCTCGCCCGCTATCGTCGCGCCAATCCCGACGTCAACGTCACTGCCATCGAGGACAATGGCGACTATCTCGAACACCTGCTGATCGGTGGCGAGCTCGACGTCGCCGTGATGGTCATCTCCAACCTGCGCGACCGCGTGGCCTTGCAGGCGGAGATTTTCGAAACCTCGCCCTACCGCCTCTGGCTGCCCCTCGGACATCGGCTGGCCGGGGCCGACATCATTTCGGTCTCAGACATCGTCCCCGAGCCGCTGATCATGCTCACCGTCGATGAAACCGAGGAGAACACCGGCAAGCTGCTCGCCGCCTTCAGCGCCCGGCCCAACGTCGCCTTCCGCACCCGTTCGGTCGAGGCCGTGCGCAGCCTCGTCGCCACTGGCGCGGGCATCGCGCTGCTGCCCGATCTGGTCTACCGCCCCTGGTCGCTCGAAGGCGATCGCATCGAGAGCCGCGATGTCTCCGGCGCCCTGCCGGTCGTGCAGGTCGGCATGGTCTGGCGTCGCGGCAGCGGGCTGACGCAGGCGGCCCGCGACTTCATCGGCCTCGCCCAGCAGCAGCACCTTTCGCGCGGGAGAACCTCAGCGGAGCGATAGCTACCGGGCTCCGCGGTCCCCGGTTCGCCTTGTACCCTTGTTGTGGGAGAAGGTGCCCGAAGGACGGATAAGGGGTCGTCGACTGCACGACAGCGACCAAGTGGAACCTGAAACCACCCCTCATCCGGCTGCCGCCAGAGCCTCAGCTATCGGTTTTTCCGATAGCTCCCTTCTGCCGAATGAATTTGCGAATGTTCATCGGTCCGATACCGTCCCGTTCGAGGGCCGGATGCGCTTTGGGAGCGTGGCCCATGCAGGGAGCAAACGATGAAATCCATTCTCAAGACTAGAGTGTTCCGGACGTGCACCGCCTTGACCATGGTTGTCGCCCTCGGCGGCCAGGTGATGGCGCAGGACATGCTGCAATCGCTCGGCGCCGGCGAGGGCGAAGTGTCGATCGTGGCGTGGGCCGGCTATATCGAGCGCGGCGAGACCGACCCGGCCTTCGACTGGGTCACCAAGTTCGAGGCCGATACGGGCTGCAAGGTCTCGGTGAAGACAGCCGCCACCTCGGACGAAATGGTGGCGCTGATGAACGAGGGCGGCTTCGACCTCGTCACCGCCTCCGGCGACGCCTCGCTCCGCCTCATCGCCGGCAAGCGCGTCCAGCCGATCAACACATCGCTGATCCCCTCGTGGTCGACCCTCGATCCGCGCCTCGAAAGCGCCGCCTGGCATACGGTGGACGGCGTCCATTACGGCACCCCCTATGTCTGGGGCGCCAACGTGCTGATGTACAACACCGACGTGTTCGGTGACACGCCGCCCACCAGCTGGAACGTCGTCTTCGAGGAAATGGACCTCCCCGACGGCAAGACCAACAAGGGTCGGGTGCAGGCCTATGACGGCCCGATCTACGTGGCGGACGCCGCGCTCTACCTGATGAAGCACAAGCCGGAACTCGGCATCACCGACCCCTACGCCCTCAACGAGGAGCAGTACGCCGCGGCGCTCGACCTGCTGCGCGTGCAGCGCACCCTCGTCGGCCGCTACTGGCACGACGCCTTCATCCAGATGGATGACTTCAAGAACGAAGGCGTGGTCGCGTCCTCGTCGTGGCCGTTCATGGTCAACGTGCTGAAGGCCGAGGGTGCCCCCGTCGCGTCGACCTTCCCCGAGGAAGGCATCACCGGCTGGGCCGACACCACCATGCTGCATGTCGACAGCCCGCACCCGAATTGCGCCTACATGTGGATGGAGCACTCGCTCTCGCCCAAGGTGCAGGGCGACGTATCGGCCTGGTTCGGCACCGTGCCGTCGGTCCCTGCCGCCTGCACCGGCAATGAACTGCTCGGCGATACCGGCTGTGCGAACAATGGTGGCGACAACTTCGAGCAGATCCGCTTCTGGCGCACGCCGGTCGCCAAGTGCGAGAGCGGCGAATGCGTCCCCTACTACCGCTGGGTCTCCGACTATGTCGGCGTGATCGGCGGACGCTAGGCCATCCCGAGGGCCCGGCTTCGGCTGCGCCCTCGTCCTCTTCTTCTCCGATCGTCGAGAACGCCATGACGACCGCAGTCTCGCTGCAAGATGTGTCGCGCCATTTCGGCAGCGTGCGGGCCATGGACGGGGTCGACCTCAGTGTGGCGCCGGGCGAGTTCTTCGCCATGCTGGGCCCGTCGGGCTCCGGCAAGACCACGTGCCTCCGGCTGATCGCCGGCTTCGAGCAGCCGACCTCCGGCCGCATCGCGATCTTCGGTGAGGCCGTCGAGGGCGTGCCGCCCTATCGGCGCAACGTCAACACAGTCTTCCAGGACTACGCGCTGTTCCCGCACATGAACGTGCGCGACAACGTCGCCTTCTCCCTCATGCTGCGCAAGGTCGACAAGACGGAGCGCTACCGGGCCGCCGAGGCCGCGCTGGAGATGGTGCGGCTTTCGGGCTATGGTGATCGTCGCCCCGGCCAGCTCTCCGGCGGCCAGCGGCCCCGCCCCGGGCCGGGGGGGGGTGTGAT
>JAEYYP010000202.1 GCA_023428425.1 Pseudomonadota bacterium
CTTGAATCGCTACCGGGCGTCGGCCGCAAAACCGCGAACGTGGTGATGAACATCGCATTCCGGCACCCGACCATTGCCGTCGATACGCACGTCTTCCGCGTCGCCAATCGCGTCGGCCTCTCGCACGGCGCGACGCCGCTCGCCGTCGAAGAAGATTTGCTGCGCGTCATCCCATCCGAATACCTGATGCACGCGCACCATTGGCTGATCCTGCATGGCCGCTACGTCTGCAAAGCCCGCAAGCCCGAATGCTGGCGCTGCCTCATCAACGACATCTGCCTCTACCCGGACAAAACACCGGCACCTTGAGCGCCATTTGGCGGATGGCGGAGTGAGCCCGCGCCATCCACTTCTCCCCTCCCCGTCGAGGGGAGGGGAATCCGCGGGGCGGAGAACGCGGTCTCCAGCAAAAAAACGTTAGTCGAGCCGCATCGCGAGGCCGGCCTTGGCCATGTAGTCCTTCGCTTCCGGGATCGAATACGTGCCGAAGTGGAAGATCGAGGCGGCGAGCACCGCGCTCGCGTGCCCCTTCTCGACGCCATCGACGAGATGCTGCAGCGTGCCCACACCGCCCGACGCGATGACCGGCACATGCACGGAATCGGCGATGGCGCGGGTCAGCTTGAGGTCGAACCCTGACTTGGTGCCGTCGCGATCCATCGAGGTGACGAGCAGCTCGCCCGCCCCCCGCTCGACCATTTTCGCCGCGAACTCGACGGCGTCGATGCCCGTGGCATTGCGGCCGCCGTGGGTGAAGATTTCCCACTCGTCGCGGTTGTCGAGTCCGGGCGCCTGGGTCTGGCGCTTGCGCGCGTCGACCGAGACGACGATGCACTGGTCGCCGAACTTGTCGGCGGCGCGCGAGATGAAGTCGGGATCGGAGACGGCGGCCGAGTTGATCGCCACCTTGTCGGCGCCGGCCAGCAGCAGCTTGCGGATATCCTCGAGGCGACGCACGCCACCGCCCACCGTCACCGGCATGAAGCAGTGCTCGGCTGTGCGGGCGACCACGTCGAAGATGGTGTCGCGGTTCTCGTGGCTGGCGGTGATGTCGAGGAAGGTGAGCTCGTCGGCGCCGGCCGCATCATAGGCGATGGCGGCTTCCACCGGATCGCCCGCGTCACGCAGGTCAACAAACTGCACGCCCTTCACCACGCGGCCGTCCTTGACGTCGAGGCAGGGGATGATGCGGGTCTTCAGGGTCATGGCTTAGGCTCCTTGGGCTGCCTGAGCGTGGTCCAGATGGCGCCTGCGAGGCTGGTGAGCCAGAACACGAAGGCGAAGAGGGCGAGGAGGGTCACTTCGGGCGGCAGCATACGGCTGAGGCCGAGCCAGAGCAGCCCGGCGATGGGCAGCAGCGCCAGGGCGTACCAGCGGAACTGCACCTTGCGGATCAGCACCGGGCGGTTGCGGAGCCTAGTCATCGAAGCCTGCCTTCCGGCTCCAGCGCTTGCGGTGGAGCCACAGGATACCGAGCCAGACGCAGGCGAGGAGAATGCCGGCCGGCCAGGTTATCAGCGCATAGATGAAGCTGCCCGCCATCCCCTGCAATTCGGCTGCCTTGTCGACGCCATCGACGAGGCAGGGGTCGAGCCGGCCATCGGTGATCGTGCAGCCGAGGTCCTGCGCGGTGTTCGCCGCATAGAGCGTGATGCCGATCGGGGCCATGGCGCCGAGGATGATCGCCACGAAGGCGATCCAGTAGGGCCACCACGGGAAGGGCGGCGTGGTCACGCCGGCCTCGCCTGCCTGAGCAGGTCCAGCGCCTCGCGCGGATCGATCCGGCCGTCATAGAGGGCGCGGCCGGAAATGGCGCCTTCGAGGATGGCGTATTCGGGGCGCGTCATGGTGCGGATGTCGTCCATCGAGGCGAGCCCGCCCGAGGCTATGACGGGGATGCTGACCGCCCGCGCCAGTTCCAGCGTCGAGGGCCAGTTGATGCCGGTGAGCACGCCGTCGCGGTCGATGTCGGTGTAGATGATGGCGGCGACGCCGGCACCCTCGAAGCGCTGGCCGAGCTCGATGGCGCTGAGTTCGGAGGTTTCGGCCCAGCCTTCGACGGCCACCTTGCCGCCGCGCGCATCGATGCCGACGGCGACCCTGCCGGGGAATTTCCGGGCGGCCTCGCGGACCAGTGCCGGATCGCGCACGGCGATGGTGCCGAGGATGACGCGGCTGAGTCCGCGGGCGAGCCAGGCCTCGATATGGGCAATCGAGCGGATGCCGCCGCCGAGCTGGACCGGGAATTTCACGGTCTTGAGAATGGCTTCCACGGCGCCGCCGTTGACGCTCTCACCGGCGAAGGCGCCGTTGAGATCGACGACGTGCAGGTATTCGAATCCCTGGTCCTCGAAGCTCTTCGCCTGCGCGGCCGGATCGTCGTTGAAGACGGTGGCCTCGTTCATGTCGCCCAGCTTCAGGCGCACGCACTGGCCGTCCTTCAGGTCGATGGCGGGGAAGAGGATCATGGCGTGGCTCCAGAAGCGCAGAGGAGGTTGACGCCCCCTCCACCAGCCTGCGGCTGGTCCCCCTCCCCCGCTGAAGCGGTGGAGGAGCACGGCCAGGTCAGCGCCTCGCAAATAGCGTCAAACGCCGAGGTCGCGGGGCTCCTCCACCGCGTAGCGGGGGAGGGGGACCATGCGCAGCATGGTGGAGGGGGCGTCACAACGAATCCACTCATGGCTTCCACCTCAGGAAGTTGCCGATCAGCGCCAGGCCGAGTGTCTGGCTCTTTTCGGGGTGGAACTGGGTGCCGACCATGTTGTCGCGGCCGACGATGGCGGTGAGCTTCTGCCCGTATGAGGTAGTGGCGAGCAGCGTTTCCGGACGGTCGGTCTGAAGGTGGTAGGAGTGGACGAAATAGGCGTGGAGGCCGGCTTCGCCATCCGGGATGCCGGCGAGGACCGGGTGCGGCCGCTCGATGGTGAGCGTGTTCCAGCCCATGTGCGGCACCTTCAGGTCGCCTTCCGGCTCGATGCGGACGACGGCGCCGGGGATCCAGCCGAGGCCGCGGGTAATGGCCTTCTCGCGGCCCTCGGTGGCCATCAGCTGCATGCCGACGCAGATGCCGAGGAACGGCACGCCGCCGCGGATAACGCGATCTTCGAGCACCTCGACCATGCCGGTAACCGCATCGAGGCCGGCGCGGCAATCGGCAAAGGCGCCGACACCGGGCAGCACGATACGCTCGGCGCGACGGACGGCCTCGACATCGTCGGTGACGACGATCTCGTGCCCGGTGCCGGCCTCGCGGGCGGCGCGTTCGAAGGCCTTCGCGGCCGAGCGGAGGTTGCCCGAGCCGTAATCGATGATGATGACGGTGCTCATTTGCGCTTCAGCGCCTCGACGATGGCGAGTTCGGGTTCGGTGGCGAAGTAGTCGCCGTGATGCGCG
>JAEYYP010000316.1 GCA_023428425.1 Pseudomonadota bacterium
CCTCAGCGCGCTCACCGAAAAGATGAAGTGGCACCAGGCTCGCCAGAGCCTGCTCGCCGAGAACGTCGCCAACGCCGAGACGCCCGGCTACCGTGGCCGCGACCTCAAGGCCTTTGGCTTCGAGGAGCACATGAGGAGCCTCTCGACCGCGAAGATCGCCACCCTCGCCACCCAGCCGACCCATATCACGGTGGCCGGCACCGGCGGCGATGGGTTCGGGGCCCGCGACATGAACAACTTCGAGATCACCCCCGAGGGGAACGGCGTCACGCTCGAGGACGAGATGATGAAGGTCGCCTCCAACCAGCTCGACTACCAGACCATCACCGCCGTCTACACGCGCTCGCTGCGCATCATCAAATCCGCGCTCGGCCGCCAGGCCTGATGGAGTAGCCGCAGATGAACGACTTCCTCTCCTCGCTCAAGATCGCTGCCACCGGGCTTCACGCCCAGACGGCGCGGATGCGCGTCATCGCCGAAAACCTCGCCAACGCCGACTCCGCCGGCAAGACCCCGGAAGAGGAACCCTACCGGCGCAAGATTCCGACCTTCAAGTCGGTGATGGACCGAGAGATCGGCGGCGAGACCGTCCGCATCGGCCGCATCGCCTACGACCAGTCGAACTTCTCCGAGCGCTACGAGCCGGGCCATCCGGCCGCCGATGCGAACGGCTACGTGAAATATCCGAACGTCAACTCGTTGGTTGAGTCGATGGACATGCGCCAGGCCCAGCGCAGCTACGAGGCCAACCTCAACGTCGTCACGGTCACCCGACAGATGCTGGGCGCGACGCTCGATGTCCTCAAGGGTTAAGGAGGGGATCTGAACCATGGCACTTCCCGTCAGCGCCGCCACCAGCGCCTACGCCAACGCGGCCAAGCTGCTCAACCAGGGCAAGCCCGCCGTCAACCAGGTCGCAGACGCCGGCGATTTCGCCAAGATGCTGGGCGAGGCGGTGCAGGGCGTCGTCGACAGCGGCAGGGTCTCCGACGCCAAGGCGATGGAACTCGTCAACGGCAGGGGCGACATGGTCGATGTCGTCACCGCGATCAGCGAGACCGAGCTCGCCATGAACACCATGGTCGCCGTCCGCGATCGCGTCATCTCGGCATATGAGGAAATCATGCGCATGCCGATCTGACGGCTCGGCGACTCGCGTTAGGACAGGCCCATGACAGGCGCAGTGGTTCTCGATATCGCCCGTGAGGGCATCTGGGTGATGATCCTCATCGGCGCCCCCATCCTCATCGCCGGGCTGGTGGTCGGTGTGGTCGTCGCGCTGTTCCAGGCCCTGACGCAGATCCAGGAACAGACGCTGGTCTTCGTGCCCAAGATTTTGACGATCTTCATCGTCATGCTGCTGACCCTGCCGTTCATGGGCGCGCTGCTCGGCAACTACATGGTCAGGCTGGCCGACATGATCGTCGTGGGCGGCTGACGAATGATCTCGCTCGCCTGGCTGCCAGCCACTGCGTTCTTCTTCATCCTAATCTTCGCCCGCGTCGGCTCCATCCTCATGCTGGTGCCCGCGCTCGGGGAGACGACGATCCCGGCCCGCATGCGACTGACCTTTGCGCTTGCGTTGACACTGGTCCTCTACCCGCTCGTCAGCCCGCAATTGCCGCCGTTGCCCGACAACGTCTGGGCCATGATCGCCTTCGTCCTCCACGAGATCGCCATCGGCCTCATCATCGGCACCATCGCGCGGCTGGCTGTCTCGGGCACCCAGGTGGCCGGTTCGATCATTGCTTCGACGTCCGGCCTGTCGTTGGCCGTCGCTGCCGATCCGGTGAACGGCGGCGTGCAGGGCGCGCTTATAGGCGCGTTCCTCTCCATGCTCGGCATCGCCATGATCTTCGCGACCGACCTGCACCACGTGTCGATCTCCGCCATCCACGACAGCTACATGATCTTCAAGGTCACCGACCCGCTGATGTTCGGCGACGCCGCCAACACCATCGTCGAGTCGGTGGCGGGCGCCTTCGTCGTCGGCGTCCAGATGTCGGCGCCCTTCATCGTCTTCGGGCTCGTGTTCAACCTTGGCATGGGCATCCTCAGCCGATTGATGCCGCAGCTCCAGGTGTTCTTCCTCGCCATGCCGGCAACCGTTGGCGTCGGCCTAATTCTCATGGCGCTGCTGCTCTCGATGATGATGGGCCTCTATCTGATGCACTATGAAAACGTGCTCGCCATGTTGCGGGGCGTTGCGTGAGCGACGAGGCCCCGGAACAAAGCAGCAAGACAGAAGACCCTTCCGAAAAGAAGCTTCGCGACGCCCACGAGAAGGGCAACGTCGCGAAGTCCCAGGAGGTCAACAACTGGTTCATCCTGGGGGGCTCGGCTCTCACCTTCGGCATGCTGGCCACTCCCACCGCTCAGGGCCTGTTCGACAGCTTCCGCCTGCTCATGGACAATGCCGAGAAATACGAACTCGGTTCGCAGGCTCTGAACCAGTTCTGGGGGCACCTGTCGGGCACGATCCTGCTCGTCGCGCTTATACCCTCGCTCGCCATCGCCGCCTTCGCCGTCGCTGCCAACCTGGTGCAGCATGAGCCGCTCATCTCCGTTGAGCCGATCAAGCCGAAGTTCAGCAAGATCAACCCCATCGAAGGCGCCAAGCGGCTCTTCTCGCAGGAGGCGCTGGTCAATTTCGTCAAGGGTCTGCTGAAGCTGGCGATCATCTCCGGCGTGCTTTGGTTCGTCCTCGCCCCGGAGATCGACAGCCTCGAGAACATGATCCTGCTCGAGCCCAGCATGATCCTGCGCGAGTTCATGGACATGTCCATGAAGATTTTCGGCGCGGTGCTGGCCATTATCACAATCATCGCCATCGCCGACTTCATCTACCAGCGCAACCGCTGGTGGCAGAAGCTGAAGATGACCGTGCAGGAGACCCGCGACGAGTACAAGCAGCAGGAAGGCGATCCCAAGATCAAGGGCCGCGTCCGGCAGATCCGTATGGAGCGCAGCCGCAAGCGCATGATGGCCGCCGTGCCGCAGGCCACCGTGGTCATCACCAACCCGACCCACTTCGCGGTGGCGCTGCAATACGATCGCGACATGGCTGCCCCCAAATGTGTCGCCAAGGGTGCCGACGCCATCGCCTTCCGCATCCGCGAACTGGCGAAGGAGCACGACGTCCCCATCGTCGAGAACCCGCCGCTCGCCCGCGCCCTCTACGCCAGCATGGATATCGACGACACCATCCCCAACGAGCACTTCAGGGCCGTCGCCGAAGTCATCGGCTTCGTTATGCGCCTGAAACGCAAGCCCAACTGGCGGGCAGGGTAGGGCAGGGTAGCCGACAGCAGAGGCGCCCAATGGACTACGCCGTCGCAACACCCTCTACCTGTCATCCCAGCGAAAGCA
>JAEYYP010000376.1 GCA_023428425.1 Pseudomonadota bacterium
ACGCCATGGCGTAGAGCCAGATGCGCACCGGCTTCAGCCGGTCGCCCTCGCTCGCCGTGGCCGGGACAGTTTGTGCAGTTGCGCTCAGAGCCAAGATGATATCCTTTGCGCGCCGAACTACTCCCCTGCGATCGGCCGTGCAACGGCCCCGATGCCGCAGACAATCACGGCCACGCGATGACCCAGTCCACCCGCAAACTTATCGGCACGCTCTTCGTCATCGGCTCGGTGTTCGTCTACTCGGGCCTGGTGCTCTGGCTCTACACCAGCTTCCTCGAAGGACAGCCGTGGTACCTGTTGATCGCGTTCTTCGCGATCACTGGAGTGTGCTGGTTCTTCCCCGCAAGCTGGATCATCCGCTGGATGTCGAAGCCCGACCGTACCTGAGCCTATTCCCAGCGCACCCGCGCGCCGAGGGAAGTCAGCTTCTCGACGAAGTGCGGGTAGGCGCGACGGATGGGGTCGGCATTCTTGATCCGCGACTCCCCCGGAATCTGGATCGCCGCGAGGAGCAGCGCCACCACCACGCGGATGATGTAGGGCGCCTCGACCTGCGCCGGTCGCAGCTTGTTGCCCCCGAACACGATGAGCCGGTGTGGATCGGACAGGTGGACGCGCGCGCCGAACTTCAGCAGCTCGGCGCTCCAGCCGAGCGCTCCTTCATACACCTTGTTCCAGAACATGATGTCGCCCTCGCAGCCCACCGCGATGCCAACCGCATGCGGCAGGAGATCGGCCGGAAAGTAGGGCCAGGGAGCCGCCTCGATCTTCGGCA
The DNA here is from genome assembly GCA_023428425.1 of Pseudomonadota bacterium. GTDB lineage: Bacteria > Pseudomonadota > Alphaproteobacteria > Rhizobiales > Devosiaceae > Devosia_A. The sequence continues at coordinate 776 of JAEYYP010000376.1, forward strand.
GCATCTCGGCCGTGTAGGGCTCGGTGATCTTCCGTGTCCAGCCAGTGGTGGTGATCGAGTTGCCATCGATCTCGAACTGCAGCCCCAGCTTGCCCAGTTGACGCAGGATCAGCGTCATGTGCGGCCCCATGTCGGTCTCGACGGTCAGCCGCCCACCGGTGACGGCGCCGATGGCGAGAAACGTCGCGACCTCATGGTGATCGTCCGGCACTCGGGCAGTCGTTCCGCTGAGCCGCTCGACGCCGCGCACCGTCAGCTTGGACGTGCCGATCCCATCGATATCGGCTCCCATCGCCGCCAGCATGTCGCACAGCGCCTGAACATGAGGTTCGGATGCGGCGTTGTTCATGTGCGAGGTGCCGCGTGCCAGCGCTGCGATCATCGCAAATGTCTCGGTTGCCGTCACCGAGGCGTAGTCGGGCCACAGGTCGGCCCCTTCGAGCCGGCCGCTCCGCTCGATCCGATACGGTCGCGTTTCGGCGATAGCGCCGCCGAACCGCTCGAGGATCTCGAGGTGCGGATCGATCTCGCGCACGCCCAGCGCACACCCCTTCGCCTCGGTGTCGAAGACCACGAACTCCGATCGCGTCAGCACCGGCGCAAGCAGCAGCACAGCGGCGCGGATACCGACCGGCAGTTCCGCATCGCTGGTCGCGAAGGCGGCAAAGTCATGCTGGATGGTCAGCGTCTGCGCCGGCAGGTCACGACTGACCGTAGACCCCTTCGAGCGGAAGAACTCGACGAGCTTGTCGATGTCGCTGATCTCCGGGACGTTGGTCAGCGTCACCGGCTCCTCTGTCAGCAGAGTCGCGCAAAGCATGGGAAGCACGGCATTCTTGTTGCCGGAGGGACGGATGGTGCCCGCTACCGCGTGCGCACCGTCAACGATAAGGTCGGACATCGAAAACTCGAAAACGTTGAAGTTGATACCTAGACTACTTGCCCACAAGGGAGAACAGGGCCGGCGTGGCGAAGACATCGACGTATCGCCTCGACTGGAACCGGCCGTTCAGGGACACCCTTGGCAGGGCATGCAGGGTGTTGCGATGGTGCGGGTAGAGCCCGCCCGGCCGCGTCGTCACCGCCGAGCGCAGCCCCAGGTCGCGAGCGAGCCCGAACTCGCGCGGCCCGGCGGAACTCAGGCCACCGATCGGGTAGCTGAGATGCACGGGCGCCTTGCCGAATTGCGCCTTGATGATCTTCACCGACTGATCGATCTCCACTCGCGCCTCGGCGACGGGCAGCTTCGCCAGCTCGTAGTGATGCACGGTGTGGGCGCCGATGGTGCACAGTTGCTCGGCCGCGAAGATGCGAAGCTCGGGCCAATCCATGATCAGCGCGCGGCAGTGCCGTTCGAGGTCGAACCCATACTGCTTCGCCAGTTCACGGATCAGCGCGACCCTCTCGTGCTCCGGCATGGCACGCATGCGGCGATAGAGCATCTCGTAGGCGGTATTCTTTTCATCCTGCGTGGCGGTGGGAAGGTAAGTGGTCTCGCCGGCGGCGTCCGTCACGGCGAGGGCGTTCTGGCCCGCCACGATATCTTCGAGCGCCTGCCACCACACCTCCCCTACCCCATCGACCAGCGCGGTTGGCACGTAGAGGGTGAACGGCGCTTGGTTGTGGCGCATCACAGGCAGCGCGAAACGCAGGTTGTCGCGATAGGCGTCGTCGAAGGTGAAGACGACAAACTTCTTCGATGGCTCGTTGCTCTCGACCCGGCGGATCGCTTCGTCGATGTCGACGATGTCCAGCCCGAGCTTCCGAACGCGCCTGATGACGAAGTCGAGATAGTCCGGCTTCACCTGCAGGATGGCATTGGGCGAAAAATCCGCCGGATCGTCCGGCAGCACGCGGTGGAGCGTGAAGATCACGCCCTGCGCCTTCGACAGCCGCCGCACCAGCCGCGACAACTGCGACGCCCAGATGAGTTCGAACGCGGCGCCGATCGCCGTGTAGCGCAGCGCCCCCATCGCTCCGCTACGCGACCGCCGCGACGCGCTCGGTCGGCAGCATCACAACCCGCCCGACTTCGAGGCCCAGCGCCTTGATGTCTCCCCTCGCGGCGACTACCGACTGCACCGACGCGATGTCGGAAGCAATCAGCACGACCCCTGCCCGCAGGTCGGTAAACAGCGGCAAGCTCGACACCATCCCCACCCGGCCCGTGTCCACGATGACGACATGATAGATGTCGGCGAGCGCTTCGACCAGCGTTGCCGGCCGTCCGGAGCGCCTGTCGATTGTCGCGAGCCGACCCCAGGCGATCTCCGCGAGATCGTCCGACGCGCGCTGCACAACGTCGCCATAGTCGCAGCGGTCCGCCGCCAGGTCCGAAAGGCCCTGCACCGGCGAGATGTCACCGCTGCCGGCATCGACGACGACGCAACTCAGTCCAGCAGCGAGCGCGTCCTCGACCAGCCGGTCGATAACCTGGATCGCCTCGTCGCGGTCGCCGACATTGGCCAGCAGCACCGTGCGCAGTTGACGTCCGCTCACCGCCTCGGACAGGCGACCGAGGTCGTCGCGCGGCGAACCGCTGGGCTTGGGCATCTCGACCGGGGCCGCGTGCGTCTCATGCCGCGGCTCTTCCATCACGGCTTCTTCGACCGCGGCATAGACGCGCCGCTCGACCAGGGCCCGGCCGGACATCAGCTCGCCGAACAGCACCGCTCCGACCTGCAGCACCAACGCCACGAACCCGACCGCGCCGAGGATGAGGGCAGTCTTGGGCGAACTCGGCACCGCCGAGGGCGCGGCCTCCGTCACGACCCGCACATCTGGCAGCGCCGATGTCGCGACCGAGCGGGCTTCTGCGTCGTTGAAGCGGACGAGGTAGGTGTCCAGCAGGTCACGCTGTGCCTTGGCCTCGCGCTGCAGGCCATCGAGTGTTACCCCGCCCTGCGTCGCATCGCCCGAGGCAACCTGCGCCCGGGTTAGCTCATCGCGCAGCTTCTGCTCGAGGTCGGCCTGGACCTTGGCCTCCGCTTCGAGCGAGTCGGCCACCTTGCGGCTTTCGGCGCGAATCTGCGCGTCGAGCTCGGCCACCTGTGCCTTCAGCGCCTTGATGGTCGGATGGCCGCTGAGCAGGGTCGTGGACCGCTGCGCAAGCTCGGCCTGGAGGTTCGCCTTGGTCTGCAGCAGGCTCGAAATCACCACCGAGTTGCGCACATCGGCAACCCCGTCGAGCGACTGGCCGGATTTCACCAGCCCGCGGATCAGTTCGGCGCGCGACAGCGCATCGTTCTTCTTCTGCTGGGCGTCGGCGATCTGCTGGGTCACCGTCGACAGCGCCTGGTCGGTCACCGGCGTGGCATTGCTGCCGACGAACAGGCCGTTCTCGATCTTGTAGTCCGCCACCCGCTTGTCGGCCGCATTGACCTTGGTGCGCAGCTTGTCGATCTCGCCTTGCAGCCAGATCTTGGCGTCCGTCGTATCGGCCACCGATTGCGCCGCCCGACGCGACACATGCGCCTGCGCCACGGCATTGGCGATGCTGGCCGCCAGCTCCGGATCGGCCGATCGGACGAAGATCGAAATCACCGCCGAGTCGCGCTCGCGGATCACCGTCATGCGGTCCGAAAGATTGGCGAGAACGGTATCGTCGAGGCCGCGCGCCTCTGGCTTCCGCCCCATGAGGGAGAGCACCGCGTTGACGGGATTGAAGCCGGTCCCGGCGAACTCGGGCACCGAGCGGAGCGCCTGGCTGTCCACCACTTCGAGCAGCAGGTCGCGCGACTTGATCAGCTCGATCTGGCTCGAGATCAGCGCTTCCGCCGTCACCCCGCCGCCGCCGCTGGACCCCACGGTATCGGCCGCCGAGCGGGTGTAGGAACTGTCGCGCGCTTCGACCAGCAGGCTGGCAGAACTCTCGTAGGTCTTGGGCACGAACATCAGGATGGCAAATGTGGCCGCCAGCAGCAGCACCGTGACCAGCACGATCCGCGGCAGGCGCGCCCATACGGCACGCAGCAATCCGCCGGCATCCATCCGCATGTCATCGTCGGCATGCTGATAATCGGTACTCATGGCACAGCTCGAAACTCACGCAACTTGATCCAAATCCTGCCCTAGTGTGGTAAGCATTCGGTTAAGCGTCCGCGCAAACTGCAATCCGGCCAACGGCTTCTAAGCCAAATGTTAACCATGGACCGGCATCCTCTGGCTCCGATCGGTTCCGAGTCTCAGGTCAGGCCATGCGCTGGCTGCGTTTGTTCTTTGTTGTGTTCCTGTTGCCCCTGGCGGTTTCCGCCTGCGCGCTCAATGCGCGGCCCGCGACCTATCTTGTCGAAACCAAGGGCCCCTACGCCCTCGACACCGGCGATGTGGTGCGCGTCACCGTCTATGGCGAAGCCGAACTCACCAAGAGCTACCGCGTCGACGACAACGGCAGCCTCGCACTGCCCCTGATCGGTGCCGTCAAGGTGCGCGGCAAGACCACCCAGATGGCCGCCGCAGCGATCACCGCTGCCCTCGCCGCCGGCTACATCCGCGAGCCGAGCGTCGCCGTCGAGATCGAGACGTATCGCCCATTCTACATCCAGGGTGCGGTGAAGAACGGCGGCCAGTTCCCCTATGTCTACGGCATGAGCATCCGGGCCGCGATCAGCACGGCCGGCGGCTTCTCCGATACCGCCGACCGCTCGAGGGCCATCCTCTATCGCCGCCAGGGCGACGAGATGGTGAAAGGCACCGTCAACCTCGACTTCCCGATCTTCCCCGGCGACACCATAGTGATCTCGGAACGCTGGCTGTAGCCAACACTCCGTTCACCATCGCCTCAACCAGAGCCACGCTGGCAAGCATTCGGCAACCGGCCTACGCGTAAGCCCTCGGGCATGAGCGAGCCACTTCGTATCCTGCAGATCCTTCGCGCCCCCGTCGGCGGCCTGTTCCGTCACGTCCAGGACCTGACCCGCGAACTGGCCGCACGCGGCCATCAGGTCGGCATCGTCGCCGACAGCCTCCACACCGATGCGCTGAGCGAGGAGCGGCTCGATCGCCTGCGCCCGTTCGCTCCGCTCGGCATCCATTCGCTGCCGATCCCCCGCATGTTCGACGTCGACGACATCGTCTCGGTGTTCAAGGTTCGCCGCCTCGCCGATGCGCTGCATGTCGACGTCCTGCACGGGCATGGCGCGAAGGGCGGGCTGAATGCCCGGCTCGCCCGGATCGGCGCCCGGTCGCGTGTCGCCGTCTACACTCCGCATGGCGGCGTGCTGAACTACGCCCCCGACTCCGTCGCCGGTCGCGCCTTTCGGCAGGTCGAGCACCTTCTCGCCGCCGCCACCGACGGTATCGTCTTCGAGAGTGCGTTCGCGCAGGCCGCCTACATCGACCAGATCGCCACCCCGCGCTGCCCCGGCCCGGTGATCCACAATGGCCTGACGCCGGAGGAATTCGAGCCGATCAGCCCGTGCCCGGACGCCGCCGATTTCGTCTTCATCGGCGAGTTCCGCGCGGTGAAGGGGATCGACTACCTGCTCGATGCCCTCGCCGGCCTCCGTGCCCCAGACGGTCGCCCCGCCACCCTGGTCATGGCGGGCAGCGGTCCGGACCTCGACGCGGTGAAAGCGCGGATCGCCGGCCTCGGGCTCGAAGCCCGTGTCACCCTCCTCGGCGTGAAGCCGGCCCGCCCGACCCTGCACCTCGGCCGCTGCGCAGTGGTCCCTTCGCTCGCCGAGTCGCTGCCCTACGTAATCCTCGAGGCCGCATCCGCCAACCGACCGGTCATCGCCACCGATGTCGGCGGCATCAAGGAAATCTTCGGCCCCACGGCATCAAGTCTGGTACCTGCCGCCGACGCGCCCGCACTTGGCCGCGCCATGCAGCGCTTCCTCGATGACCCGGCCGCCGCTGCGCGGGAAGCCGAATTCCGCCTTCTCCATATCCGTGCGGGCTTCTCCGTGGCGCATATGACGGACCGTATCGAGGCTCTCTATCGCGAGGCGCTCGCCGCCCGCCGCAAGCGCCGCTACGGCGTCGCCCCTCACACCAACCCGCTCACTCGCTAAAGCCCGCGACCCCATGTTCCACCTCGATCCCAAGCAGGCTGTCCTCGACCACGTCGCGCATCCGGCCGCGCCCGCCGCGCCGAATGCCCTCAACGACCTCGCGGCCATGGTGGCCGACCAGCCCTACGACCGGGCCTACTCGGCGACCGTCCTCACCGGCATCGCCCAGGCAGCCGAGATCGCGCTGCTCACCATCACGGGCCTCGTCGTGTTCGGCCTGAACGGCGGCGATACACTGCTCAGCGCCTTCACGACGCTCGGCCTCGTCGCGGTTGCAGAGGTTTTCGTCACGCAGCTGGGCATGCACGGCGTCGCGTCGTATCGCCTGCGCCTGCAGCAGTTCGCCCGCGTCGCCGCCGCCTGGACAGCCGCCTTCGTCGTGCTCGGCGCGCTGGTGCTGCTGTTCGATCGCGGCGAAGCCCTGTCCCGCTCCTGGATCGCCGCCTTCTGGATCGTGGGCCTCCTCGCCCTCCTCGGCTGGCGCGCCGCGCTCCACCTCTTGGTTACCCGCTGGACAAAGGCCGGCAGGTTCCGCCGCCGCACCGTCATTGTCGGTGGCGGCAAGGATGCGGAATCCCTCATCGCCTCCATCGAGACGCTGGGCCGCGACGACATGCAGCTCATCGGCCTCTTCGATGATCGCAACGACGACCGCTCACCCGAATCCGTCGCCAGCGTGGCCAAGCTCGGCAGCGTGGCCGAGCTGATCGAGTTCGCCCGCCGCACCCATGTCGACCTCGTGCTCGTCTCCATGCCGCTCTTCGCCGAGCACCGCGTTCTCGACATGCTGCGCCAGCTCTGGGTGCTGCCGGTCGACATTCGGCTCTCGGCGCACATGAGCAAGCTGAAATTCACCCGCAAGGCCTACAGCTACATCGGCGGCATCCCGGTCTTCGACATGGCCGATCGCCCGATCTCCGACTGGAACCTCGTGTTCAAGTGGGCCTTCGACAAGCTCGTCGCCGTCACCGCGCTTGTCCTGTTGTCGCCGGTGATGATCGGCACCGCCATCGCCATCAAGCTCGACAGCCCTGGCCCGGTGTTCTTCCGCCAGAAGCGGCACGGCTTCAACAACCAGCTCATCGACATGTGGAAGTTCCGCTCGATGCGCACCGACACGCTCGATGCCACCGCGAGCAAGCTGGTGACCAAGGACGACCCGCGCGTCACCAGGGTCGGAAAGTTCATCCGCAAGACCTCGATCGACGAACTGCCGCAGCTCTTCAACGTGCTGATGGGCGAGCTTTCCATCGTCGGCCCGCGCCCGCACGCGCTCGCCGCCAAGGCCGACAACAAGCTCTACTACGACGCCGTCGAGGGCTACTTCGCCCGCCACCGGGTCAAGCCCGGCATGACCGGCTGGGCCCAGGTCCACGGCTGGCGCGGCGAGACCGACACGGTCGAAAAGATCATGCAGCGCGTCAACCACGACCTCTACTACATCGAGAACTGGTCCCTCTGGCTCGACCTCAAGATCGTGCTGATGACCCCGATCTCGCTGATCACCAAACGCCAGAACGCGTTCTAGACATGCTCGCTTCGGGCCACCAA
>JAEYYP010000378.1 GCA_023428425.1 Pseudomonadota bacterium
TGTCGAGGCTCGGCTCCTCGCGGTCGATGCTGTCGTGGACGGCGACGACCGGGGGTTTTGCCGAGGCGCTCAAGGGCAGGAAATCGAAGAGGCGGCGGACTTCGAGCAGGGTCTCGATGTCGTTGTCGAAGGCGGCGTCTGCGACGGACGATACCTTGGTGTGGGTCGAGGCGCCGCCGAGCTCTTCGTGGGTGACGATCTCGGAAGTGACGGTTTTCACCACGTCCGGGCCGGTGACGTACATGTAGGACGTGTCCTTCACCATGTAGATGAAATCGGTCATGGCGAGCGAATAGACGGCGCCACCGGCCGTGGGGCCCATCACCACCGAGATCTGCGGGATGGCGCCCGAGGCCTGGACATTGCGCCAGAAGACTTCGGCGTAGCCACCGAGCGCCGCGACGCCTTCCTGGATGCGGGCGCCGCCGGAATCGTTGAGGCCGATAACCGGCGCGCCGTTCTGCAGCGCGAGGTCCATGATCTTGCAGATCTTCTGGGCGTGGGTTTCGCTCAGCGAGCCGCCGAAGACGGTGAAATCCTGGCTGAAGACGTAGGTGGGGCGGCCGTTGATTGTGCCCCAGCCGGTGACCACGCCATCGCCGGGGATGATGGTTTCCTCCATGCCGAAATCCACCGCGCGGTGGGTGACGAACATGTCGTACTCTTCGAAGCTGCCGGGATCGAGCAGCACCTCGATGCGCTCGCGGGCGGTGAGCTTGCCCTTGCCATGCTGGGCATCGATGCGGCGCTGGCCGCCGCCAAGGCGGGCTTCGGCGCGCTTTGTGTCGAGCGCGGCGATGATCTTGTGCATGAAGTCCCCTGCCCGTTGACCGGGCCCGTGTGCTTATTGGCGCACAATGTGATGGGTGCACGCAAAACGCAACGCCGCCAGCGGATGAAACCGCCCACTGCCTCGGGCGTTGATCATGAGGCCTGTCGACCCGCGCGAATGCTGGCGGCAGCATGGCCGACACAGCCCGAGCGCTCATGCCGAGCGAGGGCCAAGCCAACCAGTCGGCGCCGCGGAGCGCCGGGGAAGTGGAACATGGACCAGAACACGCATCAGGATCAGCCGCGATACGGCGGCAAGCAGATCGACGACAACCAGGATGAGTTCGGCCGCGATGTGAACGACAAGGACAACCGGATCGGTGACAGGGCAATCCTGAAGCCGACCGACGAAGAGGCCGAGAAGACCGAGCGGGCGCACGAGGCGGCTCGCAAGATCGAAATGGAGCGCGAGCACAAGCGTGACCGCGATCCCGACCAGAGCGTCAGTGGCGGATTCAACCAGAAGCACTGAAAATGCCGTACCAGCCAACGCCGAAGGCCCCGGAGTGCTTTCCGGGGCCTTCTGGTTGGGCTGTAGGTTCGTTTTCAGACGTCGCCTTTCTGCAAGCTGGCGCGGCGGGGGCGCGGCTGTTGCCCGCTGGAAAAACTCCCCTCTGAGGAGCTAGTCTGTCTGCGGACAGACGGGCCGGGGAGGGTTTCGAGATGTCGGATGTCGTCATGACAGTGCCACGGGCGCCCAAGCTACGGGCCGTGACGTTCGGCGATGTGGGCGAGGCTGTGCGACGTGGATTGAGAGACTTCGCTCGCGCGCCGCTCTACGGGCTGTTCTTCGGCGGCGTCTACGCGATCGGCGGCGTGGCCATCTACGCCTTCCTCGCCGTCTACGACATGCCATGGATGATCATTCCGATCGCCATCGGCTTTCCGCTGATCGGACCATTCGTGGCTGCCGGGTGCTATGAAGTCAGCCGACGCCTGGCCAGCGGGCAGCCGCTGAGCTGGAAAGCGGTGCTGCTCACGGTGTTTCACCAGCGCGAGCGTCAACTCGGCTGGATGGCGTTCGTGGTGCTCTTCATCCTGTGGATATGGATCTACCAGGTGCGACTGTTGATCGCCCTGTTCATGAGCTTCTCCGCTTCGGCTAACCTCGACAGGTTCCTGGGGGCGGTTGTCTCGACACCTGGCGGTGTGACCTTTCTGGTCGTCGGCAGTGCGATCGGCCTCGTGCTGGCGCTGGTGCTTTTCGCTACTACCGTGTTCGCCATGCCAATGCTGCTCGACAACGAAATCGACTTCGTCACGGCGGTGATCACCTCGATCAAGGGAGTGCTGGCCAGTCCCGTCACCATGCTCGGCTGGGGCGTGCTGGTGACTTTGGCGACGATCCTCGCCCTCGCGCCGGCTTTCCTCGGCCTGCTGGTCGTGCTGCCGGTGCTCGGACACGCGACTTGGCACCTCTACCAGACCGCGGTTGTTCCCGCGGCCTGAGGTACCGGGACCGGCCCTGGTGCCGCAATCCGAACCGGTGGTCATGTACGGTCGCCCCCGGTGGGATGCATGGACTTTGCCTGGGGGGACGCGTAAAGCCTCGCGCGCCGGGAGGTGCCCCGGCGGAGTGCGCGCATGACCGACCCCACGACGAGCCTGATGATCCGCGCCGCGATCGACGCTTCCGCGGAGATCATGGCCGTCTATGCGCGCGACTTCGCGGCGGAGGCGAAGACCGACGGCTCGCCGGTGACGGAGGCGGACCAGCGGGCGGAGACAGTGATCCTCGAGCGCCTGGCGCAGAGCGGCATTCCCGTGCTCGGCGAGGAAAGCGTCGCGGCGGGGTTCGTGCCGTCGCTCGAAGGGGCGTTCTTCGTGGTGGATCCGCTCGACGGGACCAAGGAGTTCATCAAGCGCAACGGCGAGTTCACGGTGAATATCGCCCTTACCGAGGGCGGGCGACCGCGTTCGGGTGTGGTGCTTGCGCCCGCGACGGGGGACCTGTTCTGGGGCGATGCCGACGGGGCGTTCGCGGGGATGGTGGTCGACGGCGAGGTCACCAGTGTACGGCAGATCCGGGTCGAGCCGAACGGTCCGTTGCGGATCGTCGCCAGCCGGTCGCACGGCCATGCCGCGCTGGCCGAGCTGTGCGACAGCATGGCGGTGGCGCAGGACGTATCGGTCGGCTCTTCACTGAAATTCTGCCTGCTGGCGCGGGGGGAGGCCCAGCTTTACCCGCGGTTTACCCCAACTTCCGAATGGGACACGGCGGCAGGCCAGGCGGTGCTTGAAGCGGCGGGCGGCGTGGTATGGGGACTCGACGGCGCGCCGCTGACCTGCGGGCATCGCGACAAGGCGTTTCTCAACGGTTTCTTCCTCGCGGCAGCCAGCGACGCGCTGGCTCGCAAGTGCCTCGGCGAGATGAACAGGCTGCTCGCCTGAGGCGTGTGGGGCGCCCTGCCCTAGCGGCCCCCGCTCTCTATGGGCGCGGTTGAAACGCCGCGTTAAGGCCATGCCGAAATCGCATGGCAGGGGCACGACTGCCCTTGTTGCTCCTTTTTCCCGTTCCATATATAGGCCCGGCATATGCTGGTCCGTTATATGCTGAACGGATAGGGGAACATGAACGTCAGAACGATCTGCCTCGCCATTCTCTATGACGGCGAGGCCACCGGGTACGAGATCAGGAAGCTCTCTGTAGAGGGCGAGTATTCCTATTTCATTGATGCGAGCTACGGCTCCATCTATCCGGCGCTGGCACGGCTGGAGACCGACGGACTGGTCACTTCCCGCGTGGAAGTGCAGGACGGCAAGCCGGCCAAGAAGATCTATTCGATCACCCCCGAGGGGCGGTCGACTTTCATCCAGTCGCTCTTCGAGAAGCTGGGCGAGGACGAGTTCCGCAGCGAATTCCTGCTGTTCCTCCGCTTTGCGACCGAGCTTCCCCAGTCACTGGTCGAACAACGGCTGAGCGAACGACTCGCAGAGGTCGATGCGACGCTCGCGGACTTCGACCGTCTGAAACAACAACACACCCACCCCGGTGATGCCTGGGTCATCGATTACGGCCGCACTTGTATGCAAGCGGCCCGTAACTACATCGAGGCGCACAGGGGTGAATTGATCGCGATGGCTCGGCCCGATACGGGCGAAGCAGCCGCGGCCGAATAGAGGGCTATTTCTGATGCGTGCAATTTACTCCTACGGCGTGGCCGGGGTCATCCTCGTTGCTGGTGCAGCGTGGCTGGCGACGGGCACCTTCGTTTCCGGCGGCAATGGCCCCGGCAATGGAGAGCGGCCGATCATCCCGGCGCTGCATGCCGATGCGAGCGCTGGCGGGCACCATGCCGAGGGCGCGATCGACCCGCACCTGACGATCGCCGAGCGCGTCGCGCAGTCCGGCGGCGCTTCGGCCGCGCTGCAGTCTGTGCGCACGGAAACTTACCAGATGCAGCCCTTCAAGATCGAAGTGCCGCTGCGCGGGCGTACCAAGGCCAAATCCATGGCCACCATCACCCCCGAGACGAGCGGAGTGGTGACGGCGGTTAACGTCACGAAGGGGCAGACGGTTGCCGTGGGGGATGTGCTGTGCACGCTCGACCAGGGTACCCGCGCCGCGGCCGTCGCCACGGCGCAGGCCGGGTTGACCCAGGCACAGGCCGACTTCGAGACCAACAAGGCGCTGCGGGAGAAGGGTCTGGCCGCCGCCAACACGGCCAATGCACTCGAAGCAGCGCTGAAGGCGGCGCAGGCACAGTTCGACCAGGCCAAGGCCGAGTTCGACCGCACGCAGGTGAAGACCACGGTGGCGGGTGTCGTCCAGGATCCGGTGGCGACGGTCGGCTCCATGCTGAGTCCGGGCGCGCCCTGCGCGACCGTCGTCGAACTCGATCCGATGCTGTTCATCGGCACGGTGCCGGAAGCGCGGATCGGGCTCGCCAAGCTCGGCCTCAAGGCCCAGATCGAGACGGTGACCGGGCAGAAGATCGAAGGCGAGGTGAGCTACATCTCGCCCACCGCCGACGAAGCCACCCGCTCCTTCCCAGTCGAGATCCAGATCGCCAACGCCGACGGCAAGGTGCTCTCGGGCATCACCGCCACGGCGATGGTGGAGATGGGCACGATGCCCGCGCACCTGCTGCCGCAGTCGGTGCTGACGCTCAACGATGACGGGGCCATCGGCATCCGGTCCGTCGAGAACGGCGAAGTGAAGTTCTACCCGGTGACGATCGTTTCGGATGCACGCGAGGGCGTGTGGGTCACCGGGCTGCCTCCCAGGGTGGACGTGATCACCGTGGGCCAGGAGTTCGTGGTGCCGGGCCAGAAGGTCGACGCGACGAACGTCACGGGGACGCAAGAGGCCTCGCCGGCCGCTGCCACTGAAGGGGTGCAGTCATGATGAATTTCCTCGAGAGCGTCCTGCGCATGCCGCGGGTCGTTCTGACGGTGATGGCGCTTCTGCTGTTTGCGGGCTTCGGCTCGTACATGTCGCTGCCCAAGGAGAGCTTCCCGGCGATCGACATCCCCTACTTCTACATCTCGACGAGCCAGACCGGCGTCTCCCCGCGTGACGCCGAACGCCTGCTGGCCAAGCCGATCGAAGACCGGGTCAAGGATCTGGACGGGCTCGAGAACTACACCTCGACCTCGACCACCGGCCACGCGTCGGTGTTCCTCGAGTTCAACGTCAACGCCGACAAGGACAGGGCGCTCGCCGACATTCGCGCCAAGCTGGATGGTGTGTCGTCCGAGCTCCCTGCCGACGCCAACGAGCCTACCGTGAACGAGATCTCGTTCACCAACATGCCGACCCTGTCGGTTGCCGTGTACGGCTCGGTACCGGAGCGGACGCTGGTGCAGCGCGCCAAGGACCTGCAGAGCCGGCTCGAAGACATCCCGAGCGTGCAGTCGGTTTCGATTTCCGGCTCGCGCGACGAGATGCTGGCCGTCACGATCGACATGAACCGGCTCGAGGCCTACAACCTCACCGCCGGGCAGTTGCTCGATGCGCTGGCCAAGAACAACATGGTGGTGCCGGGCGGCACGCTCGACACGGGCAACGGCTCGTTCAACGTCGAGGTGCCGGGCCTGATCAGCACCGCGCAGGACGTCTACACGCTGCCGATCAAGACCGATGGCGACAACGTCGTGACCTTCGGCGACGTGGCGACGATCACCCGTACCTTCGAGGATGCGACCGAGTACGCGCATGTGAACGGCCAACCGGCGATCACCCTTGGAGTGATCAAGGAGCTGGGCACGAACGTCATCGACATCTCGGATCAGGTCCGGGCCGTGACGGCGGAGTTTACCAAGACCTGGCCGAGCGGCATCCAGTACTCGTTCCTCGTCGACCAGGCGGATTCGACCAAGTCGCTGTTCCGCTCGCTCGAAGCGGCGGTGCTGACCGCTGTGGCGCTGGTGATGACGGTGTGCGTGGCTACGCTCGGCGTTCGCCCCGCCATCATGATCGGCACCTCGATCCCGATCTCGTTCATGATCGCGTTCCTCGTCGTGCAGATGCTCGGCATGACCATCAACATGATGATCATGTTCGGCCTGGTGCTGGCGGTGGGCGTGCTCGTCGACGACCCCATCGTGGTGGTGGAATACGCCGAACGAAAGCTGCAGGAGGGTGTCTCCAAGAAGGAGGCGTTCATCCTCGCGGCGCGGAAGATGTTCGTGCCGGTGGTCGGCGCGACGTTCACGACGCTCGGCGCGTTCGTGCCGCTGCTGTTCTGGCCGGGCATCATCGGCAAGTTCATGAGCTACCTGCCGATCATCGTGATCGTGGTCATGGTCGCCTCGCTGCTCTCGGCGCTGGTGTTCATGCCCGTGATCGGCGCGATCATCGCCTCCAACCATGTCGACCAGAAGGCCAAGGAAGCGGCCGACATCGTCATGTACGCCGACAAGTTCGACGTGAAGAAGGTGCGTGGCGCGACCGGCGTCTACGTGCGGACGCTGCAGCACCTGGTGAAACACCCGATCATCACGCTCACGGTCGGCTTCGCGCTGATTGCCGGTGCGTTCGGCTACTACATCGCCAACCCGACCGGCGTGGAGGCCTTCCCGGCTTCGGAAGCCGAGTTCGGTACGGTGAACGTCATCGCCCGCGGCAACTATTCGCCGACGCAGATCCGCGACTACCTGGTCGAGGTCGAGAACGAGATCCTGCAGGTGCAGGGCATCCAGGACTCGATCATGACCTTCGCAGGTGGGGGTGGCGGCGGCATGGGTGGCGCGGCGCCTCCGGACACGATTGGCCAGTTCAACCTGCAGCTGATGCCGTACAACGAGCGCGTCAAGGCCGAGGAGATCTTCCAGAACATCCGTGATCGGGTCAGCAGCATCTCGGGCCTCGAAGTGCAGATCGCGGCGCAGGAAAACGGCCCCCCGGCCGGCAAGGCGATCAACCTGTCGGTGGAGAGCTCGGTCTACGACGATCTCGTGCCGGTGGTCAGCAAGCTCGTCGACTACATCGAGAACGACCTCGGTGACACCATCGACATCGAGGACGGCCGTCCCTCCCCCGGCATCGACTGGGAAGTGACGATCGACCGCGCCGCGGCGGCCAAGTACGGCATCGGCGTGCGCGAGCTGAGCCCCTATGTGCAGCTGGTGACATCGGGCGTTAAGCTCGGCAGCTACCGGCCGGACGACGCGGACGACGAACTCGACATCAAGGTTCGCCTGCCGCTCGAGGAACGCTCGTTCGACGCGCTCGACTCGCTGCGCATCGTCACGGCACAGGGGCTGGTGCCGGTCTCCAACTTCATCAGCCGTACACCGGTGCCGAAGGTGGCCAACATCACCCGCAAGAACGGCAGCTACCAGATGACGGTAGCCGCCAACCTGACGCCGGGCGTGCCGGCCGACCAGAAGGTCGAGCAGCTGAAGGAATGGGTCGCGACCCAGGACATCCCGGCGACCACGACCATCGTGTTCGGCGGTGCGGACGAGCAGATCGGTGATACCAACGCCTTCATCGCGCAGGCGATGCTGGGCGCCCTGTTCATTATCTTCATGGTGCTGCTGCTGGAGTACAACAGCTTCTACCAGGTGTTCGTGACGCTCTCGACGGTGGTGATGTCGCTGGCCGGCGTGCTGCTGGGCATGGTGGTGACCGGGATGAGCTTCTCGGCGATCATGACCGGCCTCGGTATCGTGGCGCTCGCGGGTATCGTGGTGAAGAACGGCATCGTGCTGATCGACACCTACAACCACTACAACCGCGACGAAGGCGTCGACCCGATCAAGGCGATGCTGATCACGGCCAGCCAGCGCGTGCGTCCGGTGCTGCTCACCGCCACGGTGACGGCACTGGGCGTGATCCCGATGGCGATCAACCTCGAGTTCGACTTCATCCGCCGCGAAATCGTGTGGGGTGGTCTCGCGGGCTCGTGGTTCACCCACCTGTCGGCCGCGCTGGTGTCGGGCCTGTTCGTCTCCACCGCCCTCACCCTGGTGATGGTGCCGGTGATGATCACGGCGCCGAGCGTCATCCGCACCGGCTGGATTGGACGGCTGGTCGGCGGCATCTTCGCCCCGATCTTCCGCCGCAAGGCAACGGCTACCGCCGTTACCCCCGACGGCCAGACGGTGGAAATCCCCGCCGACGTCGACAGCTCGAAGCGCTTCATCAAGAAGGATGGCTCGGACCTCGTCGAGACCGAGCAGGACGGCGTGACCGTCGTCAGCCGGCAGGCCGCCGAGTAGGCAGGCCGAACGGCATCGAATTGAAAAAGGCCCGCGGCGACGCGGGCCTTTTTTTGTGTCAATGTAGGCCCAGTCACGGAGGGTCATGCTGTGCGCCGGCTAACGAGCAGTGATGCTGCGGGGAGTCTCGACGAGATCATCGATGCCGCTCAACGCGACCCGATCGAGATACAGGGTGCCGACGGCCAGGTTGGCGTCATGATTTCGCACGAGGCGCTCAAGAGTCTGGTGGGCCCAAACGCCGGCATCGACCGAGCCATGCTCGAACGGCTCATGGCGCGCAACATGGAGCGGTTTGGGAACGTGTTCCGCTCGCTGGCAGAGTGGGAGGCTACCCACGAACCGCCAGCATCGGACTCCATCCCTACTCCGCCGCGGGGGCGCCGCGCTTGACGAAGGGGTCGTTGGCGACGCGGCGGGCCAGTTCCTCCACTTCGGAGGCTTCGCGCTGGCGGTTCCACATGTTGGCGTAGAGGCCGGCCTGCTGGAGCAGCTGGATGTGGTTGCCGCGCTCGGCGATCTGGCCGTTGCTGAGCACGATGATCTCGTCGGCGTTGACGATGGTGGAGAGACGGTGGGCGATGACCAGCGTCGTGCGGTTGGCGGAGACGAGGTCGAGCGCCGACTTGATCTCTTCCTCGGTCTTTGAATCGAGGGCCGAGGTCGCTTCGTCAAGGATGAGGATCGGCGGGCCCTTGAGGATAGTGCGGGCGATGGCGACGCGCTGCTTCTCGCCGCCCGACAGCTTCAGGCCGCGCTCGCCGACCTGGGTGTCGTAGCCCTTGGGCAGGCTCTCGATGAACTTGCCGATCTGCGCCAGCTCGGCGGCCCTGCGCACTTCCTCATCGGTGGCGTCCGGGCGGCCGTAGCGGATGTTGTAGGCGATGGTGTCGTTGAACAGCACCGTGTCCTGCGGGACCATGCCGATGGAGGCGCGGAGCGAGGCCTGAGTGACATCGCGCAGGTCCTGCCCGTCAATGGTCACGCGGCCTTCGATGACGTCGTAGAAGCGATAGAGCAGCCGCGAGATGGTGGACTTGCCGGCGCCCGAGGGGCCGACGACGGCGATGGTCTTGCCGGCGGGAACCTCGAAGCTGACGCCCTTCAGGATCGGGCGGTCGGCATCGTAGTGGAAATGCACATCCTCGAAGCGGATGACGGGGCCAGTGATGGCGAGCGGCTTCGCGCCGGGCTTGTCCTGTACCTCGGGGTCCTTGTCGAGGAGCTTGAACATCTCCTCGATGTCGGTGAGGCCCTGGCGGATTTCGCGATAGACGAAGCCGATGAAGTTCAGCGGCCGGTAGATCTGCATCAGGAAGGTGTTGAGCAGGACGAAGTCGCCGAGCGTCAGCTGGCCGTTCATCACACCCATCGCAGCCATCACCATGATGATGACCGTGCCGACGTAGAAGATCACTGCCTGGCCGAAGTTGAGGAAGCCGAGCGAGCTCCAGATCCGGATGGCGCTCTTTTCGTACTTCGCCATCGAGGCATCGAAGCGCGAGGCCTCCATCTTCTCGTTGGCGAAGTACTTCACCGTCTCGAAGTTGAGCAGGCTGTCGATGGCCTTGCCGTTGGCGTCGGTGTCGCTCTCGTTCATGTCGCGGCGAATGGCGATGCGCCAGTTCGAGGCCGCGATGGTGAACCACATGTAGAGCCAGATGGTGACGACCAGCACGCCGAGGTAGCTGACGCCGAAGAAGACGATGAACACCACGGCAGCGATGGCGAACTCGACGAAGGTCGGCGCCGTGTTGAGCATGGTGAAGCGGACGATCGCCTCGATGCCCTTCGTCCCGCGCTCGATGACACGGCTCAGCCCGCCGGTGCGGCGCGACAGGTGGAAGCGCAGCGACAGCCGGTGCAGGTGCTCGAAGGTCTGCAGCGCCAGCTTCCGGACGGCGTTCTGGCCGACCGAGGCGAAGAGCACGTCGCGCAGCTGCTGGAAGCCGGCGTCGATGATGTTGCCAACGCCATAGGCAATGACCAGCACGATGGGGATGGCGATGCCCATCACCAGCGCGTTGTCCGGCGCGGTGCCATCGAGCGTGTCGATGATGCCCTTGTAGGCGAAGGGGACGAGCGTAGTCGCGACCTTGGAGACGAGCAGAGCGCCGACGGCCAGCAGCACGCGGAACTTCAGGTCCGGCCGGTCCTTCGGCCACATGTATTGCCAGAGGTTGGCGACAGTGCGCCCGAGATTGGCTTCCGAGGCGTCCACCGTGGGACGCTTCGGCGCCTCGCCTTGCGATGACATCAGACCAGCTCTTTTATGGGGGCGGGTTCGGCCGAAAGGCCGTCGAAGAGGCCGGAACAGGCAGAGCCGAACTGGGCCAGCCGGTCGGTCCGGAGCTTGTAGCAGTTGCGGGTGCCCTTGGCGTGCCGCTCGACCAGGCCCGCATCGAGCAGCACCTTGATGTGCTGCGATACGGTGGACTGCGCGAGAGGCAGCTTCTGGGTCACATCGGTGCAGCAACAATCGCTCTCGCGCTGCGCGAGGATGCGCAGGATGCTGAGCCGCACGGGGTGGCCGAGCGCCCGCATAAGGTTCGCGATGTCGTCGTCCACCAGCGTATCCATCGTCAAAGAGCGATAAAAGAAGGGGTGGACGAACGCAAGGCAAAACGACCTGCCCAAGGAGGCAGTTGTGCGTTGGCAGGCCAGGTCCCGTCGTCAGGCACTTCGCCCCTACAAGAACCCCGCCAGCCTGGAATAACGGCGCTTGCCGATCCGACGCCGAATGTCGTCGAGCACCGGCTCGAAGATGGGGCCGTGCGCGACCTGCGGCCCGCGTATGGTGGTGCCGACATTCACCTCCACCATGACCGGCTGGCCACTGGTATCGATCGCTGCGTCCCAGGTGCCGAAATCGATCCACGGGGTCCGGCGGTGCGCCTCGAGCAGAGCGGCGCGGACGGCGGCGAAGCCGGGGATGCGGTGGCCTGCGAGGCGTATCCCCGAGTCGGGATGGGCCTGGTAGCGGCGATGCTTGATGTCGTAGCCCACCGGTTGCAGCGTGCCGTCGTCAGCGATGCCGCAGAACAGGCCGCCGGCGCCGGTATTGTCGACGGCTTGTCCGGCCCGCCCAATCCGAAGCATGGCAGCGAGCGGGAGGATGTCACCGGCGAGGGTGCGATAACTGATGAAGCGAATGGTGTTGACCGAACTGGGATTGAGCGCCGCCAGATCAGGATGCTGCACGATGGGCATTTGGATGATGGCGTCGGTACGGACCTCGAGTTCGGCTCCGAGCGCCTTGGGGGTGACCAAGGCGAGGCCCTTGCCGCTGCCAGTGATCCGGCTGGGCTTGACCACGAGCAGCGCGTCGACAGGCGCCTGACGGACAATCTCGGCGAGCGTTGTGGGAGCGAAGTGCCGATCGAGCAGGCGGCCATCCATCAGACGGCCGACCGTTGTGGGCAGCGGTGGCCAAGCGGAGATCAGGTCGAAGTGGTTCTTGTCCTGCAGGATGGTGACCCGGCTCGCCGGATTCATCACCGGCAGGACAAGCGCGTAGAAGATGTCCGAGGGCAGGTAGTATGGCGATGCTCGGCCGTTGCTGCTCGCGTAGAACTCGTGCCAGCCTAGGTCGCGGTAGCCCCCCACCAGGCTGTCGACGAAGACAAGAGCCTCGCGCCTGGTCGTCTCGTCAAGCTTTGCGCCGCCCGGAAGGCGTGAGAGACGGTACCGGTGCAGGCCGGCGAGCCGCCAGATTTCATAGCGCCGCTTCGCGCGCGCCACCGCGGGCCGCAACTTCTCGATGATGCCCAAGCCATCCCCCTGCCCGCCCATGGTTAGTGAAAAGGATGGAGAAGGGCAACGTGGCCGTCGCGGGTCGCGCCTACTCGTCGTCGTAGACCAGCGGCAGATCGAACACCTGGCCGGGATAAATGCGGCCGGGCCGGGCGATCAGGTCGCGGTTGGCGCGGAAGATGGTTCGGTAGTGGACGCCCCTGCCATAGAAGCGGTGGGCGATGTCCCACAGGGTGTCGCCGCGACGGATGATGGCCTTACCCGAAACGAAGCGGCCGGCCCCCGGATCGCCGATCGGGACCGCGCGCAGCACGGCGAGAGGTGCCACCTCTTCCGCCGGTAGCGCGAACCGAGCGACAATGGCCGGGGCTTTGAGAGTTGTCCCCAGGATGAGCACACTACCGGCAGCCTCGTCCGCCGGCAGGGTTTCGATGGAGGCATCTGCGGCAGACCCCAGGATGGTGACTGAGGGGGTCTCTCCAACCGGGACGATAGGAACGATCGGTGGCAGGTCGACGGCTGGCGACGGTGTGACCGTGTCCTCGGCCGGAGGGTCGACCGGCGGTTGATCAGCGGCGACCGCCTCCGCTGACGGAACGGCGTCAAGCTCGGTGCCGGGTGCAGGTGCGACGACTTCTTCTGCCGCCGAGGGGCCGAGCGGACCGTCGAAAACGATACTGGCCTCGTCGAGGAGGCGGCCAGTCAACGGGTCGAGCGCTTCCACCTTCAGCACCTGCTGCCCCTCGGCGAGCAGGTCCGTGCCTTCGATGAGCCAGCGGCCACCTTCGACGGGGCTGACACCGACAGGAAGGCCATCGACGTAGAGCCGCATGGTGGCGCCGGCCGGACCGTTGCCCGCGATGAAGTTGCCGTCGCCGTCTATCTCGACGGCGTCGATGGTCGCGGCAAGGACAGGGCCAACTCGTTCAGGTGCCGGTTCCGCGGGGGGCACCGGGTCGATGGCTGCAACGGCGGATTCCGTGGTCCCGGGCTGCGCCGCCTCTGTATCGGGCTCGATCGCGACTTCGGGTAGCGGGGCGGGCGCGGCTTGAAGCTCGGGCTCGGGCTGCTCGATCGGCGCCTCCGCTGACGAGATGGTGAGCGAGGATTCCGGCTCGGGTTCGACGACGGAAGCGGGATCCGTGTCGGCGGCTGTGGTCGCGAGGGCCGGCGGCGTTTCAGGCAGCGGGGCGGGCATGGGTGGCATGAACCACGGAACGACCGTCACCGGCGCCGGCCCGGCGTCCACTTCGACGGGCGTTTCGACCGCCAGCGCGGTGATGATCCGGTCGATCGGGGCATCTTCGAGAACACTTGCCGCGGGCGGCGTGTCGATATCGGCCGGGTCTTCGACCTGCGCTTCGACCGCAGGCTCGGTCGCGGGCGCGATCTCTGGCGCGACGTCGGGCAACCCGGCCGTGGCGACCTCCTCCGGGACGGCTGCGATAGTCGGCGGCGTGGCGGGAGGTGTCTCGATCTCGGCTGGTTCCTCGACCTGCGCTTCGACGGTGGGCTCGCTCTCCGGCTCCAGGTCGGGCGCGGCGGCAGGCACCTCAGGCGTGGCGACGACATCCGGAACGGCTGCGACCCTCGGCGGCGCGGCGGGGGAAGCGATGGGCTTCTCTGGGCTGGGCGGAACGAGCGACCGGCTGGGTTCGACGCCGGGCTTGGGGACCGGGGCCTCGGCCACGATCATATCCGGTGGCGGATCGGCAGGTGCGGCGTCGGTGGCGACAGGACGTGTTGCTTCCAACTGCGCTGGAGCATCAGGCTCGAGCCGGAGATCAAATCGATCGTCGACGAGGCCGCGAATGCAGGTCAGCAAGCCGCGATCGTCACCGTTGCAGGCGTTCACGGCCGGAGCGGCGAGCACCACCAGCATGACGAGCAGCGTCGCCCCCGCGGCCCCGAGGGTCAGCAGCAGTGGTCCGCGATCGGCTATACGGCCCAGGCACGCCTCCTGTTGTCGAGGCTGACCCTGCGTCTCGCTCTCAGGCTGCCTCGGTTTTCATCAACTTATAGGTAATCGACTCGTAAAGCGCCTCAAATGAGGCGTCGATGATGTTGGGGCTCACCCCGATGGTGTACCAGCGCTCGCCGGTGCCATCGCGGCTTTCGACCAGCACACGGGTGACCGCGCCCGTGCCGCCGTCGAGGATACGCACCTTGAAGTCGACCAGCTCGAGGTCGGCGATGCGGTCGGAGTAAACGCCGAGGTCCTTGCGCAGCGCGAGGTCGAGGGCGTTGACCGGGCCGTTGCCTTCCGCGACCGACATCAGCCGCACGCCATCGACGACGATCTTCACGATCGCCTCGGTGACGGTGATCTGCTCGCCCGAGGCATTGTGCCGGCGCTCGACGGTGGTGCGATAGCTTTCGACATCGAAGAACTGCGGC
>JAEYYP010000039.1 GCA_023428425.1 Pseudomonadota bacterium
TATTTCTGCGTCGGCAGCGTCGCGCCAGAGCAGTAGCCGCCGACGATACCAACGACGCCGGACGACGCCAGCTTGCTGGCGGCGTTGACAGCCTGCTGGGCGTCGCAGGCGTCATCGCCCACGGTCGATGCCAGTTGCTTGCCGAGCACACCGCCGGCAGCGTTGATCTCGGCGATGGCGAGGTTGGCGGCGTTCGCCATGTCCTGCCCGTAGGTGGCTTCCGAGCCGGTGGTGGGTACGAGCAGGCCGATGGTCATGGTGTCCTGCGCCATGGCAGGTGTGCCCAGCGCAATCGCCAGCGCCACGCCGGCAGCGGTCTTGAATAGCTTATGCATGTCTCGTTCTCTCCCAGTCGTGCGGCCTTTCCCTCGCCGCACTGGTTTCCGTCCCCCGACAGCGAGGTCCGGTAGACACATTCAGGATGCATGGTTGCATGCATCTTGTCGACAGCTTGCGCGGACTACCCGACCGCGTCAATCGCTGTCGCAAGAGTTTCACGACAAAGGCGGGCTGGAAAGAGGTTCGCTTCGGCAACGCGCGGACAGGTCGGACAGCACTGTCATCAAACCTTCACTGGACTGCCGGCATATCCATCGATAATCCCCGATATATGGAAGCATCTGACGCCATCGAAGTATTCTCCGCGCTTGCCCAGCCGACGCGCCTGGAAGCCTTCCGCCTCATCTTGCGCCACGAGCCCGACGGCTTGCCAGCCGGGGAAGTGGCCCGACTGCTCGATGTGCCGCAGAATACCATGTCCACCCACCTGGCGGTTCTGGCGCGCTCCGGCCTGATCTCGGCCGAGCGCCGGAGCCGCTCGATCATCTACCGCACCGAGATCGACCGCGTTCGGCAGATCGCGAGCTTCCTCGTCAACGATTGTTGCGGTGGACGCCCGGAGCTGTGCGAGTCGCTTGTCGCCGAGTTCACTTCCAGCTGCAGCCCCAAGGAGGCAACCGATGCCTGCTGCTGATCGCGTCTACAACGTACTGTTCCTGTGCACGGGCAACTCTGCCCGGTCCGTGCTGGCAGAGGCCCTGCTGAACCACATGAGCGATGGTCGCTTCCGCGGCTTCTCCGCCGGCAGCGCGCCCAAGGGCGAGGTTCACCCGACCACGTTGGCTGTTCTCGCTGATGCAGGCATCACGATCGACGGCCTGCGCTCCAAGTCCTGGGACGAGTTCGCCGGACCGGATGCGCCGGTCATGGATTTCGTCTTCACCGTCTGTGACAATGCGGCCGGTGAAACCTGCCCGATCTGGCCCGGTCAGCCGATGACGGCGCATTGGGGAATTGAGGATCCGGCTGCGGTCGTGGGACCCGATTTCAAGCGGCGGCAGGCGTTCGAGGACGCGCTGCGCTTCATGCGCAACCGGATCGCTGCGTTCATCAACCTGCCTATCAGCAGTATCGACCGGATGGCCCTTGGCTCGAAGCTGCGCGATATCGGCGCCCTGGATGGTTCCACCGCCAAATCGGCCGGACCCGAATGACGCTCGCGAGACGCCTTGCCGCCGAGGGCCTGGGCACCGCGCTCCTTGTGGCGACCGTCGTCGGCTCCGGCATCATGGCAGATCGCTTGACCACCGACACCGCCTTGGCGCTGCTGGGCAACACCATCCCCACAGGCGCCATCCTGTTCGTGCTCATCACAGTGCTGGGGCCGTTGTCGGGGGCGCACTTCAACCCTGCGGTCACGGTCGTGTTCGCGGCGCGAGGCGATCTCTCGCGCAGGGATGCACTCTGCTACGTCCTGGCGCAGGTCGCTGGGGGCATCGCCGGTACCATGCTGGCTCACCTGATGTTCGATCTGCCGGTGCTGCAACTCGCCACCAATGCTCGGACCGGCCTGTCGCAGTGGGTATCCGAGGCCGTGGCCGCCTTCGGGCTCGTCGCGGTGATCCTCGGCGGTTTGGCCGCACGTTCACAGGCAGTTCCGGCTCTGGTCGGACTCTACATCACGGCCGCGTACTGGTTCACGGCCTCGACCTCGTTTGCGAACCCTGCAGTGACTCTCGCCCGGGCGCTCACGGACACGTTCTCGGGCATTCGTCC
This sequence comes from Pseudomonadota bacterium, assembly GCA_023428425.1. Lineage (GTDB taxonomy): Bacteria > Pseudomonadota > Alphaproteobacteria > Rhizobiales > Devosiaceae > Devosia_A. The sequence goes on from JAEYYP010000039.1 coordinate 2,056, forward strand.
CGTCGATGCGCCCGGCTTCATCATCGCCCAGCTGTCCGGCGCCGTGCTGGCGCTTCTGGTCGCGCGCTGGCTTTTCAAACCCACGGAGGCGTCAACGTGACGACGATCTATCACAACCCCGATTGCGGCACCTCCCGCAACACCCTCGCCATGATCCGGCAGGGCGGCGAGAACCCCGAGGTGATCGAGTACCTGAAGACCCCGCCCACCCGCGAGAAGCTGGTGGGGCTCATAGCGCAGGCAGGGCTCACCGTACGACAGGCCATCCGCCAGAAGGACACGCCGTATGAGTCGCTCGGCCTTGCCGACCCGTCGCTGTCCGACGACGCGCTGGTCGATGCGATGCTTGCCCACCCGATCCTGATCAACCGACCGTTCGTGGTCACAACCCGCGGCGCGAGGCTCTGCCGCCCCTCAGAACTGGTGCTCGATATCCTGGAGAACCCGGACATCGGGCCGTTCACCAAGGAAGACGGCGAGGTGATCATCGATCAACAGGGCAGGCGCGTCCGTTGACCCTAGTCCGGCCGTCTCAGCACGTGCGCGGGGCCGATAATGTCGAGCCTGACCATTGCGCCGACCTTCGGCGCGGCCAGCGACGACGTCTCGACCGTCAGGCTCTGGGCGCCGGGCTCGTCGGGGCGCCACATGGCCTCCACCACCAGCCGGCAGCGTGATCCGTGGAAGGACTGGCTCAGCACGCGCCCGGTAGGGCCATTGGTGGCTTGAGCAGAGTCGATCTGCGTCACCGCGATCTGCTCGGTTCGCAGCATGATCGTCGCCCGGCCATTGGCACCTTTGGCGTTTGTCTCGATGGGCCCGAAGATCGACATGGCCTGCCCGTCGCGCATCTCCGTATCGATGATGAGTGCATCGCCGAGGAAGTGGGCTGTCAAGGCGTCGGCGGGCTCGCGATAGAGCGCTTCGGGCGAGCCGGCCTGGATCAGGGCGCCGTCGCGCATGATGGCGATCTGGTCAGCGAAACCGAGCGCCTCGGCACGATCGTGGGTGACGAGGATCGAGGCGATGCCCGACGATTTCAGCGCCTCTCCCACCATCTCGCGGATCGTCTCGCGCAGTCCGGCGTCGAGGGCGGAAAAGGGTTCGTCGAGCAGCATGAGTTTCGGCTTCCGCGCCAGCGCCCGGGCAAGCGCGACGCGCTGCTGCTGACCGCCCGAGAGCTCGTGCGGACGCCGGTCGCGCATGGTTGCAGGCAAGCCGACGAGGTCCATCAGTTCGGTGATGCGGACCCGACGCGTCGGATCGGAGCGCGCAAGGCCGAAACCGATATTCTGCGCGATCGTCAGGTGCGGAAACAACGCCCCCTCCTGCGCCACGTACCCGATGCCGCGGCGGTGCGCCGGAACGCCAGTCAGGTCCTCGCCCTCCAGTAGCACCTCGCCAGTATCGGGCATCTCGAATCCGGCGATGATGCGGAGCAGCGTGGTCTTGCCGGAGCCCGATGGTCCCACTATGGCAGTACGACTGCCGGCAGGAACACTCAGGTTCACCCCGGCCACGGCAAGGTGCTCACCGTAGCGCTTGGTCACGGACCGGAGTTCGAGAACGTTCACTTCACCACCCGGTCGGCTTCGAGACGCAGCAGCAGAACGAGCGGCAGGGAGAGCAGCACCATCAGCAGGGCATAGGGCGCGGCCGACGAAAAGTCGAGTTCGGCGGTGTAGGCCCAGAACCGGGTGGCCAGGGTGCGGACCCCGTTGGGAGCAAGCATCAGCGTACCCGTGAGCTCGTTGGCAATCCCCAGCGCTACCAGCGCAGCGGCCGCGAAGGCACCGGGGGCGGCGAGGCGAACCGTGGTGTGAAACACGGCCGACATCGGCGATTTGCCCAGGCTCTGCGCGGCGCGTTCCAACTCGACTGGGGCCTGCGCGATCGAGGCTCGTAGTCCGACCATCGCCCGCGGCAGGAACATCAGCAGATAGGCGAGCAGCAGGGTTGCGAGGGTCTGGTAGAGCGGCAGCGCGAACCGTACCGTAATGGTTACGAGTGCCAGCGCGACCACGACGCCGGGCAGGGCGCCGACATAGTATTGCGACGACTCGATGTAGCGGGATAGCCGGCTCGGCGCACGCACCGAAAGCCACGCCGCCGGCAGCGCCGCGACAATGGCAATGCCGGCGCCTGCAAGGGCAAGGGCAGCGGTCTGGCCGAGCGCCGGGAGGATGCCGTCGAGCTTCCAGATGGCAGCGCCCCCCAGCACCAGCCAGCGGGACAGCGTGTAGAGCGGTACGCCCACCGACAGCAGCACAACCACGGCGAGCAGCCCCTGCGCGAGCACCTTCCAGCCGCCGAGGCGCTGGCGGATAGCCGGTCGGGGGGCCCCACCGCCCACACGGGCGTATCGCGCGTCACCGCGCACGAAGGACTCGAGCCCCAGCAGCGCCAGGCAGAGCAACACCAGCACGCCGCCGAGCAGGTTGGCGGCCGGACCGTTGAAGACCGCCTGGAACTGGTCGACGATCGCTGTCGCAAACGTGTCGTAGCGCATCAGCACATACAGGCCGTACTCCGCCAGCAGATGCAGGCCCACGAGCAACGCGCCGCCGCTGATGGCGAGCCGGAGCTGCGGCAGGATCACGCTCAGGAAGATCATGGCCGGCGACTTGCCCAGTGACGCAGCTGTCTCCTCGAGCGCCGGATCCAGTCGCCGCAGTTGCGCAGCGATCGGAAGGTAGACGAAGGGAAAGTAGGCGAGAACCGACACCAGCACCGCGCCGGCCAGCCCGTGCAGCGATGGCGCGACTGTGTTCCAGGCGTAGGACTGGACGAATGCCGGCACCGCGAGCGGCGCCACCAGCAGCCAGCTCCACGCCCGGCGAAGCGGGAGATCGGTGCGCTCGGTCAGCCAGGCGAGGCCCACGGATAGCCCGATGGCGATCGGCAGGCTGATCGCCACGAGGAGCAGGGTGTTGAACACCAGTTCGCCGACCTTGGGCCGGAACACCATGGACGCCACAGTGTCCCAGCCGCTGTCGATTGCGATCCAGACGATGAAGCCGAGCGGTATCAGGCTCAGCAGAGACACGAACGCAGCGGCCGCGGTCACCGCCAGATGGCGTGGCAGACGGGGCAATGCAGCGGAGTGCACCAGGCTCATGGCCCGCTTTCCTGGCGATACGAGGAACCGCCGAAGACAAGTATTCCCGGCGAGATAAACCTGACAGGCCTTATCAGAGAAGACCGGCAGCCGTCATCAGCTCAGTGACCCGGCCATTGTCGAGCGTCGACTGGTCGACGAGCGGGGCGTCGAGTCCGGCAATCGCCGGAAGGGCAGGGTTCGAAGCCGCGCCCACCGCAACTGCGAACTCGAAGGATTTGCCATCGCGCAGCACCGCCTGTCCCGGCTCGCTGGTGATGAACTTCAGAAACTCCATCGCCTCCTTCTTGTGCGTGCTCGACTTCAGCACGCCGCCGCCGGAGAGAGAAAGGAACGCCCCCGGATCCTGATTGCCGAAGTAGTGGAGCCGGATGTTGCCGCTCGATTCCTTCGTGCCCGCCTGATCCCCGTAATAGTAGTAGTGGTAGATGAGAGCCCCATCGACCTCGCCGTTGTTCGCCGCTGCCATGGCAGTGCGGTTGCCTCGGACGATGACGGCGTTTTCCTTCATGGCCTTGAGCCATGCCAGCGTGGCGTCCTCGCCCCGGAGCTGCAGGTAGGCGCCGACGATGGCCTGGAAGTCCGCGCCCGATGGCGAAGCGGCCCAACGGCCCTTCCACGCTGGGCTTGCGAGCTCATCCATGCTCCTCGGCAGGGCATCGGAGGTCACCTTGTCCGTGTTGTAGGCAAACACAGTTGAGCGGGCAGCGATACCGGTCCAGTCGCCGTCGGCGGCGCGGAACTGCTCCGGCACCTGATCGAGAATGCTGGCCGGCAGCGGTTCGAACAACCCGGCCTTGTCGACGAGCACCATCGCGGGCGAGTTCTCGGTCAGGAAGACGTCGGCGGGAGAGTTGGCGCCTTCCTGCAGGATCTGATTGCCCACCTCGAGGTCCGATCCCTGGCGGATGGTCACGGCGATCCCGGTGGTGTCGGTGAAGGCATCCGCCCATTCCTGCGTCAGGGACTCGTGCTGGGCATTGTACACCGTGATGCCCGGCTCTTGGGCCAAGGCAGCCACCGGCAGCACGATACCCGCAGCAAAAGCAGCCACCCGAAGACCGGCGTTGAAAGAACTTGTCATGAGGAACCTCGGGTCTTGCCCATCCCAGGCGACGAGCATCCCGCAGATAAGTTATCGTGATCACCCAGGTCAACTTATCAGGTAGCAAGATTGCAAAGTTAGTTTCGGCGCCGGAACCATACGTGGCAGGCTGCCGTTATCGCGCGATCGGGCACAAGGAACATCCATGGATCAGGCACTAAGGCGCTTCCAGCTGCGCGAACGCACGGCACATGCCCATGCGATCGTCGATGCGGCAGTCGGGGTGTTTGACGACGTTGTGGGGTATGGCCGATACCTCTCCGCGATCTACCGGTTCAGGGTTCCCATCGAGCGCGACCTCGAGGCCTTCGCCTGGCCAGCCAGCATGGGCGCGTGGCGACCGCGGCACGTTGGTGAGACGATAGCCGAAGACCTTGCTGATCTCGGCCTCGAAGTGCCCCTAGTGCCGGCCGGCCGAACGCTTCCCGAAGATGGGCTGATGGGAACGCTCTACGTGCTGGAAGGCTCGATCCTGGGTTCCCAGGTCCTGTTCCGGCGCGCGCAGCAACTCGGAATGTCGGCGATGCATGGCGCCCGCCACCTTGCGCTCCAGTCTTCTGGGATCGACGAGTGGCGGGGGTTCCTCACCCTGCTGGAGACCGCCGAGCCATTCGACATCGATCGCGCCACCGCCGCATCGCTTGCCACTTTTGCCGCCGCTGAAAGCGCCTTCCAGAAAGCCTGACATGTCCGCAGTCCAGCAAAGCGTCGATCTCACCAATTGTGATCGCGAGCCCATCCATATTCCCGGCAGCATCCAGCCGCATGGCGCCATGCTCGTTTACGACGCGGCCCTCTCCATGGTGCTTCGGCACTCCGAAAACGCGCACGAGGTGCTCGGGCTCTCCGGCGAGCTCAACGGCACGCCGGCCGAAACCCTGCTCGGCTACGAACTGGTGCACTCCTTGCGCAACGCGATATCCGGTGTCGGCGAGGGCGCTCGACCGGCGCTACTGCTCGGGGAGAGGCTGGGCGACCGGCGCTTCGATATCGCCATCCACCGCTACCGCTCCAACACCATTGTCGAGTTCGAGCCGGCATCTTCGGACAATGACTCGCCGCTGCATCTTGCTCGCTCGATGATCGGACGCATCTCGCAGCTCGATACGGTCGAGAAGCTGGTGCAGCAGTCGGCCCGGCTGATCCGCGGCACCCTCGGCTACGACCGGGTGATGGTCTATCGGTTCGAGCGTGACGGCGCCGGCAAGGTGATAGCCGAAGTGAAACGCTCGGACCTCGAGAGTTTCCTCGGCCAGTATTTCCCGGCCAGCGACATCCCGAAGCAGGCGCGCGAACTCTACCTGCGCAACACCATCCGCATCATCTCGTCGTCGAGCTATCGGCCGGTGCCGGTGGTGCCGGTGCTCGACCTGTCAGGCGAGCCGCTCGATCTCAGCTACGCCCATCTGAGAAGCGTGTCGCCGATTCACCTCGAATATCTGCGCAACATGGGCGTGGGCGCTTCGATGTCCATCTCCATCATCGCCGATGGCGAGCTGTGGGGGATGATCGCCTGCCACCACTACTCCGAGAAGACGCTGCCCATGTCGCTGCGCGTGGCCGCCGAGATGTTCGGCGAGTTCCTGTCGCTGCATCTCAGCGCACTGCGGCAGAAGAGCAAGCTCGATACGGCCACCCGGGCGCGCGCCTACCTCGATCGCGTGCTGCAGATGGCGAGCCAGATGGATGTCGCCGAGGTGTTGCGCGACAACCTGCGGGATTTCGGCCGGCTGGTGCCGAACGATGGCATCGGCGTCTACATCAACGGGGAATGGTCGGGGTTCGGCACAGTACCATCTGCTACCGAAATCCCGGCCCTCGCAACCTTCATCGGCCAGGTTGCCGACGGCAAGGTCTGGGGCACGCATATCCTCAGCAAGCTCTTTCCGGAGGCCGAGGCCTACTACCAGCTCGCCTCGGGCGTACTGGCGGTGCCGCTCTCGCAGATGCCACGCGACTACCTGTTCTTCTTCCGCAAGGAAATGGTGCAGACCCTCGAGT
>JAEYYP010000457.1 GCA_023428425.1 Pseudomonadota bacterium
ACCCCAGACGGACGACGTTTCCTAGTCTTCCAGCAGGTATGCGCCCTTGCGGGTCGCGAGGATGTCGGTGCCGACGATCTTCATGATGCTCGTTCCGCGGGGGGCGTATTTCTGCATGCGGCGGCTGAGGACCAAGCCGTCGGTGCCGGCGAGGATGGGGGTGCGGGACATGAAGGCTTCCGGGCCATCCATGGCGATGAGATCGGCGACAGGCTGGCCTTTGCTGACGCGCTCGCCAAGCTCGACGCGGTAGGCGACGAGGCCGGGGCGATCGACGCGAATGATCTCGGTGGCTTCGAGCGGGGTCGCTTCGGGCATGCGTTCGGGCGGAGCACCCGGGTCGGCATCGATGAGGTTGCGGCCGCACAAAAAGCCCCAGAGGCGGCGGGCGTCGTCGGCGCCGAGGGTGTCGAACACGTTCGCCTGGCCGCGATATTCGAGCGTGGCGGTGGCGCTCGCCATGGGAACGGGCTTGCCGGGGTTCGCCTGGGCCACCTTGCGGTACAGCTGGGGCAGCACCTCGTCGAACGATCCACCCCCGGAATCGGCGGCCGTGAGCGTGGCGGCAGCGCCCATCCAGTCGCTGAGGTCCTGCAGCTCGGGCATCAACTCGGGCGAGGTGAAGATGTGAATCAGAGAGTCATCGTCGCAGTGGAGATCGAGCACGAACTCTGCGTCGTGCGCCTCCCTGAGGACGAGGAGGCGCAACTGCTCGGCGGCGGTGCGCGGCTGTTGTGCATCGATCCAGCGGGCGACGGCGGAGGGGATCAGGTTGACGTTGAACACCTCGTCATCGCTGAGGCGGCCCGAGAGCTGAGTGCGGATGAGCGAGAACAGGTCGGGCCAGCGACGGTTGAAGTTGACGCCGGTATTGGTGTCGTAGCGGCCGATATGATGACGCAGCGACTGCTGGCCGAGCCCGAAGGGATTGACGGCCGGCATCACGACGAAGCGGGCGCGGAGCAGGCCCTGGTCGTCGGCCTGGCGGAGCATGGGCAGGAGGTGATGCAGCACCATGGTGCCGGGATGCTCGTCGGCGTGCAGCGCGGCCTGCAGGTGCACCTTCTCGGGCGCGTTCTCGGGGCCGATGACGTAGTAGGTGAATTCGGTGATGGCACCGGGGGTGTCGCCCCGGAGCGGCACGGTCTTGCGTTCGAAGCTCACGATGGTCCCTCGGTCAGGCGCGGGTGAGGCTGAATTTCAGCGGCCGGGCCCCGGGCATGTGCCGCATCAGATGGCGGTACACGAGTCCGAAGACGAAGAAAACCGCGAGCGACACCGCGAGGAAGTAGGCGGCTGCGACGGAGAAATGCAGCACCGAGTTGTAGTCGCGCTGGAACAGGTCGTTGGCCTGGCTCATCAGGTCGCGTTGCCCGTCGATCACCGGGAGGGTGAAGTAGACGAGGGCGGTGGCATGGAAGAGGAACACCACCTCGTTGGTATAGGCCGGCCAGGCGAGGCGGATGACGTGTGGCCAGATGATGCGGCGAAAGCGCTCGGTGCGGCCCATGCCGAAGGCGCGCGCCGCCTCGACCTCGCCCTTGGGCACGGCGCGCAGCGCGCCATAGAGGATTTCGGCGGTATAGGCCGTGGTGTTGAGCGCGAGGATGAGAGGCCCGAGGAAGAGCGGGTTCAGCACGAACCAGTCGATGCCCAGTGGCTTCCATACACTCAGGTTGAGAGCCAGCGCCAGCGAGTAGATCATGAACAGCTGGATGAAGAAGGGTGAGCCGCGGAAAGCGTAGACGTAGCCACCGCAGAGATTGGCAACGAGCTTGTTGCGGGAGTCGCGCCCGAGCATCACCAGCACGGCCAGCCCGAAGCCTACGGGGATGGAGGCGAAGGCGAAATAGAGGTTGAAGAGCGTCGCGCGACCGAGGATCGCGATGTCGGCGAGGATGGCGTCGATGAGGCCGCTCATGTGCGTTCCGCCATTGGCATGCCGCGCGAGGCCCAGCGGGTGATGGCGGCGAAGGCGCGCTCCGACAGGTAGGTCACGAGGATGTAGAACAGCAGCAGCACCAGGTAGTAGCCCCAGCGCCAATCGCCGTGGATGACGCCGGCGGTGCGGCTGAAATTGGGGGCGCCGAGCAGGTTGGCGCCGCGGACGATGTCGGTGATCTGCAGGAGCGAGAGCAGCGAGGTTGCCTTGACCAGCAGCAGCCAGCAGTTGGACAGGCCGGGCAGGGCGTAGACCCACATCTGCCGGATGTGGACGCGGCTCAGCACCTGCCAGCGGGTCATGCCGAAGGCGCGCGCCGCTTCGAGCTGGCCGCGCGGCACGCTGTTGAGCGCGCCGGAGATGACGTTGGCGGTGAAGGCGCCATAGACGATACCGAGCGAGACGGAGGCCAGCAGCAGGTATTCGCCGGTGCCGAGGAACCAGTTCGCCTGGGGGCAGGGCGGCCACATGCCCGTTCCCTCGCCGGGCGGGCAGACGCTCTGGGCGATGATCAGTTCGACCAACTGCTCGAAGGCGAGCGGGAAGAAGATGAAGAACAGGACGTCGGGAACGCCGCGCACCATATTGATGTAGATGGTGCCGAGCAGTTTCAGCGGCGGCAGGCTGGAGTTTCGCATGGCGGCGCCGCCGATGCCGAAGACGAGGGCGAAGGCTCCGCCGAGCAACGCAGCGATCACCGTGTACTGGAAGCTTCCGTACCAGTTCAGGTGTCGGCCGTTCGTCAGGTACGAAACCCAGAACTCGAACGTCTCGGTCATTGAGCCCCCGCGCGGCAGATGGCGGCGGAGCCGGAGGATGATCCGGCCCCGCCGTCAGGTGGGATCAGTTCGCGTAGAACGGGCCCTTGCGCGTCGGGAAGTGCTTGGTGATCAGCGCATCGATGGTGCCGTCGGCCTTGGCGGCAGCCAGGGCGTCGTCGAGCTTGGTGAGCAGCTCGGTATCGGCCTTGCGGAGGCCCGCGCCAACGCCGCCACCGATGGCGACGGTGACGTCGCTGGTCTTGAGCGCGCCGCCCGAGTTGGCGACCGCTTCGTCGATGTAGGAGCTGTCGGCGAGGATGACGTCGATGTTGCCGGCCATCAGGTCAGCCAGGGCGTTCGAGGCCGTGTCGAAGGTCAGGAGCGTGTTGCCGGTGGCGTAGTTCTCGGTGGCGTAGGCATCCTGGATGGTGCCGGTCTGCGTGCCGATCTTGACGCCGGTGAGGTTGTTCGGATCGATCGTTGCCGACTCCAGCATCATGAAGCCCGAGGCATCCGGCGGGGAGTAGTCGGCGGTGAAGTTGATGGATTCCTTGCGCTCGTCGGTGATCGACATGCCGGCGGCGATGACGTCGTAGTTGCCGGCATTGAGGTTGGGGATGATGGTGTCCCAGGCGGTCTGCACGAAGGTGCATTCGAGGCCGGCACGCTTGCACAGCTCGTTCATCACGTCGATGTCGAGGCCGGCGAGGTTGCCGTTGGCGTCGACGTAGTTCCAGGGCTCGTAGGCGCCTTCGGTGCCGATACGGATCGCCTGGGCGTTGGCGGCGGTCGAAAACAGGGCGACGGCGGCAACGGCTACTGCAATGAGCTTCTTCATTATTCGGGTCTCTCCCAAGACGGGCCGGAATGTGGTTTCCGGCAGGCAACTCCCGCATCTGCGGGTATAGACTTCAGGCTTACCGGTTTTTACCGGTTGGTCAATGTTTCGTCACAGTTCGAGGTCGCGGCGGCTCAGCCAGAACACCTCGCCCTCGGAGATCTCGGTATCGAGCCAGGTGAAGGGCAGGTCGGGGTACTCGTCCTCGATGATGTGCCGGCCGGTGCCGATTTCGCAGATGAGGCCGCCTTCGGGTGTCAGGTGCGCCGGGGCTTCAGCCAGGATGTGACGGACGAGGTCCAGGCCATCGGCGCCTCCCAGGTGCGCCATGCGGGGCTCGCTGGCGTATTCGGGTGGGAAGGCGGCAACCTCGGCGGTGGCGACGTAGGGCGGGTTGGTGACGATGAGATCGTAACGGGCGGCCTTCACCGGCTTGAACAGGTCGCCGCGCAGCAACCGGATGCGATCCTCCATGGCGTGATCGGCGAGGTTCAGCTTGGCGACCTCGAGCGCGTCGGCGCTGAGGTCCACGGCATCGACCTCGGCGTTGGGGAAGCAGTGGGCGGCGATGATGGCGAGGCAGCCGGAGCCGGTGCAGAGATCGAGGACGGAGCCGACCGCCTCTGGCTCGGGAATGAGGCCGAGAGCATCCGGGCCGAGCGCATCGCCGAGCAGCAGTTCGGCAATGAAGGAGCGGGGGACGATCACCCGCTCATCGACGCGGAACGGGATGCCGCGCACATAGGCCTTGCCGACGAGGTAGGGCGCCGGCTTGCGGGTGGTGACGCGCGCATCGAGCAGGCTCACCACGTGGCGTCGCTCATCGGGCAGCAGCCGGGCGTCGAGCCATGGGTTGATGTCGTCGACGGGCAGGTGGAGCGCCTCGAGGATGAGGAAGGCGGCCTCGTCGAGGGCGGTTTCGGTGCCGTGGCCGTAGGTGAGGCCGGCGGTATTGAAGCGGGAGACGGCGTAGCGCAGCAGGTCGCGCACGGTCAGCAGGTCGTCGGTTACGCTCATGTATGACTCGTCAGGCGTGGTCGGCGGCGCGCAGGAACTGCTGCAGGCGCCGGGATTTCGGGGCACCGAACACTTCGGCGGGCGGACCCTCTTCCTCGATCCGCCCCTGGTGCAGGAAGACCACCTTGTGGGCGATGGTTCGGGCGAGGTCCATGTCGTGGGTGACGAGGATCATGGTGCGGCCCTCCTCGGCGAGAAGGCGAATGACGCGAACCACCTCGACCTCGAGCTCGGGATCGAGGGCGGAGGTCGGCTCGTCGAAGAGCATGACGCGGGGATTGATGCAGAGAGCGCGGGCGATGGCGGCGCGCTGCTGCTGTCCGCCCGAGAGCTGGCTGGGGTAGTTCTCGGCCTTGTCGCGGATGCCGACCTTGCCGAGCATTTCGAGGGCTTCCGCCTCCACTTCGGCCCGGTCGCGCTTCTGAACGTGCAGGGGCGCCTCCATGACGTTGCCGAGCACCGACATGTGGCTCCACAGGTTGAACTGCTGGAACACCATGCCCAGTTCGGAACGGATGCGGCGGATCTGCGCCTCGTCGGCCGGGTGACGGTTGGGGGCCTTGCCGGTGAGACGGATTTCCTCGCCAGCGATCCTGACGCTGCCCTGCTCGGGCACTTCGAGCATGTTGATGCAGCGCAGCATCGTCGACTTGCCGGACCCCGAGGAGCCGATGAGGGCGACGACCTCGCCTTCGTTCGCCGAGAGCGAGACGCCCTTCAGCACCTCGAGGGGACCATAGGACTTGTGGAGATTGTCGATTTCGACGACGGGCGCGGCGTTCTGCATGCCGTTCAGCAATGCCGATCAGGCGATGGCAAGGCAAGCAAATTGCGGAACCCCGACCGCAGGTGGACGTTGATATTGCAGAAGCCCGCGACCACGGGCGCAATTCCAACCAGAGGAGATTTCCGATGAACTGGAACGAGATGGAAGGCAACTGGGAGCAGTTCAAGGGCAAGGTCCAGACCCAGTGGGGCAAGCTCACCAACGACGATCTCGCTGTCATCAAGGGGCGTCGCAAGGAACTGGCCGGCAAGATTCAGGAGCGCTACGGAAAGGCCCAGGAAGAAGCCGAGCGTGAGGTTGATGACTGGTACGGCCGTCTCCACTGATCGACGCAGAACTGCCTGAGGGCGCCTCGCGAAAGCGGGGCGCCTTTGCTTTGGACATGACGAAGTTCCCGCCGGCCTTGCGGCCTCGGGTTGATGGATGGGCGGGGACCGGCGGGGCTGAGCCCCAAGGCGCGGTTAGTCCGCAATTTGAGCGAGACTTTCGCCCCGCCGGTCTATCGAGGTCTGGTTAGACGGGGATGCAAAGGGAACGGTCGTGTCGGACCTCCCGGTAGCCTGCCCAATGGTCCGGCAGAACTCGGCCTCCCGACGGCCGGTTGCTCTGCACCGCGGCCCGCCACCGGGCGACTCCGATGGCCCTCGATATCCCCTGCCACACGTTCGTCGCGAGCGCCCGCCCTGCAGGTGACGGAGGGGAGAATCGCATGGGGTGAAGGAGCGGGGATAAGTCTCAAAAAGAAGCGGCCCCGATCGTGAGATCGGAGCCGCCACCTCCTCGAACCGCGGACCCGGCAGGGACGGCCCGAGTTCTCGCGTCGTGGCTATGAAGTCCGTCCGCGACGGAACAGACCCACCACCAGCGAAATCACCAGGAAGGCGAGGAACAGGAAGAACAGAACCTGCGCGATGCCCGAAGCGGCACCGGCGACGCCGCCGAAGCCGAGGATGCCGGCGACGATGGCGATAACGAGAAAGAGAAGGGCGTATTGCAGCATTTGTCATGCCTCCGATTTGTTCTTGTGCAGGAAGAACGGGGAGATATGGGGCTCGGTTCCCTTGGGGATTGTGGGGTCGGAAATTCGACGTGGCGGCAGGAGCGCCCCCTCCACCACCCTTCGGGTGGTCCCCCTCCCCCGCTCTCGCGGGGGAGGAGCACGGCGTCCACAGTGCCCCGAGATGCAAAAAAAAGGCCGGGCGTGGGCCCGGCCTGAGTGATGCATGGGAGGCTTCGTTTACGCCGCGGCGCGCGAGCCTTCGTCGAAGAACAGGGCCTGGCTGATCAGGGCTTTCACCATGTCGGGGTTGAACGGCTTGGTGACGAGGAAGGTCGGCTCGGGACGCTCGCCGGTCAGCAGGCGCTCCGGGAAGGCGGTGATGAAGATCACCGGAATGGGGTGGGCGTGCAGGATATCGTTGACGGCATCGATACCCGACGAACCATCGGCGAGCTGGATGTCGGCGAGGATCATACGGGGCTGGGTCTTGTGGTAGAGGGCGACCGCTTCCTTGTGGGTACGGGCGATGCCGACCACATTGTGACCAAGGCCCTCGACCATCTGCTCGATATCCATCGCAATGAGCGGCTCGTCCTCGATGATGAGGATGTCGGTCGCCACCTGGCGGGAAATCTCCTGGCTCGCTTCATCCAGCAAGGCCGCAAAATCGCTGGGCTCGACACCGAGGACTTCGGCCGCCTCGGCGTGCGAAAAACCCTCCACCGAGACCAGCAGGAAGGCCTGCCGGGCGCGGGGCGTGAGGTTCAGCAGGTTGGCGGCGGCGCGACTCTCCCACGGAAAGCTCGATACCGGCTCCGGCACCTTCACGGCGGAACTCGAGAACATGCTCGAGAACAAGCGATACAGCGAGATGCGATCGTTACTCGCCTCGGGAAAGATGGAGAGGTCGGCGATCAGCGCTTCAAGCGCCGCAGCCACATAGGCGTCGCCCGAGGTTTGCGATCCCGTAACCGCACGCGCAAAACGGCGCAGATACGGGAGATGCGGGGCGATCCGCGTGGACAATGACATTTATGCACTACTCCCTTGACGCTTCGGCAGCTTACCACGGACTAGAACGAGGGCACCGAAATAAGGTTCCGGCTGCCTCGGAACTTTTTTGCCGGCACCGCATTGTTCGAGGCGCGGCGGAATGGGGCGTCAATTCCCGCTGTGGGGCAAGGTACATGCGAGACAAGAAACCAATGAACGATTTGAGCACCATCCGGCGGGGTCAGGACGATGGGCTGGGTCCGAATTCGGACATCGGCAACAAGCTGCGCGCGCTCTACGGCGCCGTGCAGGAAGAAGGCATTCCCGACAAGCTCCTGGACCTGCTCGATCGCCTCGACGAAGTCGAGCGGAAGAGCAAATCCGACAGGAGCGAGTAAGGTCATGGCTCTCACCAACGCTATAGCGAGCGCCACGACCCGTCCCGAAACACCGACGTTCAAGCGCGAACTGCTCGCCACACTGCCCAGCTTGCGGGCATTTGCGGTGTCGCTTTCGGGGCGGCACGACAAGGCCGACGACCTGGTGCAGGACACCGTGATGAAAGCCTGGGCCAAGCAGGACAGCTTCGAGCTGGGCACCAACATCAAGGCATGGCTCTTCACCATCCTTCGCAACGAGTTCTACAGCCAGATGCGCAAGCGTGGCCGTGAAGTCCAGGACACAGACGGCGCGTTCACCGAGCGCATGGCGGTGCATCCCAGCCAGTACGGCATTGTGGACCTCAACGACTTCCGCAAGGCGCTGGACAGGCTGCCGGACGACCAGCGCGAAGCGGTGATCCTGATCGGCGCCTCGGGCTTCTCGTACGAGGAGGCGGCTGAAATCTGCCATTGCGCCATCGGCACTATGAAGAGCCGGGTCAGCCGCGCACGCACCAAGCTGCAGGAGCTGCTACAGGTGGCAGGCGAGTCGGACTACGGCCCAGACGCAGTGTCAGCACAGGTGACGACAAACCCGCATCTCAGCTGAGGTGCGGGGTTCCGAGGCGCCGTGCCATGGCCGCTTCGCAGGCGGCCAGCAGGCGCTGGGCATCGAAAGGCTTCTCGAGTGGGGTCGCGTGGGGGAAGAGTTCCAAAGAGGTGCGGTCGGCGGACATGACCACGGTCGCCACGCCGGCCCGCACCAGCCGTTCCGTCAGCGCCACCGTTTCGGCGGCGCCGAGTCGCGCTTCCACTATGGCAAGGTCGAAACC
>JAEYYP010000043.1 GCA_023428425.1 Pseudomonadota bacterium
GTGAGCGATACCACGCAAAGGCTGCCGGCGCGGAGCCGAAGCGCGACTCCAGCCTCCTAACGATCTCGACCAACTCTCTCAGGCGCTGCTGCGTGCTGTCGGATTGCACGAAGTCCTCGCGCCGCATCGAGTGGTTATTCAGCCCTGCGGCGCGCGCAATCTCCTCGCTGGTGGCGCGAAACGCGACCGCGATCCTGGTCGGCGCGAAGAAGCCGTTCTCTGCGTAGTCAGCCAGATCGATCATGGGCCGCGCGCCTCCTGCTCGATGTTTAGCGCCCCCACACCTGAGGTTCCAGGCAGGTTGACTCAGAACGTCGTGTTCACGTTGCCGCCGTCGATGAGGATGGATTGGCCGGTGATGTAGCCGGCCTGGGTGGAGCAGAGGAAGGCGCAGAGCGCGCCGAACTCTTCGGGCGTGCCGAAGCGTTTGGCCGGGATGCGGTTGGCGGCGCGCTGTTTCGCCTCTTCCACCGAGATGCCCTCGTTGCGGGCGGTGCGCTCGAAGCCGCCCTTCAGTCGGTCGGTATCGAACGAGCCGGGCAGGATGCCGTTGATGGTGACGTTGCGGTCGGCCACCGTCCGCGCGATGCCCGCGACGAAGGCGGTGAGCCCGGCGCGGGCGCCTGACGACAGGTCGAGCCCGGCGATAGGCGCCTTCACCGAACTCGAGGTGATGTTGACGATGCGGCCGAAGCGTCGCTCCGCCATGCCGTCGAGCACGGCGCGGATCAGCGCGATCGGCGTCAGCATGTTGGCGTTGACGCCCTTGAGCATCGCCTCGTCGTCGATCTCGCGAAAATCCTTGAACGGCGGGCCGGCATTGTTGTTGACGAGAATGTCGACGGCGCCGGCGGCCGTGAGCAGCGCGGCGCGGCCTTCGGGCGTGCCGACATCTGCCACCACCGCGACGATCTCGCCGCCCCGGCCCGACAGTTCGGCCCTTGTGGCCTCGAGGGAGGCGGCATCGCGGCCGTTGATGATCACCCGGCATCCGGCCTCGGCCAGCGCCGTGGCGCAGCCCTTGCCGAGGCCCTTCGACGACGCGCAGACGATGGCCGTACGGCCGGCAATTCCCAGATCCATGGTAAAACTCCCTGTCATTACCGAGACCTAGCACCGGCGACTGTCGCTGTCTGTGCAACCGATGGCGGAAATGCCGAGGCCGTGATCACCCTGGGTCGATTGACGCTTGAAGATATTAGTAAGTGCGAATATATGAATGTGCGTTGCGGCATCGCCGACATTTCCTCGCTCCTTCTGCTTTCCATCTGCAAGGCTTCATGTTGACCACCGACTTCACACCCATAGCCGCCCTTTCCGGCGGTGCCCTCATCGGCCTCGCCACCGTGGCGTTGATGGCCTTCCACGGGCGCATCGCCGGCATGACCGGCATCCTCACCGGCCTGCTGCCGCCGCTCGCGGCGGACTGGGGCTGGCGTGCCGCCTTCATTGGCGGCGCCATCGCCGGCCCGATGCTGCTGACCCTGGCCTTCGGCCACGACGTCACGTTTGCGAGCCCGACCCCCGACCTCTGGCTGGTGATCGGCGGGCTGATCGTCGGCGTCGGCGTCTATTTCGGATCCGGTTGCACCTCCGGCCATGGCGTGTGCGGGCTGGCCCGCCTGTCGCCGCGCTCCATCGTGGCGACGCTCACCTTCATGGGCACCACTGCAGCCACGGTCTTCGTGGTCCGTCACCTGATTGGAGGGCTGTGATGCTGCGCATTGTCACTGCCGCCGCCATCGGCATCACCTTCGGTATCGGCATCGCCATTTCCGGCATGGCCAACCCCGCCAAGGTGCTGAATTTCTTCGATTTCGCCGGTACCTGGGATGCCTCGCTCGGCCTCGTCATGGCCTCGGCGCTGGCCGTCGCTGCGATCGGTTACCGCGTCGTGCTGAAGCGCCCGCGCCCCGTCCTCGAGGCGAAGTTCCACGTGCCGGGCAACCGCGCCATCGACGTGCCGCTGGTCGCCGGCTCGGCCATCTTCGGCATCGGCTGGGGCATCACCGGCTTCTGTCCGGGCGGCGCCGTGCCGGCGCTGGGTCTGGGCGAGCCATCGGCCTGGATCTTCGTCGGTTCGATGCTGGCCGGTGTTGCCGCCGCCCGCACTATCCGCCTCGCGCTCGAACAGCGCGCTACCCAGAACACCTGACCTGAAACCAGAAAGGATACGCGATGAGCACCCTGCCATTCACCGCCGACCTCACGACACAGCCCGAGGTCACCGCCTTCTTCGATGCACCGACCAACACCATCAGTTACGTGGTGAAGGACCCCAACTCGAACGCCTGCGCGGTGATCGACTCGGTGATGGACATCGACTACGCCGCCGGCCGCATCACCTATGACGGCGCCGACGCCATCATCCGCCACATCGAGGAGCACCAGCTCAAGCTCGAATGGCTGATCGAGACCCATGTGCATGCCGACCACCTCTCGGCGGCGCCCTATATCCAGGGCAAGCTGGGCGGCAAGCTGGGCATCGGCGAGAACATCACCATCGTCCAGGACACCTTCGGCAAGATCTTCAACGAAGGCACCGAGTTCCAGCGCGACGGCAGCCAGTTCGACCGCCTGTTCAAGGATGGCGACAGCTACCGGATCGGCGGGATGACGGCCCATGTCATGCACACGCCGGGCCATACGCCGGCCTGCATGACCCATGTGGTGGGCGATGCGGCCTTCGTGGGCGACACCCTGTTCATGCCCGACGGAGGCTCGGCCCGCGCCGACTTCCCGGGAGGCGATGCGCGCACGCTCTATCGCTCGATCCAGCGGGTGCTCGCCCTGCCCCGCGAGATGCGCCTCTTCATGTGCCACGACTACGGCCCGAACGGCCGCGACATCGAGTGGGAGACCACTGTCGGCGACGAGATCGACCACAACATCCATGTTGGAAAGGGTATCGACGAGGACACCTTCGTGCGAATGCGCGAGGAGCGCGACGCCACTCTCGACATGCCGAAGCTGATCATTCCTTCGCTGCAGGTCAACATGCGCGCAGGACAGCTTCCGCCCAAGGACGAGGACGGCAAGACCTTCCTCAAGGTGCCGATCAACGAGCTGTAGTCACCCAGCCACGGCCAGCCTCCCCGCAAGAAAGGCGGGGGATACCTCCAGGAACCAGGACATCACCATGAACATCCGCCAGCTCAGCCCGGACTATGCCGTCACTGCCCAGATCAAGCCGGAACAGATCAGGGAGATCGCGGCCAAGGGCTTCAAATCCATCGTGTGCGCACGCCCCGACAACGAGGATCCCGGCCAGCCCGACTTTGCCGCCATCGCCGAAGCCGCCAGGGCCGCCGGCATCGTGGCGGTGCACATTCCGGTCTCCGGCCCCCTCGGCGAGGGACAGATCATCCGCTTCCATCAGGCCTGGGAAGAGAGCCCGAAGCCGATGCTGGGCTACTGCCGCTCGGGCGGCCGGGCCGGCAGCCTCTTCTCCACCCTCAACTCGTAACGGATGCCGGCCCCAAGGCCGGCCACCAGCCTTCCGGAGACTTGCCT
>JAEYYP010000458.1 GCA_023428425.1 Pseudomonadota bacterium
TCTGCATCACCAACCCGCTCGACGCGATGGTCTGGGCGTTGCAGAAGTTCTCGGGCCTGCCCGCCAACCGCGTCGTCGGCATGGCCGGCGTGCTGGATTCGGCGCGCTTCCGCTACTTCCTCGCCGAGGAACTCAAGGTCTCGGTCGAGGACGTCACCGCGTTCGTGCTCGGCGGTCATGGCGACAGCATGGTGCCGCTCGCCCGCTACTCGACCATCGCCGGCATTCCGCTTCCCGATATCGTCAAGATGGGCTGGATGGACAAGGAAAAGCTGGAATCGATCATCCAGCGCACCCGTGACGGCGGCGCCGAAATCGTCGGCCTGCTGAAGACCGGTTCGGCCTTCTACGCCCCCGCCATGTCCGCGATCGAGATGGCCGAGAGCTACCTCAAGGACAAGAAGCGCGTGCTGCCTGCCGCTGCCTACCTCAAGGGCGAGTATGGCGTGAAGGACACCTATGTAGGCGTGCCGGTGATCATCGGGGCCGGTGGTGTCGAGCGCGTCGTCGAGATCTCGCTGTCGTCGGCCGAGCAGAAGGCGTTCGACAAGTCGGTGGCTTCGGTCGTCGGCCTGACAGACGCCTGCAAGAAGATCGCGCCGAAGCTCGCCTGATGCCGCTCCCCCGCAAGGAGGCCGCCATGCGCGTCGTTTCTTTGTCACTCATCGCTGCCGCTGTCCTCTGGGCCAGCGGCGTCCAGGCGGCGAGCACCTACACGAAGATCGACTACGCGGATTGCGAGACGCTCGAAACCTACGAGGACGGCGGCGCGGACCTGCGCTGCCCCGGCCTCGACGGGCTCGACGTCTTCGTCTCCGAGGGGGATGCCCGGCTCGACGTCGACTACGGCTTCAAGGGTGAGAATTTCGAGACGTTCTCGGCCTTCAACGGCGTCGGCGATACCATCGAGTGGCTGAGCAACGCCCGGGGCGTGCCCGAGGCCGCGATCATCCGCTACTACATCAGCGTCGATGGCCGCGAGGCCCAGGCGCTGGTGATCTCGCGCATCAACACCGAATCCCAGGATGGTTGCGTGATCGGTGTCGTCGACGCCCGGCTCGAGCAGGCCAACGGCATGGCCCGCGGCATCGGCGTCATGGCCCCCACCTTCGACTGTTCCATCGACCCCGTCGTGATCGCCCCCGGCGCCAGTGAACTGGTGCGCGGCTTTACCGGCGCGAACCAACCGCCCTCCGAATAAGGCACAGGAGCCCCGCATGAACATTCACGAGCACCAGGCCAAGGCGCTGCTCAAGACCTACGGGCTGCCGGTGGCGGATGGCGTGGCGATCTTCACAGCTTCGGAAGCAGAGGCCGCAGCGGCCGAACTTCCCGGCCCGCTCTACGTGGTGAAGTCCCAGATCCACGCCGGTGGGCGCGGCAAGGGCAAGTTCAAGGAACTGCCGCCCGATGCAAAGGGCGGCGTGCGCCTCGCGAAGTCTGCGGCGGAAGTCGCGGCGATGGCCAAGGAGATGCTCGGCAACACGCTCGTCACCAAGCAGACCGGCCCGGCCGGCAAGCAGGTGAACCGCCTCTACATCGAGGATGGCGCCGATATCGCGCGCGAACTCTACTGCTCGCTGCTGGTCGATCGCACCACCGGCCACGTCGCCTTTGTCGTTTCGACCGAGGGCGGCATGGACATCGAGACCGTGGCGCATGACACGCCCGAGAAGATCGTCACCGTCGATATCGACCCCACTGCCGGCGTGACCGACGCCAATGTCGCGGCCATCGTTGCGGCGCTGAAGCTCGATGGCGCGGCGGGCGAGGACGGCAAGTCGGTGTTCCCGGCGCTCTACAAGGCCTTCACCGAGACCGACATGTCGCTGCTCGAGGTGAACCCGCTGATCGTCATGCAGGACGGCCACCTCCGCGTCCTCGACGCCAAGGTCAGCTTCGACAACAACGCCGCCTTCCGCCACGCCGACCTCAAGGAACTGCGCGACCTCACCGAGGAAGACGCCAAGGAGATCGAGGCGTCGAAGTTCGACCTCGCCTACGTGGCGCTCGACGGCAATATCGGCTGCATGGTCAACGGCGCCGGCCTCGCCATGGCGACAATGGACATCATCAAGCTCTACGGCGCCGAACCGGCCAACTTCCTCGACGTGGGCGGCGGCGCCTCCAAGGAGAAGGTGACGGCGGCGTTCAAGATCATCACCGCCGATCCGGCCGTGCAGGGCATCCTCGTCAACATCTTCGGCGGCATCATGCGCTGCGACATCATCGCCGAGGGCGTGATCGCGGCGGTGAAGGAAGTCGGCCTCAAGGTGCCTCTGGTGGTTCGCCTCGAAGGCACCAACGTCAAGGAAGGCAAGGCCATTCTCGACCAGTCGGGCCTCGACGTGATCTCGGCCGACGACCTCGACGACGCCGCCCAGAAGATCGTCGCGGCGGTCAAGGGTCGCGGCTGATGGGCCAACGCGCCGCATTGCTGGCAGGGCTGGTGGCGCTGTGCGCCGCCGGTACACCTGCGCTTGCGGCGCCGTCGGACTACGACGTCGCCTTCGTTGCGGCGTTCGAGGAGGCCTGCGTGCCGGGGCGGCTGGGATACCAGTCGACCCGCGATACGGCGGAGGCGGCCGGCTGGGAGGCTCTCGCCGGATACACTCCGGAACTTGCGGCCCTGCTCATGGCAGGCGAGGAAGCGGCCAGCGACCCCGAACTCAATGCGACCTACGAGACGGCCGCCTATGGCCGCGAGGTCGGAGGTCTGCCGCATTTCCTCGTCGTCACCCGCACCAGCGCGGTGATCACCGAAGGCGAGGCGCCGTTCGTCCAGGTCGGCTGCTACCTCTACAACTTCGATGCGACAGCTCCGGTAGACCCCGAGCCGGTCACCGAACTCATCGGAAACCCGATCAGCCGAACCGACGAGGCGCAGGGGGCGATAAGCCACGTCTGGGGTCCGGGCTGCACCATGCCGCGCACCTTCGACACCTATCTCGGTTTCGTCGCCGACGGCAGCGAGGCCGCGGCTTCGGTGCCGTTCACGGGCGTGACGCTTAACTTCAGCACTTCGGAACCGGCGCCAGGCGAAGAGGTGCCGGATACCTATTGCGAGGACCAGGCAGCGCTGAACACCGCGCCACGCTATGTCACAGTCGCGGCCAGTGCGGTCGGGCCGTCGGACTACGATATCGAGATCGTCGGCCAGTTCATCGATGCCTGCATGACTGCGCGCACCAGCCTCGCCGACAACAAGGCGGCGGCCGAAGCGGCAGGCTGGGTGACGGTGGCGGACAATGCCAACTCAGAGCTCGGCTCGATCATCGGCTTCTCCAACCAGGCGGCCGCCGATATCCGGGCCAACAACGGCGAATTCGAGTCGGCCGTCTACCAGAAGCCGGTCGACGGGGTGATGCACTACCTCATCGTCTCCGATGCGCTGATCGGCTACGGCCCGGCACGCGAGAATATCCTCGGCTGCTATCTCTACGGTTTCGACGCGGCGACCCCGCCCGACCCCGAGGCGGTGACGACGCTGGTCGGCGCCGAGCCCACGGCCTACCAGATCGACGAGGATGTCGCGAGTTGGCAGTGGAACGCGCCGCAGAAGTTCCCCGGCGTGATGGACATCTACCTCACCTACGTACCAGATGGCAGCCAGTACCAGACGCAGTACGGCTTCTCGGGGCTCGTGCTGCAGCTCAATACCGCGGTGCCGAACCCGACGGCCATCCCCGGCACCGAAGGCGCGGGGACCTGACCATGCGCGCCATCCGCCTCACGACCCACACTTCCTCCAGCCGCCTCGTGCGGCAGTCCTAGTTCAAACCGGAGCCTCCCATGTCCATTCTCGTCAACAACGACACCAAGATCCTGGTGCAGGGGCTCACGGGCGAGTCCGGGACGCTGCACACCCAGTACGCGCTGGCGTACCACGGCACCAAGATGGTCGGCGGTACCCACCCCAAGAAGGGCGGCACCAACTGGCAGGGCAAGGTGCCGGGCATCGGCGATGTCGAACTGCCGATCTTCGCGTCGGTCGCCGAAGGCAAGGCCAAGACCGGTGCAACCGCCTCGGTGATCTACGTGCCGCCGGCGGGCGCCGCGGGCGCCATCCTCGAGGCGATCGATGCGGGCATCGAGCTCATCTGCTGCATCACCGAGGGTGTGCCGGTGCTCGACATGGTGAAGGTGAAGGCGGCGCTCGACAAGTCGAACTCGCGCCTGATCGGGCCCAACTGCCCGGGCGTCGTCACGGCGGGTGAGTGCAAGATCGGCATCATGCCGGGCAACATCTTTAAGCGCGGCTCGGTGGGCATTGTTTCGCGCTCCGGCACGCTTACCTATGAAGCCGTGTTCCAGACGACCAATGCCGGCCTCGGCCAGACCACTGCCGTCGGTATCGGCGGCGACCCGGTCAAGGGTACCGAGTTCATCGACGTGCTGGAGATGTTCCTCGCCGACGACGAGACCAAGTCGATCATCATGATCGGCGAGATCGGCGGGTCGGCCGAGGAAGATGCGGCGCAGTTCCTGATCGACGAGGCCAGGAAGGGCCGCAAGAAGCCGATGGCCGGCTTCATCGCGGGCCGTACCGCCCCTGCCGGTCGTACGATGGGCCATGCCGGCGCGGTGATCTCGGGCGGCAAGGGCGGCGCCGAAGATAAAATCGCCGCGATGGAACGTGCGGGCATAAAGGTGTCGCAGTCGCCTGCAAGGATCGGTCAGACGCTGGTTGATGTCCTCAAGGGCTGATGCCGATACGAGAAAGGCGCGGACAACGTTCCGCGCCTTAACGTCAAACAAAGGTAAAGCGGGTAAGAAGCCCCCGCGCGCGGACTGTCCGGTCGAGCCTTTCCCGGACGCTTGATGAGAAGGATGGCGGGGTTAATCGCCCCGCGGAAAACGAAGATGACCCGACAAGATAAGAACGAACAGTTCTTGCTCTCTTCTTTCCTCTATGGCGGCAACGCCGACTACATCGAAGGGCTCTATGCCCGCTTCAAGGCGGACCCGAACTCCATCGATCCCAGCTGGGCCAGCTATTTTGCCCGGCTCGAGGACGACGCCGAACAGGTGCAGCAAAACGCGGACGGCCCGAGCTGGCAACGGCGCGATTGGCCGCAGGCCGCCAATGGCGACCTGGTGTCGGCGCTCGACGGCAACTGGGGCGAGATCGAGGTCAAGACCAGGAAGGTGCTCGTCGAAAAGGCCAAGGCCGAGGGCGCTCCGGCCCCCACTCCGGTCGACGTGCTGCAGGCGACGCGCGACTCCATCCGCGCCATCATGATGATCCGCGCCTATCGCATGCGCGGCCACCTGCATGCCGATCTCGACCCGCTGCACATGCGGGCGCAGGACCCGGCGCCGGAGCTCGATCCTGCGAGCTACGGCTTCACCGAGGCCGACTACGGTCGCAAGATCTTCATCGACCACGTGCTGGGGCTCGACTACGCGACGATCCCCGAGATGCTCGACATCCTGAAGCGGACCTACTGCTCCACGGTCGGCGTCGAGTTCATGCACATCTCCGATCCCGAGGCCAAGCAGTGGATCCAGGAGCGGATCGAGGGGCCGGACAAGTCGATCACCTTCACGCCCGAAGGCAAGAAGGCCATCCTCAACAAGCTGGTCGAGGCCGAGGGCTTCGAGAAGTTCCTCGACGTCAAGTACACCGGCACCAAGCGCTTCGGCCTCGACGGCTCGGAGGCGCTGATCCCGGCGCTCGAGCAGATCGTCAAGCGCGGCGGCGCCCTGGGCGTCAAGGACATCGTGCTCGGCATGGCCCATCGTGGCCGCCTCAACGTGCTGACGCAGGTGCTGGCCAAGCCGCACCGCGCGCTGTTCCACGAGTTCAAGGGCGGCGCCTTCTACCCCGACGAGGTCGAGGGTTCGGGCGACGTGAAGTACCACCTCGGCGCCTCGGCCGATCGTGAGTTCGACGGGCACAGCGTGCACCTCAGCCTCACCGCCAACCCCTCGCACCTCGAGATCGTCGATCCCGTCGTGCTGGGCAAGGCACGCGCCAAGCAGGACCAGCGCTCGGCCGTCAACGGCAAGTTCATCGCCGATACGCGCCAGACCGATCGCTCGGTGGTGCTGCCGCTGCTGCTGCATGGCGATGCCGCCTTCGCCGGGCAGGGCGTGATCGCCGAGTCGCTCGGGCTTTCCGGCCTCAAGGGTCACCGCACGGGCGGGTCGATCCACTTCGTCATCAACAACCAGATCGGCTTCACCACGGCGCCGATGTATTCGCGCTCGTCGCCGTATCCGACCGACGTCGCCAAGATGATCGAGGCGCCGGTGTTCCACGTGAACGGCGATGATCCGGAAGCCGTGGTCTATGCCACCAAGGTGGCGGTCGAGTACCGCCAGCGCTTCGGCAAGCCTGTCGTCATCGACATGTTCTGCTATCGCCGCTTCGGCCACAACGAAGGCGACGAGCCGAGCTTCACCCAGCCGCTGATGTACTCGAAGATCCGCGCGCACGAGACGACGCTGGATATCTACTCGAAGCGCCTCATCGAGGAAGGCCTCGTCTCGGCCGAGGACATCGACAAGATGAAGGCCGACTGGCGGGCCAACCTCGAGAAGGAGTTCGAGGCCGGGCAGGATTTCCGCCCCAACAAGACCGACTGGCTCGACGGCGTGTGGAAGGACATGAAGCGCGCCGACGTCGAAGGTCCGCGCCGCGGCGAAACCGGCAAGCCGGTCGAGGACCTCGTCCGCATCGGCCAGAAGCTCGCCTATGTCCCGCAGGGCTTCAACGTGCACCGCACGGTCAAGCGCTTCATGGACAACCGCCTTGCGGCCATCGAGAGCGGCGAGGGTATCGACTGGGCCACGGCCGAGGCGCTCGCCTTCGGCACCCTGCTCGACGAGGGGCACCCGGTGCGCCTGTCGGGCCAGGACGTGGAGCGCGGCACCTTCAGCCAGCGCCACTCGGTGCTGAACGACCAGGAGCGTGACGGCGAGACCTACACGCCGCTCAACAACCTCTCCGACGACCAGGCACGCTACGAGGTCATCAACTCGATGCTCTCCGAAGAGGCGGTGCTCGGCTTCGAGTACGGTTACTCGCTGGCGGAGCCCAACACGCTCACGCTGTGGGAAGCGCAGTTCGGCGATTTCGCCAACGGCGCGCAGGTGGTGATCGACCAGTTCATCTCGTCGGGCGAGCGCAAGTGGTTCCGCATGAGTGGCCTCGTGATGCTGCTGCCGCACGGCTATGAAGGCCAAGGGCCGGAGCACTCGTCGGCCCGTCTCGAGCGCTACCTGCAGAGCTGCGCCGAGGACAACATGCAGGTCGCCAACTGCACGACGCCAGCGAACTACTATCACATCCTGCGCCGGCAGCTTAAGCGCGACTTCCGCAAGCCGCTGATCCTGATGACGCCCAAGTCCCTGCTGCGCCACAAGAAGGCCGTCTCTGGCCTGATGGAGCTGGGTCCGGATTCGACTTTCCACCGCCTGCTCTGGGACGATGCGGAGGCCCCCGGCCTGCCCAAGACCACCATCAAGCTGGCGCCGGATGCGGAAATTCGCCGGGTCGTCCTCTGCACCGGCAAGGTCTACTACGACCTGCTCGAGGATCGCGAGAAGCGCGGCATCAACGACGTCTACCTGCTGCGCGTCGAACAGCTCTACCCGTTCCCGGCCAAGGCTCTGCTCGACGAGCTCAACCGCTTCCCGAATGCCGAGATTTTCTGGTGTCAGGAAGAGCCCAAGAACATGGGCGCCTGGGCTTTCGTGCAGCCGTATGTGGATTGGGTGCTCGACCAGATGAACCGCGGTGGCGAGCGGCCGCACTATGTCGGCCGTCCGGCCTCGGCGGCCACGGCGACTGGCCTGATGCGCAAGCACCTGCAGGAACTGCAGAGCTTCCTCGACGAAGCATTCGCGAAGTAAGATAGAAGAACAGACGATTGGTCGCGGGGCCGGTGGCTCCGCTTCAGAAGCGGCAACGAAGGACCAAACAGACAATGGCGACTGAAATCCGGGTGCCCACGCTGGGCGAGAGCGTCACCGAGGCGACGATCGGCCAGTGGTTCTAGAAGGTAGGCGACACCGTCGCCGCCGACGAGCCGATCGTGGAGCTCGAGACCGACAAGGTGACGATCGAGGTTCCGGCTCCTTCGGCCGGCGTCCTCGAAACGATCGCCGCCAACCCGGGTGATACCGTCAATGTCGGCGCCCTGATCGGCGCCATCGGCGAAGCTGCCGGCGCGGTAGCGCCTGCCCCCAAGGCCGAGGCGAAGCCCGCCGCTACGCCCGCTCCAGCACCTGCGGC
>JAEYYP010000459.1 GCA_023428425.1 Pseudomonadota bacterium
CCGGCCTCCTGCTCCTTCAATATCCCGATGATCTGTTCTTCGTTGAACCTGCTGCGCTTCATGCGTCCGCCCTCTGTTGCGGCGGACTCTACCAAAATCTGGAGGAGATCTAGGGGCTCAGGTCAGGTTTCGTGGACACCGAGATAAGGTGTTTTTGGAACTGGAGAGTTGGAATGCAACGAAGGAAGTTCAGCCGGGAGTTCAAGCTCGAGGCTGTTCGGTTGGTGAAGGATCGTGGCGTTGCGGTGGCGCAGGCGTGCCGCGACCTTGACCTGCACGAGAACGTGCTGCGCAAGTGAATCAGGGAGCTGTCAGCGGATCCCCAGTACGCGTTTCCCGGTCATGGCCAGATGAAGCCGGAGCAGCTCGAGATCGAGCGGCTGCGCAAGGAAGTGGCGAAGCTGAAGGCGGAGCGCGACATCCTAAAAAAGGCCGCAGCCTTCTTCGCGAGGGAAGTGACGTGAGGTTCGCTTTCATCGCGAAGCACCGGGGTATCTGGCCGGTGGCATGGCTATGCGAGGCGCTGGATGTCTCCCGGTCGGGCTTTCATGTCTGGCTCAACCGGAGCCCGAGCGTCCGCTCGCGACAGGACGAAGTGCTGGTGACGACGATCGATCGCAGCTTCAAGAGCAGTGATCGCACCTATGGCGCCCGGCGTGTATGGCACGACGTGCTGGCGGAGGGGCTGAACTGCGGCTTGCATCGTGTCGAGCGGTTGATGCGGGAGAACGGGCTGCGGGCGCGTCCGAGGCGCCGTGGCTTGCCTAGGGATACCGGCGAGCGTTCCGCCATCGGACAACATCCTCGACCGCGCTTTCGAAGCCTCGGCGCCGAACCAGAAGTGGATCGCCGACTTCACCTACATTTGGACCGCCGAAGGCTGGCTCTATGTTACCGCCATAGTCGACCTGTTCTCCCGGCGCGTGGTCGGCTGGGCGATGAAGGCGGAGATGACGGCGCCGCTGGTCACCGACGCACTCCTGATGGCGAGCTGGCGCAGAGGCAAGCCCATTAGCCTGTTGCATCACTCCGACCAGGTCAGAGTCGTTGTCCCAGACGTCGAACTCGACGATGCGCAAGCGGCCGGCGGAGGCCTTGGCGAAGGCCGGAACTCTTGCCATCAACCAGTCTCCGCCATTAGCTCTGGCAGCCGCACCAGATTTTAGGCCGCAGCGGCGAAGATGAAGGCCGGGATTGGCGTCGCCGGCATTATTTTCTAAAGGTGACAGAGTGTAGTCGTACAACGTTCTTGCGCAGAGACCCGCATGTCAAAGAAACTGATCGTACCCGTCGTTCTGGCCGGAGGGCAGGGGACTCGTCTTTGGCCGATGTCTCGTTCGGCCAGGCCAAAGCAGTTTCTGTCGCTAACAGAGGCGTCATCGCTGTATCAGCAAACCTTGATGCGGGTGGCGGACACCAGCCTGTATACCGACCCCGTCATCGTCACCAACGCGGAGTATCGCTTCTTGGTCGCCGAGCAGGCGCAGGAAGTTGGCCGCCGTGTGGCAATACTTCTGGAGCCGACGGCCCGAAACACTGCTCCAGCAATTACCGCCGCCGCCGTGTTCGTGTCAGAGCGGTTCGGAAACGAGTCCGTCATGCATGTCCTCGCATCGGACCATGCGGTCACTACGGACGAGAACTACAGATGGAGCCTGGATGCGGCGGCCCGAGCTGCGGAAGCGGGGCACCTTGTTACCTTCGGTATCACGCCAACTTCGGCCGAAACTGGCTACGGTTACGTCCAAGCAGGACAAGATTTGGCCGACGGTGTGCGCTCAGTTGTCCGTTTTCTGGAAAAGCCCGATCGGAGTACGGCTGAGAAGCTGCTGTCCGATGGCGGCTATTTTTGGAATTCGGGAACGTTCATGTTAGGCGTCGCGAGCTTCCTCGCGGAGGTTGAGGCGCTTGCGCCCGAGACTTACGCTGCAGCTCGGGCCTCATTCGATCGCGCCAAGTCCGACATGGACTTCATTCGTCTTGATCTGGAGGCATTTCAGCAGGCACCAAACATTTCGGTGGACTATGCAATCTTCGAAAAATCGAAGAGGGTCGCACTCGTGCCGGTGACATACCCCTGGTCGGATTTGGGATCCTGGGATGCTGTCTGGAAGGCGTCCGATCGCGACAACGCAGGAAACGCCATACGGGGAAACGCCACGCTATCCGACACCCACAATTCCTTGGTGGTAACCGAGCGTGCTCATGTTGTCGTCGACGGAATGAACGACGTCGCCGTTATCGCGTCCGAAGACGCGATCTATGTCGGAAAGCTATCGGAATCGCAACGTGTTGGCCCGGTCGTCAAGCTTCTGAAGTCCGCACCCGCCACGCTGCCGCTTACCGAAATTCATCGCACCGCATACAGGCCTTGGGGCGGATACTCGTCAGTTCTCCAAGGGGAGCGGTTCCAAGTCAAACGACTGTTTGTGAAACCTGGCAAGAAGCTGAGCCTCCAAAAACATCACCACCGCGCCGAGCATTGGGTTGTGGTCACGGGGACAGCCGAGGTTACGGTTGACGGAGTAGTCACGATGCTCACCGAAAATCAGTCAATTTATCTTCCTTTGGGTTGCGTACACCGGCTGTCGAACCCTGGTCGGATAATGCTTGAACTTATTGAGGTCCAGACCGGTTCTTATCTGGGTGAGGATGACATCATCAGAATCGAGGACGAATTCGGGAGAGCGTGACGGCTAAATAATTAAAATAGATAGTTGGATATAGACTTAAACTGCGGCGGATGTCGCATACGTTGATAGGTTTTGGCCCCGCGCGATGAATGTAACTGTTTTTGGTTCTGGCTATGTGGGTCTTGTGACGGGCGCATGTCTGGCTGACGCGGGCAACCAAGTCATCTGTGTCGACGTCGATGCCGACAAGGTGGCAAGGTTAACGGCTGGAGACGTGCCGATCTATGAACCCGGGCTCGAGGCCATAGTCCGTTCAAGTCTGTCCGCTGGGCGTCTGATGTTTACCACCGACGCCGGCCATGCCGTCGATCATGGAGAAGTAATCTTCATCGCTGTCGGAACCCCGCCCAATGAGAACGGGTCCGCCGATCTCAAGCATGTTGTTGCCGTGGCACAGTCTATCGGGCGGCACTTGACCGGTTTCAAGACGGTGGCCACCAAATCGACGGTCCCGGTGGGGACTGCGGAACTCGTGTCGAAAGCGATTTCTGAGGAGCTGAAGGAGCGAGAGCTGGCGGCGCGTCCGGGGGAAAGCGTCCAGTTGGGGCAGCCTGGCTTCACGGTTGTGTCGAACCCGGAATTTCTGAAAGAGGGCGCCGCAATTGAAGACTTCAGCCGCCCCGATCGTATCGTCATCGGGGCCGACGATACCCCTGACGGAAGGCGCGGCCTCGAAGCGCTCCAACAGGTTTATGCGCCCTTCACGCTGAACCACGATCGCACCCTTGTAATGGACGTCCGTTCGGCCGAGCTGACGAAGTACGCGGCTAACGCCATGTTGGCGACCAGGATTTCGTTCATGAATGAGCTGGCAAATCTAGCGGAAAACGTCGGCGCCGACATTGAGGCCGTGCGGCGCGGCATTGGGTCCGATCCGCGTATTGGCTACAGCTTTCTCTATGCAGGCGCAGGCTATGGGGGGTCCTGCTTTCCGAAGGATGTCAGGGCGCTGCAGAAAACCGCCGAGCAACACGGCCATCATCTGCACGTGCTAGGTGCCGTCGAGCAGGCGAACGACGCGCAAAAGCTGGTACTCGCCAGGAAGATACTCGACCGATTTGGAGACGATCTCTCGGGAAAAACCTTCGCCGTGTGGGGACTTGCCTTCAAGCCTAACACTGACGACATGCGCGAGGCGCCAAGCCGAGCTTTGATCGAAGCCTTGGTACGAAGGGGCGCGCGCGTGCATGCATATGACCCGGTGGCGATGGCCGAGGCGAAGCGGGCTCTCACAATTGACCTAGGCGATGCCGTGGACCAGGTCATTTTTGCGGTAACACCTCAAGCTGCTCTCGAAGATGCCGACGCCCTGGTTATACTCACCGAGTGGAAAATCTTTCGCAGTGCGGACCTCGCGGGATTGGCGAAGACACTTCGTGAGCGGGCGGTGTTTGACGGTCGAAATCTCTATGATCCGGATGCGGCAGAGCTGGCTGGTCTCAGCTATTATCCCGTCGGTCGGCGCCAAGTAGTTCCGCCAACATCTTCTGGCACAGGGTCTAGCTAGACGCTTTCGAAGAGTTCTTCTCGTTCCTACGGTGTTCATAGGGCAAGTTTGCGCCTGCGATCCGCCACTTCTGTTGCAATAAAGGCTGCCACTAGGACCAGAGCCACTCTGCCTCGGAGAATTTGTTCTACTTTCTCGTGCCGGGACTCTCTGGTCTCTGAACGCGGGCGCGAGGCTCGACCTTTCGGCACCGTGTGCCGAGTGGGCGCCGTAACGTTCGTTCGTGCAACGGCCTACCGCGCATGCGGCGTCGCAAATCCGTTCGAGCAGGTCGCGGCGTATCGGAAGTGGTTGCAGCGAGCCCTGGCGGCCGGGGATCTGGCCGGGATGGACTTCAGCCACATCAATGGGCTCGTCATCTTCACGAAGCCGGTCGGGCTGATCAGGAACCCCAAGGACCCTTTCGGCCCCTTCGTCGACAAGTGGTTCCACGTCCACGACTGGGATGGCGCCATCCGTGAGCTGCGGAACGCCGCCTCTCTCGCGATCACTCTGCCATCCGACATCCTCGACCAGGCGGTGGCCGAACTGAAGGCCACGCTCTTCGTGCCGATGACGGGAGAAACCCTGGTGCCGGCGAGCGCGGTGACCGACGCGCTGATGGAGGAGCACTACGCCAGAATGGCCGACTGGGAACTCGAGCATCGCGACGAGATCCGCGCGCAGTACGAGGAAGCGCAGGCCGGATGGGATCGAATGGACTTTCCGAAGGGGACGTGACGCCGCCTAGCGCGTGGCTGCCTTCGGGGACGTCGGCGCCATTGCCATCGAAGCGGATATCGTTGATGCTCCCGTGTAGGCCACACCACGGTGTTCTGATGACGGAAGCCCCCGACCCCGAGCGAGGACAAGACAAGCGCTCGCCTGACGTCGACATCGCAGCGCGGGAGGACTCCACGCGTTTCGCGGTGGCCGACACCACCCTGGAGGGTGGTGTCCTGCTTCCCGAAACGACGGCGCTGCTGCAGCGGTGGTCGAGGGGCGAGATCAGCGATGACGAGCTCGTTGCGCAGACGCTTGCCGACATCGTTGCCCGTGGGGGCGAGACATCCGAGATTCCTTTGGAGTATCGGTGGAACGCCGATGAAGACCACGTCTCGGACGAACGGCGTGGGGCTGGTCCGTGACCAACGCCGGGCGGACCGGATGAGGAAGCGCGGGAAAGTGGGGCCACCTCGGTTTGGCCGGAGAGGCATCTACCGACATCGAGGACGTCGAGAGATTCTTCGTCAGCTACAACGGCACGGACTTGGGGCTACCGGTGTTACTGCGGACCGCGGAGCTCGATCCATCCGCTAACCGTGCTTGCGAGTGCCGATTGCGTCTTTCGGGAGAAATCACTATCTTCAGAACGTTATGAGCCAGAATCTTGCATACGTCCTGTCGATCGTTAACGCTCCCTACAGCGATCAGCTGAACGGGGCAGAGCTGGCCTATGCCCTGACCCATTTCGAGGTGGCCAAGAAATTCTCCGGCCAGGTATCTTCGTTCTTCGGCGAGGTGCCTGTGGAGGGACAGATGGAGTTTGCGGCTGCCCATGGCGTTTCTCCGGAAAAACTGAAAGCGGCAGCTCAGGAATTTTCCGACTGGAGCGGCGAGCACTATCATCTCGTCGCCTGAACGCACCACCCCCCATAACCAGCGACCGTCGGAATGGCGAAGACTATTCGCCATGGCTGTCGGCGCGATCAACCAGGTTCACGAAAGCACCGGAGGCTACCCTTTCTCCTGGTCCTTCGGTGGAGGCACCGCGATGATGCTGCAGATCGGCCATCGCGAGAGCCATGACGTCGATATCTTCATCGACGACCATCAGATCCTCGGCTTCTTCAATCCCGATACGAATGATCTGAAATTCGAGATCCCGCCAACCGAGAACATCACGGATGGAAACGGATTTCAGAAGTTCGTTTCGAGAAGATGGGGGAGATCGATATCATCATCGCTGGCGCCCTGACCGGTGCCCCGTTTATTCCGCAGGTGATCGAAGGCGTTGAAACGAAGCTGGAAAGCGTTGCCGAGATCATCACGAAGAAGGTGTATCATCGTGGAAACGAGGTGCAGGCCCGCGATATCTTCGACATTGCAGCAACTGCCCGGACGCACCGAGATGAAATCGTTGATGCGCTCCGCGAGTATCCCGCACAGGTATCAGCTCCCCTTGAACGGATGAACGCTCAGAACCCCGAATTCGTAGCCAGGACGATTGGGCAGCTCATGATCAAGCCCGGCTTCGAAGGCCTGATCGAAACCGCGTATGGGACGGTTCTGGACCTCTTGCAGGAGGTCCTAAAGTCAGTTTCCGGCTCCAAAATAGACTCGCCGGCCGCATCTTTAGTCCCCGCTAAGAGAGGCGGTTTCGATCATCCCATCAGCAAGCCATCGTGCAAGTTCCGGCAGCCAGACCGCTTCCTGCTGGTGGGCCTGTGCCCAGAGCCGACGCAGCATAGGTTCGGGGACGAGCTCGTCGAACTTCGCGGTTCGCAGGTTGTCGACGAAATCCGCAATGTCCTCGATCGAAGGCGGCGCGTCGGCGATCTGCCGAAGGATGGCCTGGATTGCGACTGGTTGCGTATCCACCACTGTCACGCCGATATCGAGAACGACGCATTCGAGACCGGCGGATATCAAGGCGAACGCCAGGACGGAATTCATCTCCGAGCCCAGCCAGGTCAGTACATGCGTGTCCTTGCCAGTGGCGACGTAGTGACCTCGCTCCAGGCCAAGTGTGTTTCGGCGTGCAAGTTTGACCCCGTTCGGTTGGGGATCGGCGTTCAAAATTGACCCCCTGACCGTTGCGGTCAGACTGCCCGTTCTGGAAGCGGACGGGCGGGTGGGGGATGAAGGGCGTGGATACGATTGCGCGGATACGGCGCGAGTTCTTCGTGCGGGCGGAACGATCAAGGAGATCGTGCGGGACCTGCATGTGTCGCGGAACACGGTGCGCAAGGTGCTGCGATCGGGGGCGACCGAGTTCAGCTATGAACGCGAGGTGCAGCCCCGGCCCAAGCTTGGAGCCTGGACCGGCGAACTCGAGCGGATACTGACCGCTAACGAGACCAAGGCTGCCCGTGAGCGGCTGACGCTGATCCGGGTGTTCGAGGAGCTTCGGGGGCTCGGCTACGAGGGTGGCTACGATGCGGTTCGGCGCTATGCCCGGAGCTGGCGGCGGGATCGGTCGGCCCCGGTGTCAGCAGCGTTCGTTCCGCTGAGCTTTGCGCCGGGGGAGGCCTACCAGTTCGACTGGAGCCACGAGGTCGTGCTGATCAACGGGGTGACGGTGACCATCAAGGTCGCTCACGTGCGACTCTGCCACAGCCGCATGCTGTTCGTGCGGGCCTATCCGCGCGAGACCCAGGAGATGGTGTGCGACGCCCACGACCGGGCCTTCGCCTTCTTCAAGGGCACCTGCACGCGCGGCATTTACGACAACATGAAGACCGCGGTCGAGACCATCTTCGCGGGCAAGGAGCGGGCCTACAACCGGCGGTTCCTGCAGATGTGCGGGCACTATCTTGTCGACCCTGTTCGGTATGCTCGTCGCAGATCAGTGGGCTTGCAGCGCTGGGCGACCCAGCCTACGGCTGATGTTAGGTCACTATGGGAGGATAACTATTGAATCAACTTGATCAGACACGCCTCGTCGCGTCCGACCAGTTCCTGTTTTCTCCGCTTGAAGCATGTGATCGCGACGAATGAGAGTCCTGGTCACCGGTTGCGCGGGCTTCATAGGTTTCCATGTTGCCAATCGATTGCTCCAACGCGGCGACGCTGTAGTCGGCTACGATCAGGTTAACGACTACTACGATCCCGCATTGAAGGAGGCTCGCCTGGGCGTTCTCGCCGAGACGGCGAAACGCTCGGGCTCCCAGTTCACGTTCATCCGCAACAACCTCGCCGACCAGGTAGCTGTGAGCGCTTGCTTTGCGGCCCACCGATTCGATCGGGTCATCCACCTCGCCGCCCAGGCAGGGGTAAGGTACTCACTGGATAATCCGATGGCGTACGTCGAGTCCAACATTGTTGGTTTCACCCATATCCTGGAGGCGTGCCGCCGTGCCGAGGTGGGTCACTTGACTTATGCCAGCACTTCGAGCGTGTACGGCGCGAACACATCGATGCCGTTCCGCGAGGATGAGCCGGCCGATCACCCTCTGCAGTTTTACGCCGCCACCAAGCGCGCCAACGAACTGATGGCGCACTCCTACAGCCACCTTTTTGCGCTTCCCACCACTGGCCTGCGCTTCTTCACCGTCTACGGTCCTTGGGGCCGGCCCGACATGGCCCTGTCTCTGTTTGCCCGTGCCATTCTGGCGGGCGAACCTGTCCGGCTGTTCAACGGCGGCCACCACGTGCGCGACTTCACGTATGTCGATGATATCGCCGAGGGCGTCATCCGAGCCAGCGATCGCCCCTCGATGCCAGATGCCGACTGGAACGGCGATAGCCCGAACCCCGCCACAAGTTCCGCCCCGTGGCGCATCTTCAACATTGGCAACGCGAGCCCCGTGAGCCTCCTGGACTACGTTGCTGCGCTGGAAGAGGCTTTGGGTGTACAAGCAAAGCGGGAGTACTTGCCGCTCCAGCCCGGTGACGTCCCCGCCACGTTTGCCAGCAGTGAGCGACTAGAGGAGGCAGTCGGCTACCGCCCGTTCACTCCCGTCCGCGAGGGCGTCGGGCGTTTCGCCGAATGGTACATCTCCCACTACGGTCGAGGGCCGTAGAATGTCTGCGGGGCCCTCCCGTTCAGGCGCTCTCTGAGGTGGGCCACGACGTTGCGCTGGCCGGCGAAGTGGGCGTCGAGCCGCTTCAGCACCGCCGTGGTGACATAGAGGATATCGAGGATCGTGACGGTAAAGTTCGGGCTGCTTTACAACTCGGCCCTGTACGATAAAGCTGGCATTGCACCGCTGACCTCTGCCGAAGCGGCGCGCATGAAGATGTGATAGCTCCTCAGCGGCTCCAGTTTGCGCGAAGCGAGCGTGATTACCGGCCGCAAGCCCTTGAGCACCTTGCCGTTCGTTGTCGAGAATTCCGCAGCCGGGTTCTTTCCGATCCGCTCCAAGTCGACCCC
>JAEYYP010000461.1 GCA_023428425.1 Pseudomonadota bacterium
CCGTTTCCGGGGGCCGCGCCGTCGCCATTTTCTCGTCACGAGGCAGACCTTGCTCAGCTCACAAGAAATCACCGATCGCATCTACGCAGGCCTGCTCGGCAAGGCGATTGGTGTCCGGCTCGGCGCCCCGCTCGAGTCCCCGGTATGGACGCTGGCGCGCAGTCGCGCCACCTTCGGCGAGATCGAGGGCTACACTCGCGACTACAAGACCTTTGCTGCCGACGACGATACCAACGGCCCACTCTATTTCGTTCGCGCGGTGAACGACTATGGACCCGAGCCGACGGCGGAGGAGCTGGGAAAGACCTGGCTCAACTACACCGCCGATGGTCACGGCATGTTCTGGTGGGGCGGCTTCGGCGTCTCCACCGAACACACCGCGTTCGACAACCTCAAGGCGGGTATCCCAGCTCCAGTCTCGGGCTCGATCGCCCAGAACGGCGCCACCGTCGCCGAGCAGATCGGCGGCCAGATCTTTGTGGACAGCTGGGGCTGGATCAACCCGGGCGATCCGGGGCGCGCTGCCGACATGGCGGCGCGTGCGGCAAGCGTGTCGCATGATGGAGAAGGTCTCAACGGCGCCCGCTGGGTGGCCGCCGCGATCGCCGCCGCCTTCACGGCCAAAACGATTGCAGAGATCGTTGCCGCGGGCATGGCCGCCATCCCACATGCCTCCGAGTACGCCCGCGTGGCGAATGCCGTCATTGCGTTCCACGAGGCTACGCCGGACGACTGGTACGCCTGTCGCCTCATGCTGGAGCGGGACTTCGGCTATGATCGATATCCGGGCATCTGCCACATCATTCCCAATGCCGGAGCACTTGTCCTTGCCGTTCTCTATGGCGGCGGCGACCTCAATCGCACCGTCGAGATCGCCACCATGTGTTCGTGGGACACGGACTGCAATGCCGGCAATGCCGGCGCCATCGTCGGCACGTGGCAACAGGTTCAGCCGCATTGGCAGAAGTATCGCGGGCCGATCAACGACTTGCTGATCGCCTCGGGCGTCGCCACCACGCTCAACATCACCGATATCCCGAGTTTCGCGCGCGAGCTTGCCGCGCTCGCGGGCCACCGCGTGGTATCCGCACCCCGATCGCGCATCCACTTCGACTTCGACTTGCCCGGCTCGACCCACGCTTTCCGGATCGGCGGCTCCAATCGCTTCCGCCTCTCCTGGTCCGACGAGCGTCCGCGTGGCGGGCGCGGTGCCCTGCGTATCGACTCCGAACAGCTTCAGCGCCACACCTCAGGACGCATCTACTGGAAGCCGTTCTACCGCCGGTCCGAGTTCGATGACGAGCGGTACATGCCTATGCTGTCGCCACTGGTCGCGACTGGCCAGCAAGTCTCCTTCGAACTACTGTCGGAGCCATGGGAAGGCGGCGACGAGGTGCGGATCCAGCCCTATGTCCGCCGCGCCATGTCGGGCACCATCGATGAGATCGGCGGTTGGTCGATGGTCTCGCACGGCGAATGGACGCGCTACAGCTTCGCGATCCCTTCGACCGGCGACGAAGCGATCGACGAAATTGGCTTTGCCATCGCGACCGAGGACAAGGCGCCCTTCTTCGGACGCTTCTTCCTCGCCGATTTCCGCATCGACGGCGCCGGGACGACGAGCATCGATCCGGCAATCGAGACCAACGAGTGGGGCGGTATCACCCGCTTCACCCGCAACCGTGGTCACTGGAGCATCGCCGACGGCCTGATCCACGCCCATTCGAGTACCGATGCCGACTGCTGGACTGGCGGATACGACGCCGATGACGTCACCGTGTCCGCAACCCTGACGCCGCTTTCAGGGCGCTCGCATCTCATCACCGCCCGAGCGCTAGGCGCCTGCCGATTCTACGCAGCCGGGTTCGACGACGGACGCCTTGTCATCCTCAAGGAAGATTTCGACACGACGGTGCTCGCGGAAACGCCTTTCTCGATGAAGGCCGGCCAGAGCTACGAGCTGGCTCTGTCGGTGGAAGGCGATACGATGACGCTCGCGGTAGATGGACGGGCCGTCCTGTCAGCACAAGAGGCAAGCCTGACGCACGGCATGTGCGGCCTGCGACTGGGCGGGCCGGGGCGGATGACCGTCTCGAGGCTCACCATCGTCGAAGCACCGTCGCAGGGTCGCCCTTCCCCGTGACCGGCGAGGGGCACACTACGGGGACGGCCAGTTGATCGAGAGGATCGCGCTCGCGACCGACCCGCGCTTTTCGGTGCTCCTGCACAAGCCGCAGGGGTCAGGGCGAGTAGGCCGCGTGCTCGTTGCGCTCCATGGCATTGGTCAACAGGCCGAGGAAATCTGTCAGGCGCTCCAGCCTCTCGCCGCCAGCCTCGGCTACGCTCTCGCCTGCCCGCAGTTTCCCTATCCTGGTTCGACTGGCGCCGCCAGCCAAGGCTACATGTACCTCAGCGAGCCAGGCGTCGACTACCTCGGGCTGATGGATGCCGTGATCGCTTCGGCGTGGCAGTTTGCCGGCAGCCCGCCGGGAGCGATCGACCTGCTGGGCTTCTCGGCGGGTGGGCAGGCAGCGCATCGTTATGCCTTCCTGAAGCCCGAGCGCGTGCGCATGGCATGCATCGTGTCGCCCGGCGCGATCACCTTGCCATCGTCGGATGCCGCATGGTGGAACGGCATCGCCGACGTCGCCGACCGCTTCGGCGTCCCGTTCAATCCTGAGGGCGTGCGCCGGGTCGTGTTCAGTCTCCTCGTCGGCGCAAATGACACGGAAACGTCCGGGTTGTCATACGTACCCGGCCAGCCGATCGAGCGGCTTCGGGCCCTACGGACGGGGCACACCCGGGTTGAACGCCTCGCGACGTTGCATGATGCCTTGCTGGAGTTTGGGGCACCGAGCAGCCTGTCGATCGTCGACGGCGCTGGGCACAGCTTCCGGCAACTTCTGCCTGCGATCGAGGCGGCCTTTCGCGAACAACGCCCGACGGCGTCGGCTCGCTAGGCAACGGCAACCGCAGTCACCGTTCCTCCAGGCTCGTCTGCCCGTTCACCCACTTGGCCCACATGCCCGTGAAGGCCTGCTCGAGATCGCCTGCGAACGCCTTGGGATCGAACAGCTTGGACCGCCCTGCCCGATCACGCAGTCCGCGCCGCAGCGCCGCCAAAGCCGGTACATCGGCCGAGAACTCGATCGCCCGGCGGGTATAGTCATCGACGCTCGTCGCTACCCAATCGTCGAGCCCTACGCTGCGGATGTTGCTCTCCGACATGTGGGCAACGAAGCGATCGCCATGCAGGGTCAGAACCGGCACGCCCATGTAGAGCGCCTCCGTCGTGGTGGTGCCGCCATTGTAGGGGAACGGATCCAGAGCAATGTCGACCCGCCCGTAGCTGCCCATGTGCTCGGCGTAGCTCATCCCGCTCGACTCGATCGAAAGTCGCTCGCCGGGAGACCAGCCGTTCTCGGCAAACGCCTCGATCACGGCTGCCAGAACGTGTTCTTCCTTGTTTCCGGACCGGAGCAACAGGCGGCTGCCAGATACCGACTCCAGAATTCTGCACCAGGCCGCGATGGTGTGCCGGTTCAACTTGGTGAAATTGTTATAGCAGCCGAAGGTGATGTGCCCGGATTGCAGCGCTGGCAGCGGCGCTACGTCGGGCGTGTCAGGCGCCGGGGCATAGCACCAATGGGCGCTCGGCAGGCGCCACGGCTTTTCCACCCACTGTGGTTCTTCTTCAACCGGCAGCAACCAGTCGTTGCAGAGGACATAGTCGATCTCCGCCACGCCCGTCGTGGCGAAAAACCCCATCCAGGTGACCGCGACCGGAGCCGGTCGATACATGAAGACCGGCAGCCGGCTGTGGGCGGTGTGACCGGACAGATCGACCAGCACGTCGATCCCGTCTCTTCTGATCAGTTCCGCCACTTCGAGATCAGTGCGCGTCGCGGTGGAGCGCCAGTTGGGGATCATCCCGCGAAGGCGAGTATTGACCTCATCGCCATTGTCCACGGCAGAATAGGCGAAGAGCGTGAGACGTTGGGGCGAGACTCCCGCCAGGGAGGCCTCCAGGTACCGTCCGACCGGATGCACCCGCATGTCACCCGACACCAGCCCAACGCGGATGGGACGGTCGACGGAAAGCTCGTTTGGATAGTCGGAGAAGGGTTTTACGCCTGTCCTGGCTCTCGCTGCCCAGTCGATGGCGTCCGCCTTTGCCAGCAAGGGCGAGTCACCGACCTGATGGTTCTGTCCGAACACCAGGGCGGAATCGAGGGAGTTTCCTCGCACTGACCCGCGAGCGGCACGGTAGATTTCAAAGGCTTCATCGCGCTTGCCGCGACGCAGCAGCACCGCTGCCAGCGAGCTCTTGATATCCGCATCACCGAGCCCTCCTTCGA
The DNA here is from genome assembly GCA_023428425.1 of Pseudomonadota bacterium. Classification (GTDB taxonomy): domain Bacteria; phylum Pseudomonadota; class Alphaproteobacteria; order Rhizobiales; family Devosiaceae; genus Devosia_A. The sequence continues at coordinate 4,359 of JAEYYP010000461.1, forward strand.
TGGCAGCGCGTAACGCTCCTTCGGCTTCCGCGTTGAGCTTCATGGCCCGCAGGGTCACGGACAGGTTGTTCTTGTACTCGGGCTTTTCTGGCGCGAGTTCGGTTGCCCGACGGTGGCTCAGCAACGCTTCATCGTACCGTTCCAGGTGGGTCAGGCAGGCGCCGATGGCGCTGTGCAAGCCTGCTCGCTCAGGACGAAGCTCCAACGCCCGCTGCAACGCCCCAAGTGCCTCGGGGTAGCTATCCCGTCGCATCAACGCTGTTGCAAGATTGGCCCAGATGTCGACCGCCTCAGGGTGAAGAGCCACCCCGCTCCGCCCGGCCTCGACCGCCGCGTCGAACTGCTTGGCAGCGATAAGAGCCGACACGAGGTTGCCATGCGCGCCTGCCTCGGAAGGATCCTCCTGCAACGACGCCCGGATCAGCTCCGTCGCCAGCACCGGAGCACCCCTTTGGAGATGCACCACTCCCCGCATGTGCAGAGCCTTCGGGTGCCTGGGATCGAGCTGGAGCGCCGCGTCATAGGACTGCGCCGCACCGTCCAGATCGCCTTGGCGATGCGCGGCAAACCCGCGTTCAAAATGCTCAGAGATCGATGCCATGCAACCTAACTGTTGGAATGCTTCAGACGCTCAGCCTTACCGTCTACATCCATCCGCTGGAAGGGTTCGCGCCTGACCTGAGCCCCTAGATCTCCTCCAGATTTTGGTAGAGTCCGCCGCAACAGAGGGCGGACGCATGAAGCGCAGCAGGTTCAACGAAGAACAGATCATCGGGATATTGAAGGAGCAGGAGGCCGG
>JAEYYP010000049.1 GCA_023428425.1 Pseudomonadota bacterium
CGAGCTGTTCTTCCGCCAGCCGCCGGTGGAGCCCGTTCGCGAGATCTACACCATCGAGGACGTGAAGAAGTCGGCCCGCCTGCGTGACTCGGTGCGCCGCATCGAGGTCGGTGGCCTCACCTTCGACTCGGGTGCGGCGACGATCTCGCGTAGCCAGGTCGGTGCACTTTCCAAGGTCGCCAACGCCATGCTGGCGCTGCTCGAGGACAACCCGGCGGAGACCTTCCTGATCGAAGGCCACACCGACGCGGTGGGTTCGGACCAGTCCAACCTGATCCTCTCGGACGCCCGCGCTACGACGGTCGCGCGCATCCTTACCGACTTCTACGACGTGCCCGCCGAGAACCTGGTAACGCAGGGCTATGGCGAGCGCTTCCTGAAGGTGAAGACCGAGGCCGCCGAACCGCTGAACCGTCGTGTCGCCGTGAAGCGCATCACGCCGCTCATCACGATCGCCGGCCGCAACTGATAGCAGCCGACAGACAGCCAGCGGGCCGGGGATCATGATCCCCGGCCCGTTTCGTTTGCAGGACAGCCGACTGCGACACGCCTGCCCTTGCCTGCCGTAACGATTCCGGTATGCCTCGGTGCGCTGTACCAACCTCCCGGATCGATCATGCCCAAGCGCCTCGAACTCGCCCTCGAAGCCGTCATCCTCGCCTCCCGCTGGCTGCTGGTGATCTTCTACCTCGGCCTTGCGGTGGCGCTCGCCGTCTACGCGCTGACGTTCGGGGTGAAGCTCTGGGATTTTGTCAGCCATGTCTTCGACATCGAGGAAGCCGACGCCATCCTGAAGATGCTGGGGCTCATCGACGCCGCGCTGGTCGCGAGCCTTGTCGTCATGGTCATCATCTCGGGCTACGAAAACTACGTCTCGCGCTTCGACGACGAGAGCTCGGTGCACTGGCTGGGCGAGATCGATGCCGGCTCGCTCAAGATCAAGGTGGCCTCGACGATCGTCGCGATCTCTTCGATTCACCTGCTCCAGGTGTTCCTCAATGTCGGCACCCAGACCAACGACCAGCTGATGTGGTACACCATCATCCACCTGGCCTTCGTCCTCTCTGCGCTGTTCCTTGCCTACATCGATCGAATTTCGGCGATGACCAAAGGCATCGGCAAGGCCAACCGGTCGCAAGAAAATGCGAAAACGATCGAAAATAGCGGCCTGTAAGGCCGACGCCCCCCACGTTTTCCACCGCTTTCGCGATGTAAAACGTCATTAATTTCAGAGTGTTGCGGCGCCAGGCGGAATCGCGCTCGCAACCTCTCAAACCTTCGGGAACCACTTCGCAAATCGTCGCGTTCTTTGAGCCATACGGTACTCAACAAGGAGCTGTAAAATGGCTACTCCCGATCGCGACACCGTCTACACGACCGACGGCGTCAACCGCACCAGCACCACCTACACCCGTGAATCCAGCGCTACCGGCTGGTTCGTCGGCATCATCGTGGCACTTGCCCTGCTGGCCATCGGCTACCTGGTCTTCTCGGCCAACTCGACGCCCTCGACCACGTCGGTCGATGTGAACAACACCCCGGCCATCACGGCCCCCGCTGATACCGCTCCGATGACCGAGGCTCCGGCCGTGGTCGCTCCGGAAGCGGCTCCGATGACCGAGGCCCCCGCGGCTCCGGTTGATGCTGCGCCGGCCGCCCCCGCCGACGCCGCTCCGGCCGACACGACCGCTCCGGCGGCCGACGCGGCCCCGGCCACCCCGGCCCAATAACAACAAGAACGACTGACATACGCTTCAGCCCTCCCTCTGAAGCAATTTGAGCCCCGGCATCCCCCGTGCCGGGGCTACTCCTTTCAATCCGCCGGACGCGGCGGCACGATCAGCGTCGTTTCCTTGGGCGACGACAGCACGATCAGCGTTTCCGTCCGCTGCACGCCCGGCACCTTCTTCAGCACATCGGCAAAGAATCCCTCGAGATCGCGGGTCGTTCTCAGGCGCACCTTCATCAGGTAGTTCCAGGCGCCCGTGACGTGATGCGCCTCCTGTACTTCCGGGGCATCGGCTATGGCAGCGAGAAACCGCGCCTCCGTGTCCGGATCGCTCCAGCCCACGAAGACGAAGGCGAGCAGATCCAGCCCCACCTTTTCCGGATCGAGCTGCGCGTGAAACCCCTTCACGATCCCCAGCTTCACCAGTCGGCGGATACGGTCGTTCAGCGTCGAAGGCGGCACGCCGAGCGTCTTGCCGAGTTCGGCCACCGGCGTGCGGTCGTCCTTCTGCAACAGCGCCAGAAGCCTGTGGTCGATGTCATCGAGCCCTGTCGCCATCGTCGCTACCCACTGCCTTGTCGTCGAAAATGAACGGCGCCGACAGTAGCGCCGCACTTTCGAAAGGCAACCCGTCGCACCCCCTTGCACCCGGCCGCGCCGCACCCCAATTGCGCAGAAGGCGAAGCACCGGAGGAGCGCATGTTCAACGTCGACGGAATCATCAAGGCCCTGCAGTCTGACAAGGCCATGCAGAAGAACGTCATGAGCGGCGCCGCCGGCATGGCGGCAGGCATGCTGCTGTCGGGCGGCGGCCTCGGGAAGATGGTGGGTAGCCTCGCCAAGGCCGGCGCCGTTGCCGCGGTCGGCGGCCTCGCCTGGTCGGCCTGGCAGACCTACCAGAAGAACCAGCCGGGCGCGCCTGCATCGAGCGAGGACGCCTTCGTGCCCCCGCCCCAGGCCTCCTATCAGCGCGAGGAGCTTGGCAAGTCCCTTGTCCGCGCCATGATCGCCGCTGCCAAGGCAGATGGCCAGATCGACGCCGAGGAGAAGAGCCGCATCTTCCAGCGCCTCGAGTCGATGCCGCTCTCCGCCGAGGAAAAGGCATTCGTCTTCGATGAGTTGTCGAGCCCCCTCGATATCGAGGCCGTCGTCGCCCGCGCCGACACCCCGGAGCACGCCTCCGAGATCTACGCGGCGTCCCTCGTAGCCATGAAGCCCGACACCCCGACCGAGCGCGCCTACCTCGATGCCCTAGCCTTCAAGCTGAAGCTCGCACCGGCGCTCGTCGCCGAAATCCACCGCACTGCAGGCCTCGAAACCTCCACCCCACCCATGGCAACCAACGCCAACACCTACGCCCCCACCGGCAACGTCTGAGGGCGTCACCCTCCACCGGCGCCCTGTCCGCAACGGAACCACGCTGTCGAACTGGAAAGGGGAAGCCGCCGACGATT
>JAEYYP010000079.1 GCA_023428425.1 Pseudomonadota bacterium
GTGGTGGAGGGGGCGTCGGCCCTTCCAATTCATCCCCGCTTCACCTTGCCTATGATTTCTCGTCGCGGCGTAGGAGATCAGTTGATGTCTGACGAGTTGCGCGCGCTGTTCTGCCGCGCCGTCGAGCACGGCGCACGCTTCCGCGAAACCCTGCCCGCGTCTTCGGCGCGCCCGGCGGTGGACTACCACGGCATGCGCGAGCGCCTGTCCGCGCCGACGCCCGAAACCGGCACCAATGCGGGGACCATCATCGAGGAACTGGCCGACCTGGCCGCGCCCGGGCTGATGCCGACGGTCGGGCCGCGCTTCTTTGCCTGGGTGATGGGGGCCTCAAATCCGGCTGGGGTGGCCGCCGACATGCTGGTCAGTGCCTGGGGCCAGAACGCCGGCTACCAGTCCACCGCGCCGGCCGCAGCGGCGTTCGAGGAGGTGGCCGAGCGCTGGCTGCTCGACATTCTCGACCTGCCGGCCGAGTCGGGCATCGGCTTTTCCACCGGCGCTACTGTCGCCAACGGCACCTGCCTCGCCGCAGCCCGCACCGGCACTCTGCTCAGGGCCGGATGGGACCCCGACGCCGACGGGCTGTTCGGGGCGCCGCCGGTGCATGTGCTGATCGGGGCCGATGCACACTCTTCGCTGTTCTCCTCACTGCAGCTGATCGGCTTCGGCCGCAAGCGCGTCATCACCATCGACACCGACGATCAGGGCCGCATGCTGCCCGCGGCGCTCGAAGCGGCGATCCGGCCGCTGAGCGGCCCCAAGGTGGTGATCGCGCAGGCCGGGCAGATCAACACCGGCGCGTTCGATCCCTTCGTGGACATCGTCGCCATCGGCCACGCGCATGATGCGTGGGTGCATGTCGATGGCGCCTTCGGCCTCTGGGCCCGCGCCACGCCGGAGCGGAAGCATCTCACGGCCGGCATCGAGGGGGCGGATTCCTGGGTCACCGACGGGCACAAGTGGCTGCAGGCGCCGTATGACTGCGGCTTCGCCATTGTTCGCCACCGCGACGCGCTGACCGCGGCGATGACGCAGTGGTCGAGCTACCTGCCCTCGATCGCGCAGGGCGACCGCGTGCCCTCGAACTACGTGCCCGAACTCAGCCGCCGGGCGCGCGGGGTGCCGGTCTGGGCGCTGATCCGCCATTTCGGCCGGCAGGGCATCGCCGAGATGGTCGAGCGCCACTGCCGCCTCGCCCGCCGCTTCGCCGACCTGCTTGCGGCCGAACCGGGCGTGCGTGTCCTCAACCACGTGGTGCTGAACCAGGTCATCGTCAATTTCGGTACGGGCGACGCTGTCGCCCGCAAGGCGGCGACCGAGGCGGTGATCGCGAAGACGCTCGCCTCGGGCACGTGCTATGTCGCGGGCGCCGCGTGGCGGGGCGACTGGGTGATGCGCCTGTCCGTCAGCTCGGGCGAAACCACCGAGGCCGATATCGACCTCAGCGCCGCCGCCATCATCGACGGCTGGCGCGCCGTTCAGGCCGGCTGAAGCCCGAACGCCCCGGCCAGCAGCCGGTAGGAGCGCAGCCGCATGTCGTAGTCCCAGGCGGTGGTGGTCACCATCACCTCGTCGGCGCCGGACTCCGCCACCTTGGCGTCGATCTCGCGCTTCACCGTCTCGGGCGATCCGACGATCCACAGCTTGGACTGGTTCTCGATGATGCGGTTCTGGTGGTCGGTATATACATGGCGCGACGCCTCTTCAGGCGATACCAGCTTGCGGATTTCGCCCGACATGAACAAAGCCCACATCAACTGCTGCGACTGGGCGAGGAACTGCGCTTCCTCGTCGGTCGGCGCCACCAGTGCGGAGAGCGCGATAATGGCATGCGGCTTTGGGAAAGCGTCCGTCGGCGTATGCGCCGCGCGATAGGCGGCGAAGGCGGGCGCCGCCGGGGTAGCCGAGAAATGCGCTGCGAAGGAGTAGCCGACGCCGAGTTGACCCGCCGCCTGCGCGCTGGCGCCCGACGAGCCGAGCAGCCAGATCGGCGGCAGCGCAACGCGCTCCGGCGCCACCGTGATCGGCGCGAAGGGATGGTCGGGCGCGAAGTTGCCCTCGTCGAAAGCCAGCATCTCGGCCAGCTCCTGGGCGAAATACTCGCCACCCACCGAGCGCAGCGCCTGGAGCGTCCGCCCGTCGCTGCCGCCGGCCCTACCGATGCCGAGGTCGATGCGGCCTGGGTTCAGGCCGTTGAGCGTGCGATAGGTCTCGACCACGCGCAGCGGCACGTGGTTGGGCAGCATGACGCCGCCCGAACCGACCCGAATGCGCTTCGTATTGGCGGCGGACGTGGCGATCAGTACCTCGGGAGAGGATGAAGCGATCGACGGCATGCCGTGATGCTCGGCATACCAGACGCGGGTGTAGCCCAGCTCGTCGCCGAGCTGGGCAAGCCGCGTGATCTGCTTCAGCGCCTCAGGCGTGGAGGTGCCTTCCGACACCGGGGCGAGATCGAGAATGGAAAGCGGGAGAGTGGTCATGCGGTTTTATATCGGTAGTTGCCGATGAAAGCCAACCCATCCCGCGCATGACGGCCCCCTCCCAGCCTCCCCCATGAAGGGGGAGGTGCTGGTTGTGGAACGCTCCGCCTCGGCGCGCACCATCTTCACCTCCCCCTTCATGGGGGAGGACGGGAGGGGGCCGTCCCACTCAGATCGAGCGGCAGAGAACCTCACTCCGCCGCTTCGAGCCCCTTCACCAGTTCCAGCGCCTGGCGCTCGAACAGGCGGCGATAGATGCCGCCGTTGAGCTTCACCAGTTCGGCATGCGTACCTTCCTCGACGATCCTGCCGCCGTCGAACACCAGCAGGCGGTCGAGCGAACGCACGGTCGACAGCCGGTGGGCGATCACCAGCGTCGTGCGGCCTACCATCAGCCGGTCCATCGCCTGCTGGATCAGCAACTCGCTTTCCGAGTCGAGGCTCGAGGTCGCCTCGTCGAGGATCAGGACGCGAGCGTTGGACAGGAACGCGCGGGCGATCGCCACGCGCTGCCGCTCGCCGCCCGAGAGCTTGATGCCGCGCTCGCCCACCAGCGTTTCATAGCCCTTGGGCAGGGAGGCGATGAACTCGTGCGCGTTGGCGAGCTTCGCCGCCTCGACGATCTCCTCGCGGCTGGCCTCGGGACGGCCATAGGCGATATTCTCGGCCAGCGAGCGGTGGAACAGCACCGGGTCCTGCTGCACGATGGCAATCTGCCGGCGCAGCGAGGCCTGCGCCACCTCGCGAATGTCGATGCCGTCGACAGTCACCCGGCCGCCCGAGACATCGTAGAGCCGCTGGATCAGCTTGACGAAGGTCGTCTTGCCCGAGCCCGAATGCCCCACCAGCCCGACCCGTTCGCCGGGGCGGATGGTGACGTTGAGATCGGTGTAGAGCGGCCGCGTGTGGACGCCATAGTGGAAGTCGACATGCTCGAAGGCGATGCCGCCTGCCGCCACCTTGATCGGCGCGGCGCCCTGCCGGTCGTCGATGCCGAGCGGCTCGTCGTCGAGGCGGACCAGTTCCTCCATGTCGTTCACCGAGCGCTGCAGGTTGCGCACGTGCTGGCCGATATCGCGCAGGTAGCCCTGCAGCACCAGGAAGCTGGTGATGACGAAGGTGATGTCGCCGGCCGAGGCGGCGCCCGCCTGCCACAAATAGAGCCCGGCGCCGATGATCGAGATGCGCATCAGCCACAGCAGCGTGTTCTGCACGGTGCCGTTGAAGGTGCCGCGGTGCCAGGTGCGGTCGGTGCGCGAGCGCCACTTGTCGAGCACACCCTTGAGTCGGGCCTCCTCGCGCGTTTCGGCGCCGAAGCCCTTGACCACGGCGTTGCACGAGATCGCGTCGGCCAGCGCGCCGCCCATTCGGGTGTCCCACATGTTGGCGAGGCTCGCGGCGGGGGCGACCCAGGCGGTCGATAGCGTCACCGTCACGGCGATGTAGATCAGCGAACCGATGCCGACGATCAGTCCCATCAGCGGCCAGAACAGGCCGAGCAGGATGGTCGAGCCGATCAGCATGGCGATCGAGGGGAAGAGCGCGATCAGCATGGTGTCGTTGAGCTGGTCGAGCGCCCACATGCCGCGGGTGATCTTGCGCACCGTCGAGCCGGCGAAGGCGTTGGCGTGCCAGTCGGACGAGAAGCGCTGCACGCGTCGGAAGGCGTGGGTGACCACGTCGCTCATCATCCTGAGCGTCAGGCGGATGATCAGCATGAAGATGGCCTGGCGCAGCAGCACGGCCATCAATCCCAGTCCGGCGAGGAAGCCGAATGCCGTAACCGCACCGTTCCAGGCGATCTCGCTGGTCGCGGCGCCGCTCGCCACCGCTTCGACGAGGCGGCCGGCAAAGAATGGCGTCAGCAGGTCGGCGACGATCTCGCCGAGCACGCAGATGGCGATGACGGCGATGCGGATGGGCTGCTTCTGCCAGTGCCGGAAGGAAAAGCCGAGCACCTTGGAAAAGGCTTCGGCGCGGAAGTCGATCTTGAAACGAGCCATTGTCTCATGTCCGGGCGCGCGAAAAGCGCAGCGAACCGGTCCCGATTGGAGCGAAGGAGGAAGCCGCCGAAGCGGCAGTCAGGGGACCGTGAGGGTGGTCCGCGCGCACCCTAACGGAGCGCGAAATCCCCGAATGGGCGGGGTCGCTTGGTGATATGCATCATGCCGCCCCTCCCTGGTTCGATCGGACGAGACAAGTCTCTTAGGCGAGAATCCGTTCGGCTGCAACACTCACAATGCGAGTGCGACGACCGCCTGCAATCCGACCGCGACGACGACGAAAGCGATCGACGTGAAGTCCACGAAGCGGGCTTTGGACCTGATAAACATGGCAGTTTCTCCTTCCGGCGAGTTCAACGCCGGCCGGAAGGAGCTGTTCCACCCATCGCGTCAGGCGACCGGGACCGGCGCGCCGCCGCCGAACAGGCCGATCACCAGACCCTGCACCAGCAGCACCGCCAGCATGTGCGCGCCGTCGATGATGGTGAGGCTCCACGGCATGTTCTGGTAGCGGTGGTTCAGGATCATCGGTGCGAGGACGAATCCCAGCCAGACAACGGCGCCGGTCAGGAGGCCGTTCGCCACGTTCACCTCGCCGAAGATCGAGCGGATCACCACTGCGAGCACGATGGCGGTCAGCAGTTCGGCAAGTACGCCGATGACGTAGGGCGCCGGGCCGGCGTCGAGCTGGTCGCGGGTCTTGCCGATCGCGGCCATCCACTGGTTGCCCAGGGTCATGTACCAGGCTGCGCCGACGGCGAAGCCGGCAATGGTGGCGGCGATCACGGCCAGCCAGTTGACATCGAAGACCATGCGAAATCCCCCTGCCCAACATCCCTTGTCGCCGAGCTTATGCCTATTCCTGAAGGTGCGGAAGCGGCCACGGCGCAGGTGAGCAGGGGGAACGCCGCTCGCTAGGCCTCCGGAATCCACACCACCATAGAGCCCTGTCCCCGGTTGGCCCAAAGGTAGTAGGGCAGGGCGGTCAGGGTCGCAGGAGCCTCCTTCGGTGGGGCAGTGCGATAGAGCGGGCCGAACTCCGCCTCATCCACCGCCTGCGCTTCGGCGGTCAGCTGCACGATACCGTCGAAGAGCTCCGTCTTCCGAACGGCGATGTCGCTCGACCGCGGCAGCTTGAAACGCTGCACCGTCCCGCCCGGATTGTCGGCCTCCTCCAGGCAATAGACGAGCGGGCCACGCTGCAGGGCCACGCGGCCGATATCCATCACCACATGCGGATTGGCATAGATGCGCTCGGCCGGCATGGGCAGGTCGAGCGTGACGGTGTCGCCCTTCTTCCATGTGCGATGCACCGTCGCGTAGCCGTTGACGGCATCGAGTGCGACCGGCTCGCCATTGACCTTGGCCGTCGCGCCACGGCACCAGCCGGGAATGCGGAGCTTGAGGTCGAAGGCCTTGTCCTCGGCCGGATCGATGCTGATCGTGACGTCGCCCGACCACGGATAGTTCGAGACTTCACGCACATCGACCCGGGTGCCATCCACTTCGAGCGAGGTCGAGATGCCGCCATAGAGGTGGAAGGCGATGCCGTCGGGGGCGGTCGAGACGAAGTAGCCGCCGACCGACGCGACGAGTCGCGAGACGTTCATCGTGCAGCACGGGCAGGTGTGCCAGTCCCAGCGCGACGGCGTGCCGTTGCTCTCGAGCGGGTTCATGTAGAAATAGTGCTCGCCGTCGCGGCTGAGCCCGGCGAGCGCGCCGTTGTAGAGGGCGCGCTCGAGCACGTCGGCATATTTGCCATCGAGATCGAGATGCAGCATGCGCTGGGCCCAGAAGATCAGCGCCACCGAGGCGCAGGTCTCGGCATAGGCGGTCTGGTTGGGCAGGTCGTAGTCGAAGGTGAAGCCCTCGTTGTGCGCCGACGGCCCGAGGCCCGCCGTGACGTACATCTTGGTGACCATCACGTCGTTCCACAGCGTCTCGCAGGCCTTCTTCAGCCCCGCATCGTTCAGCTCGACGGCGAGATCGGCCATGGCGGTGTACATGTACATGGCGCGCACGGCGTGCCCGACGACCTTGTCCTGCTCGCGTACGGGCTTGTGCGACTGCGAGTATTCGTAGGTGCCCTGGGTGTAGCGCTGCCACTCCCAGCCCTTCTTCTCGCGCTCTTCGCGTTCGACATCGAAATAGTGCGGCGGCTGGTTGCCGCGCTCGTTGATGAAGTAGGCCGCAAGATCGAGGTGCTTCTTCTCCTTGGTCAGGTGGTAGAGCTTGATCAGCGCGATCTCGATTTCCTGGTGACCGCAATAGCCGCGCTTCTGGCCCGGGCCGGTACCGAAGGTCTGGCGGATGTGCTCGACATAGCGCTCCATCACGTCGAGCCAGCGCCTGCGGCCGGTGGTCTCGTAGTAGGCGATGGCGCCTTCGAGCATGTGGCCGGCGTTGTAGAGCTCGTGGTTGTCGCGCAGGTTGCTCCAGCGCTTCTCGGGCTCGCGACCGAGATACCAGCAGTTGAGGTAACCGTCGGGCGCCTGCGCCTTCTCGAAATCGTCGATGACCGCCTCGATCTTGGCCTCGATCTCGGCATCGCGCCGGTGCGACAGCGCGTAGCTCGCCGCTTCGATCCACTTGCCGACGTCGGAATCCCAGAACACCTGCACGGTAAAGCCATTGGCATGGCGCGGGAAACGCAGCGGCGGGGGCGGCTGCGGCAGCTTCAGCGCGCCAAGGATGCCATACTCGCCCAGCTTCTTGTGCTGGCTGGGGATCGTCGTCGCGAGCACGGTGTCGAGGCGCTCTCTCCAGAACGCACCCTCGAGGCGGACATCGACGAAACGCACGGGACGATACTGACTCATTGTAACTCCATTCAAGTGCCCGCTCAGACGCGGGAGGATTCTCTCACCACGAGGCTGCACGGCAACCGCCGCACGCCGCTCAGATGTTTGCCGTCCATGATGTCGATCAGCGCTTCGCCGGCGATGCGGCCCATGGCGCTGAGGTTCATGTCGACGCTCGACAGCTGCGGCCGCGCCGCGAGCGTCATCACGTCCCAATTGTCAAAGC
>JAEYYP010000065.1 GCA_023428425.1 Pseudomonadota bacterium
GGTCCCCCTCCCCCGTGGCTTCGCCACAGTGGAGGACCACCGGCCACCTCAGCTCCTAGGCGGTCACGCTGACCGCACTCCCCTCGACCGCCATCCGCCCGATCGCCTCAAAGTCCCAGGCAATCCCGAGCCCCGGCTCGCTCGACGGCACCGCATAGCCACCCTCGATCCGCATGCCCTCGGTGGTCAGGTCGTCGAGTTGGGGGATGTATTCCACCCACCGCGCATTCGGCACCGCTGCGCAGAGCGCCACATGCAGCTCCATCAGGAAATGCGGGCAGACCGGCGTGTTGAAGCACTCCGCCAAGTGCGCCACCTTCAGCCACGGCGTGATGCCGCCAATGCGCCCCACATCTACCTGCACCACGCTCGCCGCGTGCTGTTCGAGATACTCGCGGAAGTGGAGGTGCGAGTAGAGGCTTTCGCCCACCGCGATCGGGATCGACGTATGCTCGACCAGCCGCTTGTGCCCGGCAATGTCGTCGGCCGGCAGCGGCTCTTCGAGCCAGCCGATATCCAGCGCCTCATAGGCCCGCGCCCGGCGGATCACTTCGTCGACCGCAAAAGCCTGGTTGGCGTCGGTGAAAATCTCGAAGCCCGGCCCCACCGCCTCGCGCACCTTGCCGATGCGCCGCACATCCTCGTGGATCGGCCGCCCGACCTTGAGCTTGCAGCCGCCGAACCCGGCCTCCTTGGCCCGCAGCGCATCCTCTACCAGCGCCGACTCCTCGAGATGCAGCCAGCCGCCCTCGGTGGTGTAGAGCTTGATCCTGTCCTGCGCCCCACCCGCCAGCTTGTGCACCGGCAGCGACGCTCGCCGCGCCTTGAGGTCCCACAGCGCCGTATCGATCGCCGCCATGGCGATGGCGGTGATCGCCCCGACCGTGGTGGCATGAGTGAGGAAGAGCAGCTTCTTCCAGATCTTCTCGATGTCGTTGGCGTCGTCCCCGATGATCGCCGGCCCGAGCGTCCGCTCGAGCAGCGCCATCACCGAGTGACCGCCGGTGCCGATCGTGTAGCTGTAACCGGTGCCCACCACGCCATCCGCATCGGTGATACGGACGATCGGCGTCTCCTGCGAAACGAAGCTCTGGATCGCGTCGACCCGCTTCACCTTCGGCTTCAGGTCGACCATCACCAGGTCGACGCGAACGATCCGGCTCATACGCCCCTCCTCAAGAGCACATCACGAAAACAGCCGCGCCGCGGCCTCCGGCGCCAGTGCCGAATTGGCCGCATTCAGGTTCTGCTCCAGCTGCCCGAGGCTCGCCGTGCCGATCAGCACGCTCGCCACCCCCGGCCGCGTCAGCGCGAACTGCATCGCCGCCTGCGGCAGCGTCGCACCCTCGGCCTTCGCCCGTGCTTCCAGCCCGCGCACCTGCGCCAGAATCGCCTCGCTCGCCGGCTGGTAGTTGAACCACGCCCCCGGCACCGGACCCTTGGCCAGTATGCCCGAATTGTAGATGCCGCCGAGCACAAAGCTCGTCCCCTTCTCCTGCGCCCGCTGCACCAGGTCGGCCTCGGCGTCGCGATCGAGCAATGTCCAGCGTCCCGCCAGCAGGATCGCGTCCAGCGCCTCGAACTTCAGCACATCGAGGCACACCTGCGTCTCGTTCACCCCCAGCCCGATCGCTCCGATCAGCCCTTCGGCCTTGAGCTGCCGCAGATAGGGCAGCCCGCTCGACATCAGGTCGTCGAAGTGCCGCGCGTTGGCCGCGCCATGCGTCATCGTGCCGATATCGTGGACATAGACGATGTCGACATGCCCGGTCCCGAGCCGCTTCAGCGAGCTCTCCAGCGCCTCTTCCAGTGCCGCCGCGGTGTACTCGTAGTGCGCGTCGTTCGGCAGCGGATCGACGAAGCCGTCGGCCTCCGCCAGCTGAGTCCCCGGCCGCAGCACCTTGCCGACCTTGGTCGAAACGACGAACTCGCCTCGCGGCTTGTCCTTGAGGAACGCCCCGAGCCGCGCTTCCGACCGGCCGCGACCATAGTGCGGGGCCGTATCGAAGTACCGCATGCCGGCATCCCAGGCACGATCCAGCACCGCCGCCGCCTCGGCATCGCTCACCGCATGGCCGAGATTGCCGATCGAGGCGCAGCCAAAGCCGAGGCTGGTCAGCTTGAGTTTGGTGTTACCAACAGGCCGAAGGTCGAAGGTCATGCTCTATATCCTCAATAACTGACCGAGACCCCCTCCCATCCTCCCCCACACAAGGGGGAGGTGCCGGTAGTGGAACACTCCTCAGCGCGCCCCTCTTCACCTCCCCCTTCATGGGGGAGGCCGGGAGGGGGCCGTCCCGGCGTGCTATTGGCTACCCCGAAGCACTCTCTGCCGCCATTGCCCAAACCGCCTACTTCACCCCGCCGAAGGTCAGCCCGGCGATCAGGTGCTTCTGTACGATGAAGGTCAATACCAGCGCTGGAATGATGATCAGCACCGCCATGGCGCTCATCCCCGTCCAGTCCACCGTGAACTGCGCGGTGAAATCCATCAGCCCCACCGGCATGGTCTTGCTCGCCGTCGTGCGGGTCAGCTGGCTTGCCAGCGCATACTCGTTCCACGAGGTCAGAAAGGCGAAGATGCCGGCCGAGGCCAGCCCCGAGCGGGCAAGCGGAAACTCCACCGCCCAGAACGCCTGCCAGCGCGTGCACCCGTCGATCTGCGCCGCTTCCGAGAGTTCCTGCGGGATCTGCCGGAAGAACCCGTCGGTCAGCCAGATCGTGAACGGGATGTTCACCGCCATGTAGACGAGGATCAGCCCCCACGAGGTGTCGATCAGCCCGATCCGGCTCCAGATGATGAAGAGCGGCAGGCTCAGCGCCACGCCCGGCACCGTCCGGCTCAGCATGAAGGCAAGGAACATCGGCCCCTTGCCGGCGAAGCGGTAGCGCGCGAACGCGTAACCGCCGGCCATGCCGATCAGCACCGCCACCACCGTCGAGGTCAGTGAGATCACCAGCGAGTTGATGAAGTACTGGGCCACCGGCAGGCCCTGCTGCTCGGACGAGAAGCCGAACAGCCGGGCGAAATTGTCGAGCGTCCACTGCTGCGGAATCCACACCGCCGGCCGCGCCAGCACCTCGATGTTGGGCCGGAACGCCGTCAGCACCACCCACGCGCCCGGCGCGACAAGGATGAGCAT
>JAEYYP010000233.1 GCA_023428425.1 Pseudomonadota bacterium
CCCGCAGGCCATAGCCCTGCCCGTCCACCACTCCCGAGCCGCTGAACGAGAACGGCCCGCGCAGCGCCTCGAGCTTGAGCTGGCCGTTCACGTCGGATGCGACATATGCATCGCCCGAGCGATTGTCGCTGATCCGGATTCGGCCGCCCTCTATCGTGGCGTTGGCGACCGAGATGTTCGACGTCGATACCGACTGCGGCATCGCAATACCGGCATCGATCGAACCGTCGGAGCCGACCTGGATTTCGAGTTCGGGCTGGCGCAGGTCCAGCTTCGTCAGCGTGTAGCGATCGCGGATGAAGTCGATCAGCGAGAACTCGGCCTCCACCGAGGCTACCTTGAGCTTCGGCGCGTCCGCCGGACCGGCGCTGACGCCGGAGAACGCCAGCTTCGGCTGCGGCAGCAGGGTGAACTGGATATCGCCCTCGATGCGCACCGGAGCGCCGACCACCTCGCTGGCGATGCCGGCCAGCCGGTCGCGGTAATCCCCCCATGCCACGAACGACGGCACGACGAAGGCCGCCGCCAGCGCCAGGATGGCGAGGACGCCGACAACGATGTAGAGCCGGTTCAGCACGGGGGCGAGGGAATCTCCGTGAAACTCAACGTAGTGTAGGGAATGCTTCACCCGCCGTCACGGGTCGCGCTGGGATGAGCGACGGCGAGTGTGACCTTTGGGGTACAGATGCGACGAGGCCGGCCCCGACGGGACCGGCCCCAAGGCCGCACAAGCAGGCGACCTTTGTGCTGATGGGTTACTCGACCTTGAACGACCAGAAGAACGTCTCGCCCGAGCTGTCGGCAACGCCGTCATTGTCGGTGATGACGAAGGCCGTGCCGTCGGCGGCGATGGCGAGGCTCTCGACCTTGTCGACCACGTAGCCGTTCTGGGCCTTCAGGTCGGGGATCAGGTCGCGAACCGGTTCCTTGCTGACAACCGGAAGCTCTTCGCCCAGCTTCGCCGGAGCCATTTCGGACAGCGCAACGCGGTAGACCGACTTCAGAGCGGCCTTCCCGCCGATCTGGTTGTCCCGCTCGACGATGTAGACATGCTCGCCGTGGACCGTGATCTCGGAGAGGCCGACCCAGCCGCCTTCCGGCGCCGTCTCGAGCGGGTAGCGCACCGCGCCCCACTCCTTCTTGTCGAGATCGTAGGCGAGCAGCTTGACGAAGCCCTTCTCGTCATCGCCCCACTCGCGCTGCACCGCGACCCATAGCACATTGCCGACCTTGGCCACGCCCTCGGCACCGAAGCGGGTCTGCCCGGCCAGCAGCCCTACCGGGAAGCCAACCTCCTCGACGATCTTGCCATCCGCATCGACATGGATCAGCGCATGCGGCACGAGCTTGGCGCTGTCGCCCTCGTTGGCGAGCCAGAAGCCGCCCTCGCCGTCCTGGGTGATGCCTTCGAGGTCGATCTTCTGCGCCGCATCGCCGCCACGGGTCACGATGGTCCGCTTCACGATGCGGGCCGGCTTCTGCGTGGCGTCGATCTCGTAGATTGAGGGCTGGGCCGAAAGGAAGCTGTCGGAAACGGCGTAGAGCGTGCCCGGCTTGTCGGCATCCACCACCGCGCTCGAAAGCGCCGCCCAGCCGATCGGGTTGCCATCTGCGTCATCGCCCGAGACGATCTGCGGGTAGCTGGCCTCGGCGTCCGAGCGCTCGTAGATCATCACGTGCGAGCCGACGAGCCCGTCCTCGCGCAGGTCCACCTCGTTGGCGGTGACCAGCAGGTTACGCGACGGGATGGCCGCGATGCCTTCGGGCGAAATGCCCGAGGGCAGCGACTGCAGCAGTTCGGGCTCGGCGCCGGTGTCCTTGAGCACGGCGATCAGCGACGAGCGCTCCTCGGCGATGAAGAACAGCTTGTCCTCGCCGTAGGTGCCGGTCTCGGCGCCCTCGGGCTCGACGCCCTTCTTGTTGCGCGCATCGGGATAGTGGCCCATGCGCGCGGCTTCGCGTTCGATCCCGGCGCCGTTCTCGTAGAGCTCCTTGCCGGTCTTGTCGAAGATGGTGAAGCCGCGGGCGCCGCCATTCCAGTCGCCCTCATTGGCGACGAACAGGCGGTTGTCGTCCAGCCACTTGATGCCATCGGGCTCGCGCGGCACGTCTTCCATCTTGCCGGTGAACTTGAAGGCGCCGTCCTTCTTGGTGTCGATGCCCTCGAGCGTCGCCGACCCGGCCGAGAAGCTGTTGATCACGGCACCGGTCTTGCCGTCGACGATCACGATGGCGTTGTTTTCCTGAAGCGTCACCGCGACCTCGTCGAGGCCGTTGATGGTGACGAATTCGGGCTCCGGATCGGTCGGCTCGACGAGGCCATCGAGACCGGTCATCTCGACTTTCTTCAGGCTCGCCTCGTCCACCTTCCCGTCGGCCATGTTCAGCAGCACGAGGTAGCCGGCCGGTGCCTGCGGCAGGGCGGCGTCGTTGATATCCTCGTTGCGCTCGTTCTCGATGGCGATGGCGATGAGCGTGCTGGCGTCGTTGTGCGCGATCGAGTCGGGCTGGCCGCCCAGTTCGATGGTCTGCTGGATCGCCTTGGATTGGAGGTCGATCACCAGCAGCTGGCCCGACACATCGACGAAGTCCTTGCGGGTGTTGACCGCGGCCAGCACCTTGCCGCCGACGATGGTCACAGAAGTCGGCTCGCCCTCGAGCTTCATGTAGCCGGCCGCCTTGGGCGCCTTGGCGTCGGTGATGTCGATGAAGCCGATGCCGCCGCCTGGGCTGTCCGAATAGACGAGCGTCATGCCGTCGTCCGAGGCTGCGATGATCTCGGCCGAAGTAGCGCCTTCGGTCACGTTGAGTTCGACAGGGAAGCTGGCGATGCGGCTGAACGATGGCGCGGCGAATGCCGAGGTGGCGAGGAGGCTGGCGGCAATGGCCAGCAGGATCGATTTGTGCACGGAGGCCCCCTTCAATGCGGACGCTTTGAAAACGGCCTTCCACCTAGGGGGAGCGCGCAACGACGACATGACAGCGGGATGACAGCTGTGTGACAGCGCCGTTCCACGCCCCGGGTCGCATATACATCGACGCCGCCAGTACCTATATTGCGGCACGAGAACGAAACAGGATTCGTCAATCCCCGATGTCGCAGCCGCAACGCCTCGAACGCCCCCCGGCGGGCTCGATCACCAGCCAGCTCGGCCGGGGTCGCGGCGATGCGCCGGACTACCTCAAGGGCCTTAACGAGGAGCAGCGCGACGCCGTGCTCTCGATCGACGGGCCGCTGCTCGTGCTGGCCGGCGCCGGCACCGGCAAGACCCGTGTCCTCACCACCCGCATCGCGCATATCCTGCGTGAAAAGCGCGCTTGGCCGTCCGAAATCCTCGCCGTGACCTTCACCAACAAGGCCGCCCGCGAGATGAAGGAGCGCATCGGCCATCTCGTCGGTTCGGGCGTCGAGGGCATGCCGTGGCTCGGCACCTTCCATTCGATCGGCGCGCGCATGCTGCGCCGCCACGCCGAACTCGTCGGCCTGCGCTCCGATTTCACCATCCTCGATACCGACGACCAGATCCGCCTGATCAAGCAGTTGCTGGAAGCCGCCAACATCGACGAAAAGCGCTGGCCCGCCCGCCAGTTCGCCGGAATGATGGATGGCTGGAAGAACCAGGGCAAGCTGCCCAAGGACGTGCCGGCCTCCGAGCTGAGCTATTTCGCCAACGGCCGCGCCCGCAACCTCTACGACGATTACCAGAAGCGCCTGCTCAGCCTGAACGCCGCCGATTTCGGCGACCTGCTGCTGCTCTGCATCAAGCTGTTCCGTGAGCACCCCGACGTTCTGGCCGAGTATCACCGCCGCTTCAAGTACATGCTGGTCGACGAGTACCAGGACAGCAACGTGGCCCAGTACCTCTGGCTGCGCCTGCTCGCCCAGGGCAAGCCGGCGTCCGAGGCCAATCTCTGCGTCGTCGGCGACGACGACCAGTCGATCTACGGCTGGCGCGGCGCCGAGGTCGACAACATCCTCCGCTTCGAGAAGGATTTTCCGGGCGCCAAGGTGATCCGGCTCGAACGCAACTATCGCTCGACCTCGAACATCCTCGCCGCCGCCTCGCATCTCATCGCCCACAACGAGGGAAGGCTCGGAAAGACCCTGCACACCGATGTCGGTGCCGCGGGCGAGAAGCTCGGCGTTGTCTCGGTGTGGGATTCCGAGGAGGAAGCCCGCCAGATCGGCGAGGAGATCGAGCAGTTCCAGCGCAAGCAGGAGCCGCTGAACTCGATGGCGATACTCGTCCGCGCCTCGCACCAGATGCGCTCGCTCGAAGAGCGCTTCATCACGCTTGGCCTGAACTACCGCGTCATCGGCGGCCCCCGCTTCTACGAGCGCAAGGAAATCCGCGATGCCCTCGCCTACCTGCGCCTCGTCAACAATTTCAGCGACGACCTTGCCTTCGAGCGCATCATCAACACACCGAAGCGCGGGCTCGGCGACTCGACGCTGCAGATCCTGTTCGAAACTTCGCGCCGCCTCGGCGTACCGCTGGTCGAGGCCACCCGCGCCCTCATCGAGACCGAGGAACTGAAGCCCAAGCAGCGCAGCACGTTCCGCCAGTTTCTTCATCAACTGGATGACTGGGCCGAACGCTCGCGCCGCGCCCCTGTCGAGGCGTTCGCAGCCGATGACGACGAGCCGCGCGCCGCCTCGGGCCTCAAGCCTATCCATCACTCCGAACTGGCCGGCCAGATCCTCGACGAGTCCGGCTACACCGAGATGTGGCAGAACGACAAATCGGCAGATGCCGCCGGACGCCTCGAAAACCTCAAGGAACTCGTCCGCTCGATGGAAGAGTTCGACACCCTCGGCGGTTTCCTCGAGCACGTCTCACTCGTCATGGATCGCGATACCGGCGAGGCCGAGGACGCGGTCTCGATCATGACCCTGCACTCGGCCAAGGGGCTCGAGTTCGACACCGTCTTCCTCCCCGGCTGGGAAGAAGGCCTGTTCCCCTCCCAGCGCACGCTCGACGAAAGCGGCCGCGCCGGCCTCGAGGAGGAGCGCCGGCTGGCCTATGTCGGCCTCACCCGCGCCCGCAAGCGCCTGCGCGTCTACCTGGCGCAGAATCGCCGCATCAACGGCTTGTGGCAGTCGGCCATCCCCTCGCGCTTCGTCGACGAACTCCCCGCCCATGTGGTGGAAGTGACCGACAGCGGATCGGCCTATGGCGGCTATGGCTACGGCGGGCGCTCCTCGAGCCGCTTCGACAAGTCCGATGCCTTCGATTCCCTCTACGAGACCCCCGGCTGGCAGCGCGCCCGCTCGCAGGCGAAGGAGCGCAAGTCGGCCGGCCCGATGACCATCGACGGCGACCTCGTCGCCCGCTCGACCGATGACGGCCGCGGCTCGAAATACGCCGTCGGCGAACGCGTCTTCCACCTCAAGTTCGGCTACGGCACCATCAGCGGCATCGAAGGCAACAAGCTCTCGATCGACTTCGAGAAAGCCGGCCCCAAGAAAGTGCTCGAAAGCTTCGTTCAGAAGGGGTGAGCCCCATCATCACGTCGGCGGGCTGACCTCGCCGGCTTTCCGCCGCTCCAGACCCAGTCGGTGCTCGCGGAAGATGATGAACAGCCCTGACCCGACCACGATCACCGCGCCGATCAGCATCTCGACCGTCGGGATATCCTGGAACAGGAAGTAGCCCACCGCGATCGACAGGATCAGCGAGGCGTACTCGAACGGCGCGACCACCGACATGTCCGCGTGCCGGTATGATTCCGTGAGGAGGATCTGCGCGATGCCGCCGAAGACGCCGGCGCCGATCAGCATGGCGAACTGCTCGGGGGTCGGCATCACCCAGCCGAACGGCAGCGTGCAGAGCCCGAAGATCGACGAGGTGATCGAGAAGTAGAGCACGATGGTGGCGCTGCGCTCGGTCTCGACCAGCCGCCGCACCAGCACCATGGCCGTGGCGGCGAAGAAGCACGAGATCAGCGCCACGATGGCGCCCAGCGTCGCGCCGCTGAGGTTGTCGACGCCGCCCGAGAACACCGTCAGCCGCGGCCACATGATGATGATGACGCCAACCAGCCCCACCAGCACAGCGCTCCAGCGGTAGAGCCGCACCTGCTCGTGGTAGAACACGGCGCTGAGCATCACGATGAGCAGCGGCGTCGCGTACTGGATGGCGATGGTCTCGGGCAGCGGCAGCTGAGTCAGCGCGAAGAAGCCCGTCATCATGCCGCCGGTGCCGACGAGGCCGCGCCAGAGGTGGCCGAGCGGGTGCTTGGTCTGGAACCCGACGATCAGTTCGCGCCGGTAGATCAGGTAGACGAGAATCGGCACGATGGCGAAGAACGAGCGGAAGAACACCAGCTGCCCCGACGGCACGCCCTCGGATGCCTTGAGCAGCGTCGCCATGGCGAGAAACACGCAGACCGAAGCCAGCTTGAAGGATATGCCCGTCATGGCGTTCTGACGGGGCATAGGCACTGGCATCGACACGAGAGGTTCTTTCGGCGGCGGGAGTGACGCGGGATCCGATTGCTAGTGTCCTAGCGTTTGCCGGCGAGCGCAACACTTCTATCGGCGCATGGAACGCCTGAGCTGCGCTGGGAATTGCTGCGCCACTAGGCTAGCGTCAGGCCAAATGCGCGACACGATCGTCACCATCATCGAGAACATCCCGCTGATCGCGGCGTTCCTGTTCGCCAACTATCTGCTGGCAGCAGTGTGCGCGGTGCGCGAGGTGCTGGCGAGCCGCACGAGCCAGGGGTCCATCGCCTGGCTTGTCTCGCTGGCCTTCCTGCCTTTCCCCACCGCCATCATCTACATGGTGTTCGGCTGGAAGCACTTCGACAGCTACGCCCAGACGCGCATGGAAGTCCGCGGCAGCCGCCTGATCCGCTCCGAAGAGCTGGCGGTCATCGATCGCGATACCGGCAAGGACTGGCCGGTACAGCTGCGCGCCGCCGGGATGCCCTTCACTGCCGGCAATCGGACAGAGCTGCTGGTCGATGGCGACGCCACATTCGAATCGATCTTCGCGGGCATCGCCGAAGCCCGGCACTACATCTTCGTGCAGTTCTACATCATCCGGCACGACTCGCTCGGCCAGCGCCTCGCCGCCGCGCTGATGGAGCGCGCCCGGGCGGGCGTTGCGGTCTACGTGCTCTACGACGATGTCGGCAGCAACAGCATGAGCGAGGAGTTTCGCGAACGGCTGCGCGCCGAGGGCATCAAGATCTTCGGCTTCAACCACCGCCACCGCTGGCTCCGCGTCTTCGGCCCGATGCGCATCAACTGGCGCAACCACCGCAAGAATGTCGTCGTCGATGGCCGCGTCGGCTGGACCGGCGGCATCAATGTCGGCGTCGAGTATCTTGGGCAGGACCCGAAGTTCGGTCACTGGCGCGACACCCAGCTCAAGCTGGAGGGTCCCGCCGTCTCGTCGCTCTCGCTCATCTTCCAGGAGGATTGGCTCTGGGCCACCGGCGAGGTGCTGCAGGTCGAGCGCCCGTCGCCCATCGAGGAACCCGGCACCACCCCTGCCCTCGTCATGGCGACCGGTCCGGCCGACCGCTTCGAAGCCTGCGCCATCGCCTTTTCCGACATCATCGCCCAGGCCCGTCACCGGCTCTGGGTGGTCAGCCCCTATTTCGTGCCCGACACCGACATGCGCACCGCGCTCTACGCCGCCCACCTGCGCGGGGTAGATGTGCGCATCATGCTGCCCGAAAAGCCCGATCACCTGCTGGTCTGGCTCGCCAGCAACGCCCATGCCGATGCCATGGTGCAGCACGGCATCAGCGTCTACCGCTACCATCGCGGCTTCCTGCACCAGAAGGTGCTGCTGATGGACGACAAGATGGCAAGCGTCGGCAGCGTGAATTTCGACAACCGCAGCTTCGCCATCAATTTCGAGATGACCGTGTGGATGCCCGACCCCAAGGTCGTCGCCGATGTCGAGGCGATGCTCCTGCGCGACTTCATCGACTGCCACGAGGTGACCCGCGACGATGTGCAACGGCGCGGCGTGGTACGGCGTTTCGTCGAGCAGGCCGCCAAGCTCCTCTCGCCAATCCTCTGAGAACAATGATCAAAGTCGCGTCCTACAACATCCGCAAGTCGCTCGGCACCGATCGCCGCCGCTCCCCCGACCGCATCCTGAAAATCCTCGAGGAGCTCGACGCGGATGTGGTCGCCCTGCAGGAGGTGGATCGCCGCTTCGGTGAGCGCGTCACGACCATCGACCCCGAGCTGATCGTCGACCACACCCGCTACATGCCCGTCCGCTTCGGCATCCGGCAGGAAAGCCTGGGCTGGCACGGCAACGTTCTGCTGGTGAAGAAGGGCGCCAAAGTGCTCGGCCAGCAGCGCCTCGACCTGCCCGCCTTCGAGCCGCGCGGGGCCGTGATGGCCGATGTCGAGCTTCCCGACGGCACCATCCGCGTCGTCGGCATGCATCTGGGCCTCACCGGCGGCTACCGGGTCAGGCAGGCCAAAGCCGTGGTGGCCCATCTCGAAGAGCTCGAAGGACGGATGCCGACCGTCATCATGGGCGACCTCAACCAGTGGAGCGAGGACGGCGGCTGCCTCGCGCAGTTTGCCATCCACCACAATGTCATCGCGCCGGGTCCCAGCTTCCACGCCCGCGCCCCGATGCTGAAACTCGACCGCATCATCACCAGCCGCGACTTCCGCCTCGAGGCGACCGGCGTCCATACCACGGCCCTGGCCCGCACCGGCTCCGATCACCTGCCGGTCTGGGCTACGCTGGAACTGTCGGCCGCGATTGCCCCGGCTTAACGCTGCCGCCGCCTGGCCATTGACTTCCTTACGCGCCCGCGCATGAAAGGCGCCAAAGGATGACACCATGACGCTTTCCCAGCTTTCCGTTCCGCTCACCAAGGACCAGGCCTATGCCCTGGTCGATGCAGTGATGGCCGCCGAAGACCTCGCCATCACCGCCTCGGCGCACGAAAACGAGGAGACCGGCGAGTGGGTGTTCGAGGCCACCTGCGACGCCGAGCCGAACGTCGAGGCCTTCGATGCGCTCGCGCGCGAAGTGCTGGGCGGCCGCATCAGCTTCGCCGTCGAAACGATCGACCCCGACGTGAACTGGGTGGCGAAGTCGCTCGAAGGCCTGCAACCAGTGGTCGCCGGCGGCTTCTACGTGCATGGCAGCCATGAAGAATCGCCGCCGCCATCGGGCCTCACCCCAATCCGCATCGATGCCGCGCAGGCCTTCGGCACCGGCCACCACGAGACCACCACCGGCTGCCTCGAAGCCATCGACCGCGTCCTGAAGCGCCGCCGCTTCCGCTCCATGCTCGATGTGGGGACCGGCACGGGCGTCCTCGCCATCGCGCTCGCCAAGCGTACTCACCTGCCTGTGCTGGCGACGGACATCGACCCCATCGCCGTGACTACCACGGTGGAGAACGCACGCGACAACGGCGTCGGCCGCCAGATCATCGCCATCGAGGCCACCGGCCTCGATCACCGGCAGATCGCGACGTCTGCGCCCTATGACCTGATCGTCGCCAACATCCTCGCCGGTCCGTTGGCGGCGCTGGCCCCCGCCATGCGCAAGGTGGCCGAGCAAGGCTGCGTGGTGATTCTCTCCGGCATCCTCATCCACCAGGCGCCCCGCGTCATCGCCGCATATTCCCGCATGGGCATCGTGCTCAAGCACAAGATCACCAAGAAGGAATGGGCCACCCTCGTGATGGAGCGGATGTAGGCTTCGGAACTTGCCACTGGGCTCCCTCCCCCTCGTGGGGAGGGTAGCGTCGCCACGAGCGAAGCGACGTGGCAGAATTAGGGAGGAGGAAAGCCTGCCCAGAAATCAAAATCCCCGGCCCTTGCGGGACCGGGGATTTGAAACTCGTCATCACTGCTCGGGCTCAGGCGCGCCTCGAGCTCAGTTCGGGCGCTTGGTGAAGCTGCCTAGCAGCAGGTGTTCGCGTGCGCGGCCGATGCTGCGGGTGGCCTCGCGGCCCCGCGCTTCGACGACGCTGCTCAGCGCCTTGCGGAAATCGTTGTTGGTCTCAGGCATCTCAGTTCTCATCCAGTCTGGTGGCTCCTGCCACGGCCCCTAGATAGTGCGCCGCAGGCTCGCCGATAAGTCGTTGTTCCGAAAGGCAGCCATGCCGGACGCGCAGGGCGGATTAACGGCCGGTGAATCGCTTCGACCTCTGCCGCCTCAATACCGCGACTTCCATGAACCCTCGATGAAGGGAGGACTGTCCCAAGGCGACCGATCTGCTAGGGTCCGGCACCTTCGAAAGAGTGATTTCATGGCTGAGCAGACCTTCTCCCCGCCCGTGTACCAGACCTTCGACGTCCGGACCGACAAGACCACCGTTGCCCCGCGGCTCGCCGCGCTGCGCCAGAAGATCGCGGCGGCGGGCCTCGACGGTTTCCTCGTGCCACGCACGGATGCGCATCGCGGCGAGGCGGTGCCGGCGAGCGAGGCGCGGCTGGGCTACATCACCAGCTTCACCGGCTCGGCGGGCCTCGCGGTGGTCGGGCCGGAACGGGCTGCTCTATTCGTCGACAGCCGCTATACCCTGCAGGCCCCGGCGCAGACCGATACCAGCCTGGTGACCGTCATCGAGACTGCGCAAGGCGGCATGCCCGCCCAGGTCGCCGACTTCATCCCGCAAGGCGGCAAGCTCGGCTACGATGCCTGGCTGCACTCCCCGGGCGAGATCGCCGACCTGCGCAAGAAGCTCGAGGGCAAGGCAACGCTTGTCGCCATCGCCAACCTGGTCGACGACATCTGGGAAGGCCGTCCGCTGCCGCCCAACGCCCCGGTCGAGTTCCTCGGCCACAACCGCGCCGGCAAGAAGGTCGAGGAGAAGCTTGTCGAGCTGCGCGCCACCCTCGCCGAGGAGAAGGCCGATGCGGTGGTGCTCACCATGCCGGAGTCGATCAACTGGCTGTTCAACATGCGCGGCCGCGACGTCCCCAACGTGCCGGTCGTGCTCTGCTTTGCCCTGGTGCCGCGCGAGGGCCTGCCGACCATCTACCTCAATGCCAACAAGATCGGCCCCGAGATCACCGAGGGGCTGAAGGGCATCGCCGAGGTCGCCGACGTATCGACGATGGTCGCCACGCTCCGCCGGCTCGGTGCCGCCGACAAGCGGGTAATGATCGATCCGGCCACCGTGCCCGAGGCCATCGCCAACGCCATCCGGTCGGTGAGCGAGGCCGTGCTGGTCGAGCGCCGCGATCCTGTGCTGCTGCCCAAGGCGAAAAAGAACGAGGCCGAGCTCGCCGGTATGCGCGAAGCGCACCGGCTCGATGGCGCCGCCATGGCCAAGTTCCTCAGTTGGTTCGATGAGGCCGCTCCCAAGGGCGGGCTCGACGAGATCGGCATCGTCGCGGCGCTGGAGAGCTTCCGCCGCGAGGATCCGAACCTCGTCGACATCAGCTTCGACACCATCTCCGGCTCCGGCCCGAATGGCGCGATCGTCCACTACCGCGTCGACAGGGGCACCAACCGTCAGTTGGTCCCGGGCGAACTCATGCTGGTCGACTCTGGCGCCCAGTACCTGATGGGCACCACCGATATCACCCGCACCCTGTTCACCGGCTCTGCGACCGCCGAGGAGCGCGACCGCTACACCCGCGTCCTCAAGGGCATGATCGCCATCTCGATGGTCCGCTTCCCGCGCGGCACCACCGGGGCCCAGATCGACGTGCTGGCCCGCCAGTTCCTGTGGGCCGATGGAGTGACCTACAACCACGGCACCGGCCACGGCGTCGGCGCCTTCCTCTCCGTCCACGAGGGGCCGGTGGGGATCGCGCCGCGTTACACCGTGCCGATCGAACCCGGCATGATCATTTCCAACGAACCGGGCTTCTACAAGGCCGGCGCCTTCGGCATCCGCACCGAAAACCTGATCCACGTGGTCGAGAGCCCGGTCGGCAATGGCTTCATGGAGTTCGAAACCCTGACACTCGCCCCCATCGAGACCCGGCTGATCGACCTCGCCCTTCTCACCGACGCCGAGCGCAACTGGCTCAACGCCTACCACGCGCGTGTCTGGCACGAGATTGGCCCGCTGGTCACTGGTCCCGTCAAGGACTGGCTCCGCCAGGCCACCGCCGCGATCTAGACCGTTCGGACCAGGCAGAAGCTCCTACCTCGCAGCGCCACCTCTTCACCTCCCCCTTCATGGGGGAGGCCCGAAGGGGGCCGTCCCAGTTGGGCCCGCGCCCCTAGTTCACCCCGAACGGATCATACTGCAGCAGCCAGCTCAGCAGCCAGTTCTGGTCGCTCCCCATCGAGGCGATGTCGTCGACCTTCCAGCCATCCTGCTCACGCTTCATGGTGATGGCGAGCAGGCTGGTGTGGTCGAAATTGTGGAACGTGACGGTGCTCAGCGCGCGGTCGCCCTGCACCACCGGCGTGCTGATCGCCAGGTCGAGCAGCAGCGCATGGTCGCCTTCGATGAACGGGTCGAACCCTACCAGGTCGGGGGCGTTCGTATCGACACCGGTGCCGGTCCGGCTATCCACCGACTGCCGCTCGAGATTGGCGGCGTAAAGCCCCCTCAGCCGCGCCGAGTAGTACTGCTCGCGGTCGCCGGGCGTCTGGCCCGCCTTGTAGGGCGCGTAGATGGCCTCGAGCAGCGCCTTGGGGTCGTCATGGGCATGGGCCGCCCCGGCCAGACCCAGCGCCAGGAATACTGCAATGATCAGCTTGCGCATGCTTCGCCTCCTGCTGCGGCCGCTGTAGCGGCGCGTCTGGGCCGAAGATGGGCGCCAACGCGCCTCAATCATGGCGATCGTCAATTGAACCAGAACGCATAGCCGAGCCACTGCCAGCCGAAGCTGCGGTTGAAATCGGCAAAGGTCTGGTCGTCCATCACCGGTCCGTCACGCAGGAACTGCACCGCATCGTGCCCGCTGATCAACAGCACCGGGTCGGTACGTGTCGCCGTCTCGACATAGGCGTCGACGTCGAAGCCGCGCTGGAAGCGCCAATGAGGGATCAGCAGTTTCCCGTCCAGCACCGCGTCGACGGTATCGAGCGCCCCCAGCCACGCCGCTATCTGTTCCTCGGTGACGCCCGGCCCACCCAGCACACTGTTCTGCGTTGGGCTGGGCAGCAGTTCGCGGTCATTGTCCGTCTCGGCCATGATCGCCTGCCAGTTCTGGCGCGACAGCGCCGTGATCGCCCTGAACCGATCCCGCACGGATCGCAACCGCTCGCGGTCGATTACCGGCCAGTCCATCGCGTGGATCGTCGCCACGAGGTCGAAAATCCGCGTCAGGTCATCCTGGTTGATGTAGCTGTAGGGCTCTGGCTCCCACGCGCGCGGTGGCTCGTCCAGCCCGAGGCCAGCTCTGGGGAACAGGTGCGGCAACAACGTGTCCGCCAGCGTCCGGAAATCATGCGCCAGCAGGAACTCCGCGAACGCAGCCGTCACGTTGGAGTAGCCGGCAAGCCAGATGGCATCGGCCCGGTCGAGCCCTAGCGTCAGGGTGGGCGCTTCGTCTTCCCCCGGCTGTTCCAGCCCGGGCGCCCGCGGTATCCGGTTGATACCCAGCGCCGGCCCGACGACGGCGCCGATACTTTCGCCCTCCTCCGTCACGCCGTCCCCGTCGACGTCGACCGCGACTTTCATCACGTCGACCGGGATGACGTAGTCACCCGCCACCCCGGCTTCGCGCAGCGTCTTCTGCGCCACGTCGAGGTCGGCCACCAGCGTCTCGAAGATCACCCGCAGCTTGTCGTAGTCGAGCGGCTCCGGATCGGGATTGACCGGCACCCGGATGAGCATCGGACCTCGCGCCCGATCGCTGAGGTCATAGCCGTGCCGGTAAAGGGCGCGACCGAACTCGCCAATGGCGTCGGTGAACTGCATCAGGCCCTTGCCGAAGCGGGACTCGGCATCGGTCCGCGACTCAAGTTCGGCGATGCCCACCTCCGGCGTGCCGGTGTAGAGGTGTCGCAGGGCAATATCCGCCCCTTCCCCCGCCACTGCTGGGAAACTGAGAATGGCGGCGAGCATGGCAATCATCAGTCTCGGCATCGTCCACTCCTGCGTTTTGAAATTACCTGGCGGCCATCTCCAGCCACTGGTCTTCACTCAATACCATGATGCCCAACTCGGTCGCCTGCTTCAGCTTGCTGCCAGCGCCGGGGCCCGCGACAACGATATCCGTATTCTTGGAGACCGAACCCGCCACCTTCGCGCCCAGCCGCTCCGCCATCGCCTTGGCCTCGCCGCGCGTCAGCTTCTCGAGGCTGCCGGTGAACACCACGGTCTTGCCCGCCACCTCCGAAGTGGCCGACACGTTGAGCACGTAGGGCTGGGGGTGCACTTCGGCCAGCAGCCTGTCGAGCACCTCGTCGTTCCGCTCGTTGCCGAAGAAGTCGCTCAACGCCTCTATCACCGTGCCGCCGATCCCATCGATCGATGGGAACACCGATGCCGGATCCTCAGGCTGCGCCGCGACCTCCTTGCCCACCTCGATCACCCGCTCGATCGTCCCGAAATTCTTCGCCAGCGCCGCCGCAGTCGTCTCGCCGATATGGCGGATACCAAGCGCAAAGATGAAGCGATCCAGTTCCGGCTCGCGCCGCGCGTCGATGGCAGCGAACAGCTTGTCGAGCCCCTCGTAGGTCCGCTCCTCGGCGCTCAGCACCTTCTTGCGCGTCACCCCCTTCTGCGCCTCGCGCTGCCTGGCCTGCGCCTCGCGCCGCTCGAACAGCGCCTGCTGAACCGCCTCGCGTCGGTCCCGGAGGGTAAAGATGTCGGCCGCCGTCTTCACCAGCCCGGCGTTGAAGAACAGATCGATGTTCTCGGCCCCCAGCCCCTCGATATCCATGGCGCCACGCGACACGAAATGGCGCAGCCGCTCAACCGCCTGCGCCGCGCAGATCAGCTCGCCGGTACAACGCCGTCGCGAATCTTCCTTGCCCGTCTTCTCGTTCATTTCTCGCGTCGCCGGCGAGCCGCACACCGGACAGGTATGCGGAAACTCGTACGGCACGGCATCGGCGGGCCGCTTCTCGAGGATGACGCGCACGATCTGCGGGATCACATCGCCGGCCCGCTGGATCACCACCGTGTCGCCGACCCGGATATCGATCGGCTCCTCGCCACGGATCGGCGCTCCGGTCGAATCGATGCCCTTGATGTAGTCCTCGTTGTGGAGCGTGACATTCTCCACCACCACGCCACCGACGCTCACTGGCGCCAGCCGCGCGACCGGCGCCAGCGTCCCGGTCCGCCCGACCTGGATATCGATGCGCTGCACGGTGGTCATCGCCTGCTCGGCCGGAAACTTGTGCGCCACCGCCCAGCGCGGCTCGCCCGACGAGAAACCCCACCGACGCTGCAGGTCGAGCCGATCGAGCTTGTAGACGACGCCGTCGATATCGTAGCCGAGCGACGAACGCTTTTCCTCGATGGTCCGGTAGTGCGCGATCAGGTCATCGACCGTCTTGGCCCGCACCATCAGCGGGCTGGTCTCGAAGCCCCACTCGCCGAACTTCTGCACCGCTTCGTACTGCGTCGGCGCCGGGTCTTCGGTCGTCGCGCCCCAGGCATAGGCGAAGAACCGCAGGTTGCGGCTGGCCGTCACCGACGTGTCCTTCTGGCGCAGCGAGCCCGCGGCCGTGTTGCGCGGGTTGACGTACTCCTGCCCGCCGACGGCAGCGGAGCGCGCCTTGAGCGCCTCGAACTCGGCGTAGGTCATGTAGACCTCGCCGCGAATCTCGATGCTCGCGGGCCACCCCGAGCCTTTCAGTCTCTCCGGAATGTCCTTGATGGTCCGGAGGTTGGCGGTGATGTCCTCACCCACGGCGCCATCGCCGCGCGTCGCTCCCTGCACGAACACGCCGTTCTCGTAGCGCAGCGAGGCCGAGAGCCCGTCGATCTTCGGCTCGGCCGTGAAGGCCAGCTCGAGGTCCTTGTCGCGGTCGAAGAACCGCCGCGCACGCTCGATGAAATCGACCACATCCTCGTCGGTATAGGCCTTGCCGAGGCTCAGCATCGGCACCGCGTGCCGCACCTTGGAGAACCCCTCGACCGGCGCACCGGCCACCTTGTCGGACAGCGAGTCCTCGCGCTTCAGCTGCGGAAACGCCGTCTCGATCGCCTGGTACGCGCGCTTCATCGCGTCGTACTCAGCGTCGGTGATGTCGGGTGCGTCGAGCTCGAAATAGGCCCGGTCGGCCGCCGCCAGCGCTTCGTGCAACCGGTCGAGCTCCGCCTTGGCCTCGGCCTCGCTGAAACTTTCGATCTCGCGTCCCTCGATACTCACAATACCTCCGAAATCAGCTTCCCGGCCGCAGCGCGCGCCTCGTCGGTCACCTTGGCGCCCGACAGCATCCGGGCCACCTCTTCCTGCCGCGGCTTGCCCTCGAGGCGGCGCACATGCGTTCGTACGAATGCCCCCTCCTCGATCGCCTGCTTCTCGATCAGGAGGTGGCTCTGCGCCCGCGCCGCCACCTGCGGCGCATGGGTCACCGTCAGCACCTGCACCTTCTGGGAGAGTCGTGCGAGGCGCCGCCCGATGGCGTCCGCCACCGCCCCACCGACGCCAGTGTCGATTTCGTCGAAGATCAGCACCGGCGCCGAGCCCCGGTCAGCCAGCACCACCTTCAGTGCCAGCAGGAAGCGGCTGAGCTCGCCGCCCGACGCAACCTTGAGCAGCGGCCCGGCCAGCGTCCCCGGATTGGTCTGGACGTGGAAGGCCACCTGGTCGTAGCCCGCCGCCGCCACGCGCTTCGCATCGACCTGCAAGTCGACGATGAAGCGCGCCGCCCCGAGCTTCAGGTCGGGCAGTTCCTTGCCCACTGCCTTGCTGAGCTGCACCGAGGCCTTCTCGCGGGCCGCGCTCAGCTTCTCGGCCGCCTTGGTGTAGGCATCGCGCGCCGCCACCGCCTTTTCTTCCAGATCCTTGAGCGACGCCTCGCCGGTCGTCAGCCGATCGAGGTCGGTCTGGTAGCGCACCTGCACCTCTATCAGCCCATCCACCGTGGTGTGATGCTTGCGGGCCATGGCGCGCAGCGCAAACAGTCGCTCCTCCACCCGTTCCAGGTCGGCCGGATCGAACGCCATGTCGCGCTTCAGCGCCTCGAGCGCATCGGACGTCGTGTCCAGCGAGATGAGCGCGGCATCGAGGGCATCGACGATCGGCTGGAAGATCGCCGCCCCCGCCTCGGCCTTGCGCGACAGGCGCCGCATCAGGCTCGCCAGTGTCGGGCCCGGCGCCATCGGACCGTTTAGGATCTCGTCGGCGTCACGGACTTCCTCGGCCGCCTTCTCCAGCGTCATCAGGCGCTGCCGGCGCTCGGCGAGGATGTCCTCCTCGCCGATCTCGACAGCGAGCTCGCTGAGTTCCTCCACCGTGTGCCGGGCATAATCCTCTTTCGCCGCCGCCTCGGCGATCAGCGCGCGCTGCCCTTCCACCGCCGCATCCGCCTCGACCAGGGCCTGATAGGCGGAATAGACCGTACCGGCCATCGCCTCGTGCCCGCCGAACGCATCGAGCGCCGCCCGGTGCGTCGCCACATCGACCAGCGCCCTGTCGTCGTGCTGCCCGTGGATTTCCACCACCAGCGAACCGATCGCCTGCAGCAGTCCTGCCGAAACCGGCTGGTCGTTGATGAAGGCCCGCGTCCGGCCATCGGGAAACTGCACGCGACGCAGGATGATGTCCTCGTCGTCGGCGATGGCGTTCTCGCGCAACGCCTCGCGCGCCGGGTGCTCGCGCGGGAGCTGCAGCACCGCCACCACCTGCCCCGACTCGGCCCCAGCCCTGACCAGCGACGCGTCGCCACGTCCGCCGAGCGCCAGCGTCAACGCATCGAGCAGGATCGACTTGCCCGCGCCGGTCTCACCGGTCAGCGCCGTCAGCCCCGTATCGAGCGCCAGATCGAGCTGGTCGATCAGCACGATGTTGCGAACCGAAAGGGCGCTGAGCATCACCAGCCTCGAAACAGAACCGCCGCGAACCATGCGGATCGCGGCGGCAAACTAACCCGTCAAACGAGAACAAACAAGAAACAAATGCTGTGGGTTCAGCCTTGCCGCAACGACGCGAGGGCCGAACCCTGGTTGACTTCCGGTCTCACGCCCTGCTTGGCGAGCAGGTCGAACGCCTGCTTGTACCAGTTGGACTGCGGATAGTTGTGCCCCAGCACGGCCGCCGCGGTCGCGGCCTCGGAGCTCAGGCCGAGCAGCAGGTTGGCCTCGGTGAGTCGGTAGAGCGCCTCCTCGACATGGGTCGAGGTCTGGAACTCCGTCGCGACCACCTTGAAGCGGTTGATGGCGGCAGCATACTGCCCCTGGCCGAGGTAGTAGCGACCGACCGACATTTCCTTGCCGGCCATCTGATCGACGCCGATGTTGAGCTTGTCGCGCGCGTCCTTGGCGTACTCGCTCTTGGGATAGTTGGAGATCAGCAGCGAGTAGGTTTCGTTCGCCTGCTGCGAGATCTTCTGGTCGCGCGTGATGTCCTTGATCTGCCCGAAATACGAGTTGCCCTTGAGGTACAGCACATAGGCCGTTTCCTTCGAGCCGGGGAACAGCGCCATGTACCGGTCGGCGGCCATGATGGCCTCGTCGAAGCGGCCGATTCGGTAGTTGCCGTACACCTGCATCAGCTTCGCCTTCTCGTTGAACTCCGAGTAGGGATGCTGCCGCTCGAGCTTCTCGAGCGTGGCGATCGCGGTGATGTACCGCTGCTTGTCCATTTCGCCGAGCGCCTGCTGGTACAGGGTTTCCGGCGGAATGATCGCCTCTTCCTTGATCTTGGGTTGGCCGAAGATATTGCAGCCGGCCAGCAGCACGACCAAGGCGCCGACGCTCGCCAGGCGAACGAAATGACGCATAATACCAATGTGCTGAGTGATGGTCACAACCGGCCCCATTCCCTGAACGCAATGCCCTGAACTAGCAGGGCGGACTACTGGCAAATAAGTTCAAAACTGTGGCGGGACGTCAGCCGACGGACCGCAGGTAGGGTCGATCAGGAACGCCCTTCGGCACATCGTCGAGCCCATCGAAGGCGTAGGGCAACTCATCGGCCGTGACGACTTCGTAGTTGGACTCCGAGGCGAACAGGCCGTGCAGCACCAGCGCATTGAGCGCGTGCCCACCCTTGTACGAACGGAAGCGCCCGTAGATCGGCAGGCCACACAGTGCCAGGTCGCCCACGGCATCCAGCAGCTTGTGGCGAACGAACTCGTCCTCGTAGCGCAGGCCGCCGGGGTTGAGGATGCGGTCTTCGTGCACGGTGATGGAATTATCCATGGACGAACCGAGCGCGTAGCCGGCCTGGCGGAGGATCTTCGCATCGCGCACGAACCCGAACGTGCGGGCCCGGCTGACATCCTCGAAATACTTGCGCGGCGTCCAGTCGAAGATCATGCGCTGCCGGCCGATGACTCGGCTGTCGAAGTCGATCTCGAGGTCGAACATGCGGCCATTGTAGGGCTCGAGCGCCGCGGACGCCTCATTGTTGCGGACCAGCACCTGACGGGTGATCTTGATGTAGCGGCGCGCGGCTGGCTGGATATCGAGCCCCACCGCCATGATCGCCTCGACGAAGGGCCAGGCGCTGCCATCGAGAATCGGGCATTCGGGGCCGTTCAGCACGATATGCGCGTTGTCCACGCCGAGGCCGCTCAGCGCCGAAACCACGTGCTCCACGGTGGCGACCGAGATGGAATCGCCCAGGTCGATCGTGGTGCACAGCGTGGTGCGCGTAACGCGCGAAAAGTGCACGGGAATGGGACCGTGCCTGCGGCCATCATCGAGCACCCGGGTGATCGTGTAGCCGGAATCGGGTGCGGCCGGCTCGAGCAGAAGGGTCACGGGAGCGCCGGAGTGAACTCCGAAACCGCTGAATTCGAGGGCGTCGGAGAGGGTCCGCTGCCGCGTCGAAAGTCTATTCATGCTCAAAGGACTCCAACCCCGTCCACGACCCGAAGCAGTCATAGACAATAAAATCCCGGCGCGGAAGCCGCACCGGGACGCCTGCACAAGGGGTTTCCCCGCCTGCCTTACCCGTGCTTCCGGAGGAAGGACGGGATTTCGATGTGCTCTTTCTGCTGGGCCTGCGGCTG
Source organism: Pseudomonadota bacterium (assembly GCA_023428425.1). Lineage (GTDB taxonomy): Bacteria > Pseudomonadota > Alphaproteobacteria > Rhizobiales > Devosiaceae > Devosia_A. Next base: position 20,055 of record JAEYYP010000233.1, read on the forward strand.
CTGGCGACCCTGGGGGTCGAGCGAGCCGCGTGCACCTTCTGGTGCGCCGGAAACGCGCGGATTCCGGGAGGCTCCAGCCTCGATGGCGCTACGGGCGGCCGCGTCATCGGCGGTCGGTTCGGACGCGTGGGCCGGGCGAGCCGGCTCGTTCGAGCGCAGGTTGAGGCCGACATTCGATGCCAGCCGCTTGAACAGCGCGCGCGCATTGCGGGGCTCTTCGACCTGCTTTTCTTGTTCCGTGAGTGACCGACGGGCAACAGCCGGAAGTTCCTCGGTCCGCGGCATGCGGCGCTGACCGTCCGGACGCTCCGCCGAAGACGGCACGTAAACGCTCGGAATGGGCGCATCGATCAGGCGCGGCGCCTCTTCGAGCTGATGCTGAGTCGCGGCAGCGGCGGGAATGTACGGCTCGACGGTGATGCCGTCGTCGTCCTGCTGGTACCCATAGTCGGTCCCGGGAGCGTGGTTGATCGCCTCTGCGACGGCAGCCTGCACCTGGGTCTCGAGTTCCGGCTCCTGCTCGTAGACCGCCTGCGGCTCGGGCTCGGCGTAGTGGGCCACCGGAGCCGGTTGCTGCGCCGGCTGGCGCTCGGCGGCAGCACGCATCGCGCTTGCCGTCAGCGGCGTACGCGTCGGGTTGGCCTTCATCGGCTCCAGCGCCTGCACCATGGTCGCGTCGGTGCCGGTAGCAACCACCGCGACGCGGATGGTGCCGGTCATGTCCGGATCATAGGTCGCGCCCAGGATGATGTTGCAGTCGGGGTCGACTTCCTCGCGGATGCGGCTTGCCGCCTCGTCCACCTCGTACAGCGTCAGGTCCGGACCACCGGTGATGGAGATCAGCAGGCCACGCGCCCCGCTCATCGACACATCGTCGAGCAGCGGGTTGGCGATGGCGGCTTCTGCCGCGTGGCGGGCACGATCGTCGCCCGAGGCTTCGCCTGTACCCATCATCGCCTTGCCCATGCCGCGCATCACGGCGCGAACGTCGGCAAAATCGAGGTTGATGAGGCCTTCCTTGACCATCAGGTCAGTGATGCACGCAACGCCCGAATAGAGCACCTGGTCCGCCATCTTGAAGGCGTCAGCGAAGGTGGTCTTCTCGTTGGCGACACGGAAGAGGTTCTGGTTCGGGATGACGATCAGCGTGTCGACATGCCGGTGCAGTTCGTCGATGCCGTCCTCGGCGAGGCGAGCGCGGCGATTACCTTCGAACGTGAAGGGCTTGGTCACCACGCCAACGGTCAGGATCCCCTGCTCGCGGGCCGCGCGGGCCACGACGGGGGCCGCGCCGGTACCGGTGCCGCCGCCCATGCCTGCGGTGATGAACACCATGTGTGCGCCGGAGAGGTGGTCGTTGATCTCGTCGTAGCTTTCTTCAGCGGCAGCCCGACCCACTTCCGGGTGCGAACCTGCCCCGAGGCCCTCGGTCACCGAGACGCCAAGCTGGATGATGCGCTGCGCGCTCGATAGCGCCAGGGCTTGGGCATCGGTATTGGCGCAGACGAAGTCCACCCCGCTGAGGCCCGACGCGATCATGTTGTTGACCGCGTTACCCCCTGCGCCGCCAACACCGAATACGGTGATCCGCGGCTTCAATTCCTGAATATCGGGGATGGTGAGGTTGATGGTCATCGAGGGCCCCATGGCGTGGCGTGTGGGACAAGTATTAGTCGCCAATTCGTTAATCAGACCCTAACAATACCCCCGACCGGGTTAACGTGATCGCAATTTGCAAGCCGCCGCAGGCGCTTGGTTACGCCTCGTTAAGCATGCCGCCGCGGTTGTGCCACACCGGGCGCGGCCGGTGTCGGGCGACTCAGGCGACGACCCAGTTCGATCATCGGCAGCTCTACCCAGCGATAGGTGATGGCGGCGAGGACGAGCGTCATGCCGACGACCACCGCGACGGCGACGGTGAGGTCCAGGCGCTGCAGCATCTCGAGGCCAGGCAGGTGGACGATGGAGATCCACAGTTGGGCGCAGATCATGTGCAGCAGGTAGATCGAGTAGCTTATCGTTCCCAGCCAGCTCAGCACCGGATGCGCCAGCCGGACGCGCATCGCCAGCACCAGGAAGAGGACCACCCCGAGGGCCCGGGCGCTGTCGGACGCGAAGTCGAACGCCAGCCCGCCTCCGTCCAGCTCAATCCCACGCGCGATGGGCAGTATGTAGAGCGCGAGCACAACGACCACGACCCACTTCACCCAACGGTCGAGCGGCTGGCCATCATGCCAGAAGCGCAGCAGTGCCCCGCAGAACATCAGGCCGAGATAGGGCGGCAGGTCGTTCATGCCGAAGAAATCGCTGTTGGTGTGCCTGAACCCCAGCGCTTCCTGGACAGCGAACCATACTATCAGCAGGCAGAGCACCGTCACCAGGGCCCGAGGCCGAGCGATCAGACCCATGGCGTAGAGCGCCGCGCAGGCAACATAGAAGATGAGTTCGACGAGCAACGTCCAGTAGAGCCCCTGGAAATCGCGAAACCCGAGCAGCCGATGCACCATCGTCAGGTTGGCGAGAACCGTGCCGGGGTCGGGTTGCCTGTTCTGCAGCCACCAGATCACCACAACCGCAAGCCCGATCGACAGCCAATAGGCCGGGTAGAGCCGGAAGAACCGGCGGATCGCAAACGTTCGCAGTCCGGCGGCACGATCCTGCTGGTTGTGCAGGCTGGCTGGAATGACGAAGCCACTGACCATGAAGAACAGTGAAACGCCAAGGTGCCCGATATTCAGGTCGCTGGAAAACTCCAGCAGCCAACCGCCCCCGACCGACTGGTCAACGAGGCGCTCTGAGATGTGGAGCACCGCCACCAGAAGCGCTGCGATGGCGCGCATGGCGTCAATATGCGCGTACCGATCCGCAGTCACTGCCCTGCCCCCCGAGTCGCCGCCACACTAGCGTGGCCCGGCGGGGAATCAATCGGGGCTAGAAACTGGACCTGAGCCAGGTGCCGACCCGGGCGAAATAGCCGTCAGTGCCGGTCAGCTTGGCGGTGCGGCGTGGCTCGGCATACTCCTGCCCACACACCTGCGGGTAGATCAGCATGCCGGCGACGGTGGCGAAGGCCGGGCCCTTGGCCAGGTCGGGCAGCCCCGAAATGCCGAGCGGTCGCCCGTTGCGGACGTTTCGCGCGAGAATGCGGCGCGCCACTTCCGGCAGTCCTGTCAGGTCCGAGCCACCGCCGGTGAGCACGAAGCGGCGGCCGCAGATGTCCATCATCCCGGTCGCCTGCATGCGATCCTTGACGGCGGTCAGCACCTCCTCGACGCGCGGCCGGATGATGCGGGTGATGTGCGAGCGTGGAATCTGCCCCGGCGCCTCGTCGCGAGTGGCGCCCACCGGGGTGATGGGAATCATCTCGCGATCGTCGGTCTGGCCGGGCAGCACCGAGCCGTACATGGTCTTGAGCCGCTCGGCATCGGCAATCCCGACCGACAGGTGGCGAGCGATGTCGAGCGTCAGGTGATGCGCCCCGATGGCGATGGCGTCGGCATAGACGAGGTGCCCCTCGGCGAACACCGACACGGTCGTCGTCGCGCCACCGAAATCGATGCACGCGACGCCCAGCGAACTCTCGTCATCGACCAGCGTGGACAGCCCCGAAGCATACGGCGTCGCCGTCAGCGCCGCGATCTGCAGGTGGCAGCGGTGCAGCACCAGCTCGACATTGCGCATGGCGAGGGTCTCGGCGGAGACGCAGGCGACATCGACCGACAGTCGTTCGCCGACCATGCCGCGCGGGTCCTTGACGCCCTTCTGGCCATCGAGCGCGTAGCCGATTGGCATGGCGTGGATGATCGAGCGCTCCGGGCGCACCGACCGCTCGTTGACGGCGCGCAACACTCGCTGCACGTCGGCCCGCTCCACTTCCTGCCCGCCCAGATTGACGGTCGCCGAGAACGTCTCGGACCCGAGCCGGCCCGCCGTAACGTTGACGATGACCGACTGCACGGTAACCCCGGCCGCCCGCTCCGCCATGCCCACCACCGTGCGCACCGCCTGTTCGGCCTTGTCGAGGTCGGTCACCACGCCCGACTTGATGCCGGCGGACGGACCGTAGCCGAAGCCGATCACCTCGATATTGTGCGTCCGCCCGCGCAGCGTCTTCCCTTCGGGCCGCGGCACGAGCCGCGCGATGATGCAGCAGATCTTGGTCGAGCCGATATCGAGCACGCTCACCAGCGAGGTCTTGCCGGGAGCGAGGGGTTTCAGCCGGGCGGTCATGGCGTCGGTCATCATCATGGTAGTCGGTTCCAGTCGTCCCGAAGTCTCAGTTCGTGGCCTTCTTCGGCTTGGCGGAGGCCTTGGCGATCTCTTCGCGCGCCAGCTCGCCCGGCTTTAGCGTCACCAGTCCCGGCACCCGCAGGTCGATCTCGGTGACGTCACGATCGAGCAGCTGGTACTGGGCCTGATAGATCTCGAGCCGATCAAGCGCCTGCGCCACGCCCGCTTCGGGCAATTGCACGCGCAGGCCGTTGCGGTAGATCAGGTCCCAGCGACGGTCACCGATGCGCGACAGCGCCGCGAGCCCCTCACCGATCTTGCCGTAGCGCGCCAGCATGCGAACCATCGGCACCGCGTCGTCGGCCGCGCCCTGCCCGATCACCAGCGGCAGGTCGGTATAGGACGCGACATCCGTACCGATCTTGTCGCCACGCTCGTCGATGAGCCAGGTCGTGCTGCCGATGCGCCAGCGCAGCACCGGCGTTTTCTCGACGATCGAGACGATGATGCGGTTGGGATAGACCTTGCGGACCGTTGCCGATTTCACCGCCCGCAGCCACTGCAGCCGCGCCTGCGCCTTCTGCGCATCAAAGGTCAGCGTCGAGTTACCGGTGCCGACAGTCAGCAGCGTGATGATGTCCTTGTCCGACGCCAGCGCCTGCCCCGAAATCTCGATCGAGGTGATGCCGAAGCCGACCGACGCGAATTCGCCCTGCACGAACTTGAAGGCGGTGACCCCGCCACTCCAGATCATGTCCTTGGCCGCTATCAGCCCACCGAACATGAGCACGGCCATGATGGCGGCGAAGACCTGGACGATCCGCTGCTTGTGCAGCACCCAGATATGGCCCACGCGCACCAGCGCGTTGCGCGCGGTCGGCGATACGACGACGGGGAACTGGCGGGGATCGACCGGTCGGGCATTGGCGAACCCCTTGGCCCCTACCTGTTGCAACTCGCATCCTCCACCAACCAGGACACCAGCTCCTCGAAGCTGTGTCCCGCGTGGCGGGCCTGCTCGGGGGCTAGCGACGTCTCGGTCATGCCCGGCTGGGTGTTGATTTCGAGGCAGACGAGTTCCCCGTCCACCCCGGCCCGGTCATTGAAACGGAAGTCACTCCGCGTCACGCCCCGGCACCCAAGCGCAGCATGCGCCTTGAGCGCAATCTTCTGCACTTTGTCGTAAATTTCCGGTTTAATTTGTGCCGGAATGATGTGGCTCGAGCCGCCCTTGGCGTACTTGGCCTCGAAATTGTAGAAGCTCAGGTCGGTGATGATCTCGGTCACGCCCAGCGCCACGTCGCCCATCACCGCGCAGGTCAGGTCACGGCCCGGAACATAGCGCTCCACCATCACCTCTTCGCCGGCATTCCAGTCCTCGCGCAGGATTTCCTGCGGCGGATGGCTCATGTCCGGCTTGACGATGAACACGCCGACGCTCGAACCGTCGGCCACCGGCTTGATCACATAGGGCGGCTCCATCACATGGGCCCTCGCCACCTGCGCCCGGTTGACGATCAGGTGATCGGTCACCGGGATCCCCATGGCCTTGAACATGATCTTGGCCTGGTGCTTGTTCATCGCCAGCGCCGAGGCCAGCACCCCTGAATGGGTGTAGGGGATGCGCAGGAACTCGAGCACGCCCTGGATCGTGCCGTCTTCGCCATAGGGCCCGTGCAGCGCGTTGAAGGCCACGTCCGGCTTCACCTCGCGCAGCCGTTCGGCGATATCGAAGCCGACATCGATATCGGTGACCCGGTACCCGGCCCGCTGCAGCGCATCCGAGCACTGCCGGCCCGAGGACAGCGACACCGGTCGCTCGTTGGAAACTCCGCCCATCAGGACGGCGACATGTTTGCTCATGATGCGTCCGGCTCCTGGCCGATCAGTTTGCCGAGTTCGCCGGGCAACGCCGCCGCCCACTGGGTAATGTTGCCGGCGCCGAGACAGACCACGTAGTCGCCATCCTGCGCCCGTGCCGCGATCAGCGGCGCCAGCGCCTCGGCCCGGTCGATCACGCGGGCGTCGCGGTGGCCACGGGCCCGGATGCGGGTGACAAGTTCCTCGTGCGTAACTCCCTCGATCGGCGCTTCACCGGCCGCGTAGATCGGTGCGACGATGACGGTATCGGCGTCGTTGAAGCAGGCGGCGAACTCGTTGAACAAGTCGTTGACCCGGCTGTAGCGGTGCGGCTGCACCACGGCGATCACGTCGCGCCGCGTCGATTGCCGCGCCGCCCGCAGCACCGCCGCTATCTCCACCGGATGGTGCCCGTAGTCGTCGATAACCGTGATGCCGCCGACGCTGCCCGTGCGGGTGAACCGCCGCTTCACGCCCGAGAACGTCTTCAGCCCCTTGCGGATCGCCTCGGCCGGTACCTTCAACTGGTCGGCGACCGCGATGGCCGCCGTGGCGTTGAGTGCGTTATGCTCGCCCGGCATCGGCAGTTCCAGGCCTTCGATCCGGAGGTGCGTCATGCGGATGCGGTCGCGGATTTCCACCGAGAAGTGCTGCAC
>JAEYYP010000245.1 GCA_023428425.1 Pseudomonadota bacterium
GTGGAGGGGGGCGTCCAACGTCGAGGTCAGCCCGCCCGTCCCACCACCACCTCCAGCGCCTTGAGATACCCCGACCACGCAGCCCGCGCCCCGCGGAATGCCTCTTCCTGGTCTCGTCGGAATCCGACCTGCTCCATCCGCAGCCGCGTCCCGGACCCGACCGGGGTCAGCGTCCAGGTCACCGTGCTCTCGAGCCCGAATGCCGTCCACGTGTAGGCCAGCGATCGTTCCGGCTCGACCTCCGTGACCCGGCAGTCGATCGTTCCCCACGCCTGGGTGAACTTGAAGTCATGCCCCACAACCGGCGCGAAGTCCGATTGCAGCAGCCACTCGGCGATCATATCTGGTTGGGTGAGAGCGCGCCAGATGCGCTTCGCCGGAAACGGCATCTCCCGCTCGATCACCACCGAGCGGATTTCGGGCGCATCTGCCGGCGCCCTCACTTCTTCCTTGCCTTCACGGTCGACGCATTGAGCGCTGCAGCCTCGGCGAAGAGTGCCTTGAGACCGTCCTCATCGATCTCGTCGGCTTCCCTGATATCCAGCGCCCGCCGCGTCGCCCCTTCGAGCGACGAGTTGAACAGCCGCTTCGGGTCCTTCAGCGACGCACCCTTTGGAAACGTCAGCTTGATCGCCGCCTTGTAGGCCTCGCCGGTGCAGATGATCCCGTCCTTGTTCCAGACCGGGTTCTCCCACTTCCACTCCTCGATCACGTCGGGCAGCGCCTCCTTCACCAGAGCACGAACCTGCGCCAGCTTGGTGCCGCGCCAGCCGCCCAGTTCGCCGCTCCGGTTGTCGCTCTGCCGCTCCGCCTCGCTCATCGCCGTCTCCTACAGTTTCTCGCCCGGCAATTCGCTGGCCTGGCGCACCCAATCCCTGAACTGGGCCTCGTCGATCTCGTCGTCTTCGTGGATGTCCAGGTAGCGGACATTGGCCTGCTTCGAGGTCCCGGGCGGCATCGGGTCCAGCTTTGCCCCGGAGTGGAAGCTCACCTTGATGTACCGATCGAAGCAGTGGAAGCCGAGGAAGTAGTGATCGAGTTCCATGCCGTACATTGGCGTGTTCCACTTCACCGCCTTCAGCACCCCCGGCACCGCGGTGCTGATCAGGTCGTCGAGCCGCTCGCCCACGGAGCGCTGCCATCCGGGCATTGCGGCGATGAACCAGCTGACCGGTTCCTCCCCATAGCCCAGCGGCACCTGCGGATTGCCGCCGGATAGTCGCACGATTTCCTTGGGCGCCACCCACGGAGCGTCGATGCCCGGCTTGCCGGTCGCCTTCTTCGCCATCGGACTTATCCCCGCACCCGCCAACGCTGCGCATATGGAAGCACGAACATGTAGACACCTGTCGCCAGCAGCAGGAACAGCGGAATGAGCGGTATGTATGACACCCAGACAATCGGCTCCGGCTGTGCCAGCGCCACCGTGGTGATGATGATCGTCAGGACGAACAGCGCCGAGATCCACCGGTGAAACTGCCTGATCCACTTGCTCATTGGTCCATCCTTCTCAAGAGGTCTTCGAGATCGTCGAACCGGCGCTCCCAGAAGCCGGTCATGTCCTTTGTCCAATCCACCAACGGCCGCAGTGCGTCAGGCCGAGCCGAGTATCGGGTCTCGCGCCCGGCGTGGTGGCCAATCACCAGCCCCGCCTCGCGCAGCAGGGCGAGGTGCTTCGAGACCACCGGTTGCGATACCCCGGCCTTCGCGGTCAGCGCCGCCACGGTAAGCTCGCCCTCGCGACAGAGCCGCTCGAACAGCCCACGTCGCGTCGGATCGGAAAGCGATCTGAACAGCAGGTCCTGCGCGTCTGGCGTCACAACTCATACCCCATTGGCTATGGGTTAATTCATAGCCAATGGGGTATGAATGTCAACGGCTCGGACGACAAAAAGTCCGCCGCCCGGATCGAAACGGGCAGCGGGCCGGTATTGCGAAGCGCCTCGGCTCAGACGATGCCGAACTGGCTGTGGCTCAGGGCTCTCTCTACACCGCGCAGTTCTGCGAGGCCCTTGAGCCGGCCGATCGTCGGGTAGCCCGGCTGGGCGCGCCGCTGCAGGTCGTCGAGGATGTCCTGGCCGTGGTCGGGCCGCATGGGAATCTGCTGGTCCTTCCGCCCCTGCTGTTTGCGGCGCGACTCCTCGGTCAGGATCGCCGCGATCAGCGCCACCATGTCGGTATCGCCACCCAGGTGCTCGGCCTCGAAGAACGATCCGGCGATGGCGTCGCCATCGCGCTTCACGTTCCTCAGGTGCAGGAAGTGCACCTTCGCACCGAACTCGCTCATGATCGCCGGCAGCTCGTTGTCAGGCCGCGCGCCCAGCGAACCCGAACAGAGCGTCATGCCGTTGGCCGGACTGTCCACTGCCCCGAGAATCTTCCGGTAGTCCGCCGCCGTCGACATGATGCGCGGCAGGCCGAGCAGTTCGAACGGCGGATCGTCCGGATGGCAGCACATCCGCACGCCGACCTCTTCGGCAACGGGGATGATCTCGCTCAGGAAGTCGATGAAATGCCGGCGCAACTGGTCGGCCGAGATATGGCCGTACTCGGCGAGGTGCGCACGAACGTCGTCCAGCGTCATGCTCTCGGTCGATCCCGGCAGGCCCATGGTGATGTTGCGCGCCAGCGCCTGCTGGGCCGCGTCGTCCAGTCGGGCAAACCGGCGCTCCGCCTCCTCCACCACTTCGACCGAGAAGTCATGGATCGCCGCGTTACGCTTGAGGATGTGGATATCGAACGCGGCGAAATCGTAGATGTCGAACCGCATGCAGGTGCCGCCGTGACCCACCTGGTAGCGCAGGTCAGTTCGCGTCCAGTCGAGCACCGGCATGAAATTGTAGCACACCACCTCGAGCCCGGCGCGGGAGACGTTTCGCAGGCTCTGCTTGTAGTTCTCGATGTGCTGGCGCCACTCGCCCTTCTGCTTCTTGATGTCCTCCGAGACGGGCAGGCTCTCGATCACCTCCCACTCGATTCCCGAGGCGGCACCATCGGTGCGCACGCGGACTTCGGCCTGCCGCTTGGCGATTTCCTCGTCGGACCACACCACCCCATTGGGTACATGGTGAAGCGCACTGACCACTCCCTCGGCGCCCGCCTGCACGATGTCGTCGATCTTGGCCAGGTCCTTGGGACCAAACCAGCGCCAGGTGTGCCTCATCCTGTCCTCCCCAGTGTATCGGCTGGTGCTAGAGGGCAGCCCGAAACCTGTCAACTCGGCAGCCCACCCAGCCACTCCGCATACGCAGCATCATGGCGACCGTTGGAGTTTTCCATGCTCGGTTTGGTCAGCCATCCGCGTCGCGGCGGAATGTAGGAGTAGATGCGTCGCTCCGGCTCCTCGCGCCACGTGACATTCACCGCCGCGAACTTCGGGAAGAACTCGAGGTCATGGTAGGGAAGATGGTCGTGCACCCACCACGCCAGCGCCTCCCAGCCACCAGTCGCCTCGTAGTAGGGGATCAGCGCGTGCACGATGATGCACGCCGTGGCGCCCATCCTGCCCTTGGCGTCGCGCTCGTCCCAGATGTGCCCGGCATAGTTCGCTTCATTGCGGGCGCAGTTCAGCCCGTTCCTGTTGCCGAAATCGTTCACAGCCTTCGACCGGTAGGCAGATCGGATGGAGATCCGGCCGAACCGCGTCCGCAACGGTTCCAGCAGGTCCTGGCACAGCCTCGTTCCGGCCTGTATCGCCAGGTCGGGATCATCCGGGACATTCGGGATGGAATAGAACTGCGAAATCTCCGAATGCAGAAAGTCGCGCATGAAGAAGCTCTCGCTCAGCCGCACCCTGCCGAGCTCTTCCAGCGCCTTCATGCTTTGCGGTTTGCGCATCGTTCAGAATCCGTCCAGCCTTGTTCATGTTTCACCGTTCCGGCTTCGAACGGCACGCTGCTACGTTCATCATCGTGGCGGGCTCGTGCCAACCCGGTTCGCACCAAGGAGTTCGTTTCAATGTTACGATTTGCCCTTGCCGCCCTGCTTGCCGCCTCGCCCGCCGTCGTCTTCGCGCAATCGCCGGATACCTATCGCCAGGCTTTCGACGCCATTCAGCAGGCAGCGGCCGAAGGCGACAGCACGGCCTTTGCCGACTGGGTCAGCTACCCGATCGAGGTGCTCGCCGACGGACAGCCCATGGTGATCGGCGATGCCGATGAATTCGCCGCGCACTATTCCGCCATCATCACGCCCGAGATAGCGGGCGCGGTCGCCGACCAGAGCTTCAACGACCTCTTCGTCAACGCCGAAGGCGCCATGTTCGGCGACGGTCAGGTGTGGATGAGCGAGATCTGCCTCGATGATGCCTGCAGCGACTCCGAAGTGAAGATCATCACCATCCAGTCGACGGCGCAGTAAGCCTCTGCTCTAGTCAAACCCCGAGATTCCGGGGTTCCTGCATGCTGCTCGAGGTCATCTTCTATATCGCCATCGCCGCCGAGGCGATGACGGCCGCGCTCGCTGCCGGCCGCCGGAAAATGGATTGGTTCGGCGTCTGCGTGCTGGCCTGCGTCACCGCGCTGGGCGGCGGTACGTTTCGCGACATGATGCTCGACCACTATCCTTTGACCTGGGTCGAGAACCCCTACCTGCTGCTGATCTGCTGCGCCGCTGCTTTCGTCACTATCGCCCTCGCCCGCTTCATGGATGCCCTGCGGTGGCCGTTCCTGCTCCTCGATGCCGTCGGCCTGGTCGTCTTCACCATCATCGGATGCAACGTGGCGCTGACCATGGGCCAGCCGCCGATAATCGTCATCGTCGCAGGGATGATGACCGGCATTGTCGGCGGTATCGCCCGCGACATTCTCTGCAACGACGTCCCGCTGGTCTTCTCCTCCGAGCTCTACGCCACCGTCTCCATCGTCGCCGGCGTACTCTACTATTTCGGCCTGCAGAGCGGCCTGCCCCAGGACTTCGTCATCCTCGGGACCATTACTGTCGGCTTCGGCCTGCGCGTCGCCGCCATCGTCTGGAAACTTCAGATGCCGAAATTCGTCTACGACAAGAAAGACTTGCACTGATGCCCCGCCCTGTCCGCATGCAGGTTTCGCGTCAGGCCGGCTTCAACCTCCAGAAGGCTTCGCTCGCGCTAAACGGCCTGCCCGCGAAGCTGGTCACCCGACCTGGCCCTTGGGGCAACCCGTTCTCGATCGACGACATCGCCACCACCTACGGCCTCGACCGCGCCGCCGCGCAGGCAAAGGCTGTCGCCATGGCTGCCGAATGGCTGCGCGGCACGCTGGACCCGACGCTCTCCCCCGGCGCACCGCCGACACTCGAAACGATCAGGACCGAGATCGGTGGACACAACCTCGCCTGCTGGTGTCGCCCCGGCACTCCCTGCCACGCCGACGTGCTGATCGAACTGGCCAACGATTGAAGCCAGCAAACCACCAGCCGCCCCACGCGAGGAGCAGCTAGACCCTTGCCCTGAGGCACGTAACCGGCCTTAAGTCGCCGCTGCAAAATGGGAGGAAGCGCCGATGAGTAGAATAGCCTACCTCACGGGTATCGAGTTTGGTCCAGGCGCGATCGCTAGCCTGGCGGAAGCCACGGGGGAGTTCGGCATGCGGCGACCACTGCTGGTCGCCGACAAGGGCGTCCTTGCAGCAGGACTGGTCGAGAAAGCCACTGCACACCTCCCGGCTGGCACGCCCCTATTCCTGGACACCCCGCCCAACCCTACCGAGTCCGCGGTGCTGGCCGCCCTGGCGCAATACAAGGCGGAGGGCTGCGACGGCATCGTCGCGCTCGGCGGTGGTTCGCCCATCGACCTCGCCAAGGGCGTGGCCCTGCTGGCCACCCACGATGGCCCGCTCGAGCAGTACGCCATGATCTACGGCGGCCTGGCCCGCATCACCGAGAAGGTCGCGCCGGTGATCGCCATCCCCACCACCGCAGGCACGGGCGCCGAGGTTGGCCGCGCAGCGTTGCTGACGCTGGACGATGGCCGCAAGCTCGGCTTCATCAGCCCGCACCTGATTCCCAAGCGCGCCATCTCCGACCCGGAACTGACCCTCGGCCTCCCGCCCGGCCTCACTGCCGCCACCGGCCTCGACGCGCTGAGTCACTGCATAGAGACGCTCTGCTCACCCCGCTTCAATCCGCCGGCCGAGGCCATCGCCCTCGATGGCGCCGGCCGCATCTGGCGTAGCATCGAGACAGCCTGCACCGACGGGAAGAACCTCGAAGCGCGCACCGAGATGCTGATGGGCGCCCTGATGGGTGGCCTGGCGTTCCAGAAGGGCCTCGGCGCCGTGCATGCCCTGAGCCACGCGCTCGGCGGTCTCAAGGACGTCTCGCTGCACCACGGCACGCTGAACGCCATCATCATGCCGCCGGTCGTTCGCTTCAATGCACCAGAAATCGGCCAGAAGCTGGAGCAGTTGCGCAGCGCGATGGGCCTCGCCCCCGGCGCTGACATCGCCGCCGAACTCGATGCCCTCAACGCGCGCCTCGGCGTACCGAAGGGGTTGCGTGTCCTCGGGGTCCGCGAGGACCACTTCGACTGGGTGATCGAGCGCGCCCTGGCCGACCACAGCCACGCGACCAATCCGCGAAACGCAAGCGCCGCCGACTATCGCGCCCTGCTAGAAGCCGCGATGGGCTGAACACTCCGGTTGCGCCTTTGGCGGGGGATGACAAGCCCTCGCCCGCTCGCTACCCCTGCTTGCACACGAGGGAGATACATCGCATGGCCACCCACCGCTTCATCGCCGACCACTGGCACAACGTGTTGGGCACCCGCCCGCCTGCCTTTACGGTAGCCTCCGGCGACACCGTCATTACCGAGACACTGGACGCCGCGGGCGTCGACAAGGATGGGGTGCAGGTGAGCCAGGGCCCCAATCCGATGAACGGGCCGATCTTCGTCGAAACAGCGGAGCCAGGCGACGCGCTGAAGGTCGAGATTCTGCGCATGACCCCCAACCGCGCCACCGGCTGGACGCGGTCGTCGCTGGCGGCCAACGTGGTGGACCCGGAGACGGTGCGCGACCTGCCCTCGCGGGAAAAGGCCAACTGGTCGATCGACCGGCAGGGCGGCACGCTGACCCTCTCCCCGCCCGTCCCCGGCCTCGAGCACCTCGTGCTGCCGCTCGAGCCAATGATCGGCTGCTTCGGCGTCGCCCCAGCGCTTGGTCAGGCCTTCTCCACCGCTACAAGCGCCGAGAACGGCGGCAACATGGACTATCGCGGCTTCGGCCCCGGAGCGACCGTCTGGTTCCCCGTCGCCGCTACCGGCGCGCTGTTCTTCCTGGGCGATTGCCATGCCGTGCAGGGGGACGGCGAGATCGTCGGCACGGGTGTCGAGACAAGCTACGAGGTCGAGGTCCGCCTGACCGTCGAGAAGGGCAAGACGCTGCGCTGGCCGCGCGGCGAGAACGCCAACGAGATCTTCTCGGTCGGCAATGCCCGTCCGCTCGATCAAGCCCTGCAGCACGCCACCAACGACATGTTCAACTGGCTGATGACCGACTACGGCCTGTCGCGCACCGCCGCCAGTCACCTGCTCGGCCAGGTCGTGCGCTATGAAGTCGGCAACGTCTACGACCCTGCCTACACCATGGTGTGCAAGGTCGAGAAGAAGTGGCTGCCGCGCCGTTGAACGGCAGCCACTTACTGATCAGACGCCGATCTTGCCGCCCAGTTCGTCCTCGATATGGATGCGGATGATCTCGTCGAAGGTCTTCTCAGCCCGGAAGCCGAGCGACTCGGCGCGCTTGGCCGAGAAGTTCTTCGGCCAGCCATCGACCATCGAGATGATGCGGGCGTCGGGGACGTCCTTGATCAGCGCCACCGCCTTGTCGCCGGCGACGCGACGCAGCGCCTCGATCTCCTCGCCGACCGTGGCAGAGAGCCCCGGCGCCGAGAGCGACCGGCGCCATCCGAGCAGCGATGTATCGAGCTCGGCGGCATGCATCAGGAACCCGATGGCTGCGCGCGGGCTGGCGAACCAGTGGCGGACGTCCTTCGAGACGGGCAGCACCGCCTCCTGCCCCGAGAGAGGCTCGCGGAGGATGTTGGAGAAGAAGCCTGATGCGGCGGCGTTGGGCTTGCCCGGACGGATCGAGATCGTCGGCAAACGGATGCCCACGCCATCGACGAAACC
>JAEYYP010000087.1 GCA_023428425.1 Pseudomonadota bacterium
GACATGGAGTGGGCCGATATCCGCAAGCTGGCGCAGGGCGCCCGCGGCCAGGATGAGGCTGGGTATCGCGCCGAGTTCATGGGCCTGATCGACATGGCGGCGGTGCTGCGGCCGAACGTGGTGCCAGCAGCGCCGGTCGAGGAGACCGAGGTGGCGCCGGTCGTGGAGATCGAAACGGACCCGGCAGACGAGAGAATTCCCAACCCCGAGCCCGTCCCCGTCAACTAGGCGGCGTTATCCCGAGACAGCGCTGCAAGCCCCCCGTAGCGCTCAGAGCGCGGTCCCCCTGCTGACGGGGCCGCGCTCGCTTTCGTCTCTTACAACGGCTTCAGGCCGGCCTCGATCTCGGCCCTGCGAGCCTCGAGGAACGGGGGGAGAGAGAGGCGTTCACCAAGGGATTCGAGGGGTTCGTCGGCGGTGAAGCCGGGGCCATCGGTGGCGATCTCGAAAAGGATGCCGTTGGGCTCGCGGAAGTAGAGCGAGGTAAAGTAGAAGCGCTCGACCTCACCGGAGTTACGCAGGCCGGCGGCCGTGGCGCGGCGGACCCACTGCAGGAACTGGTCGTGATCGGGGGTTCGGAACGCGACGTGGTGCACGCCGCCGGCACCCTGCCGGGCCTGCGGCAGGCCCGGATTGACCTCGACGTGGAGTTCGGCCGCAGCGCCGCCCGGCCCCATCTCGAAGACATGAATCTCGCCGCTCTTCTCGCGTGCCGGATAGGTGCGGACCTCGCGCATGTTCATCACGTTAGTCAGAACCGTGGCCGTGCGCCCGAGGTCGGGCACTGACAGGGTGATCGGGCCGAGGCCGAGGATCTGATGCTCGGCGGGAACCGGGCTCTTGTCCCAAGGGTGCGACTCGCCCGCGTTGGGGTCGGCGACCAGGCGGAACCGCTGGCCCTCGGGGTCCTCGAAATCGAGGGACAGGTGGCCGGCACGCTCCTTGATGTTGCCCGAAGACACGTCGTGGCTGGCCAGATGGTCCTTCCACCAGCGCAGGTTTTCCTCCGTGCGGACGCGCAGCCCGGTGCGGCCGACCTCGTGGTTGCCGCGCTTGTTGGGAGCTGCGGGCCAATCGAAGAAGGTGAGGTCGGCGCCGGGCGAGGCGATGCCGTCGCCGTAGAACAGGTGATAGGCGGACACATCGTCCTGGTTGACGGTCTTCTTGATCAGCCGCATGCCGAGCACGCGCGTGTAGAAATCGACGTTCCGGGCGGCCTGCGCCGTGATGGCGGTGAGATGGTGGATGCCACCGAGTTCGAGGGCCATGCGTACCTCCTGTTGTTGCGTGGGCATGAGATAAGGGGGATTTGGCGCGAACGAAAGTGCGGCGCGCCTGACGGATCGTTCGGTTTTCGTAAACGATCGCGGCCCGGCTAGGCGATCACGAATGGCGGCGGAGTGTCATTTGATAGTGGCGGGCACAGCTCGTCGAGCGTAGGTTGGTTTCGAACAAAACGGGAACGACATGGCTCAGCTCAACCTCAGCCGCAAGCTCGCCATCCTGTCGGATGCAGCGAAATACGATGCCTCCTGCGCATCGAGCGGCACGACGAAACGCGATAGTTCGAAGTCGGGCGGCATCGGCTCGACGGAGGGAAGCGGCATCTGCCACTCCTATGCGCCGGATGGGCGATGCATCAGCCTGCTCAAGGTGCTGCTGACCAATTTTTGCGTCTACGACTGCATCTATTGCGTCAATCGTTCGAGCTCGAACGTGCCGCGGGCGCGGTTCAGCGTCGACGAAGTGGTGCGGCTGACGCTCGACTTTTACAAGCGGAACTACATCGAAGGCCTGTTCCTCTCGTCCGGCATTATCCAGTCGCCCGACTATACGATGGAGGAGATGGTGCGGGTGGCGCGGACTTTGCGCGAAACGCACCGGTTCGGCGGATACATCCACCTCAAGGTCATCCCCAACGCCACGCCGGAGCTGTTGGCCGAGGCTGGGCTGTGGGCGGACCGGCTTTCGACCAATATCGAACTGCCGACCGATGTGAGCCTCGAGACCTTTGCCCCCGAGAAGAAGCCGAGCGCCATCCGGACGGCTATGGCGCATATCGAGGGCAAGCGCGAGGAGAGCCGGCCGGACGGCAAGGTGGCGGGCAAGAAAAAGCCGACGAAGCTGGCGCCGGCAGGGCAATCGACGCAGATGATCGTAGGAGCCGACAAAGCCGACGACGCGGTGATCCTGAGGCGGTCGGCGGCGCTTTATTCGGGTTATGGGTTGAAGCGGGTCTACTACTCTGCGTTCTCGCCGATCCCGGATGCGAGTTCGCGGCTGCCGCTGGCGCCGCCGCCGCTGATGCGGGAGCATCGGCTGTATCAGGCGGACTGGCTGATGCGGTTCTATGGCTTCGGGGTCGAGGAGATCGTCTCGGGCGGGACGGATGGGCTGCTTGATCTCAAGGTAGACCCGAAGCTCGCATGGGCGCTCGGCAACCGTGGGCTGTTCCCTGTGGATGTAAACCGGTCGGCGCGCGAGATGCTGCTGCGGGTGCCGGGGCTCGGAGTGCGGGTCGTGGACCGGATCCTCGCGGCGCGGCGGCACCATCGGCTGACATTGGCCGACGTGGCGGCAATGGCTGGGTCGATTGGCAAGGTGCGGCCGTTCATCGAGGCCGCGGACTGGTCGCCGGGCGGGCTGACCGACGATGCGGGGTTACGTGGCAAGGTGGTGTCGAAGCAGCTGGAGCTGTTCTGATGATGGCTCAATCTGACCGAGACTGCCCCCTCCCGGCCTCCCCCATGAAGGGGGAGGTGAAGAAGGCGCACGCTGAGGCGGAACGTTCTGCTACCTGCACCTCCCCCCTTGTGGGGGAGGATGGGAGGGGGCCATCCCGGCTGCTTGAATGAAAACCGTTCACCTCACCTCCCTCAACGACTTCGCCGAGTGGCGGGCGGTGGCGCGGCGGCTGCTGCTGGAGGCGGTTGCGCCGGATGAGATCATCTGGGTCGATCCCGGTTCGCCGCATGACCTGTTCGGGGTGGAGGAAAGCGTCGAGCAGGTGACGGGCCGCAAGGTGGGCACGGTGCCGCAGCGGTTCATGGACTGGGCCGAAGCGGGAATCTGCCACTCCGATCCTGAGCGCTTCGGGCTGCTCTATCGGCTGCTGTGGCGGTTGCAGAAGGACAAGGACCTGATGACGGTGCGATCGGACCCAGACGTGGGAAAGCTCGACCGGCGAGTCTCTGCGGTGCGACGCGATTCCCACAAGATGAAGGCGTTCGTGCGCTTCAAGTCAGTCGCCGACGATAGTGGACTGGAACGTTTCGTCGCGTGGTTCGAGCCAGAGCATTTCGTGCTGGAGCGGACCGCGCCGTTCTTCGCACGACGGTTCGCCGGCATGATGTGGGCGATCGTGACGCCCTATCGCTCTGCGTTCTGGGACGGGGAGACGCTGGAGTTCGGGCCGGGCGGACGCAAGGAGGATGTGCCGGCGGACGATGCACTCGAGCCGGTGTGGAAGAGCTATTTCGCCTCGATCTTCAATCCGGCGCGGCTCAAGGTCTCGATGATGAAATCGGAGATGCCGGTGAAATACTGGCGCAACCTGCCGGAGGCGGAGCTCATCCCCGACCTGATCCGGGGGGCGAAAGCGGCGGAGGAAGCGATGATCGAGCGGATGGCGAGCATCCCACCGTCAAGGCACATGCGCCAGATGGAGCGCGCCGAGCCGATCGCCCCAGCAATCGAAACCTTCGGATCACTCGCCGAGGTGAAGGCCGGCGTCGATGCGTGCCGACGGTGTCCGCTCTATGAGATGGCGACCCAGGCGGTGATGGGGCAGGGGCAGGCCGATGCCGAGATCATGTTTGTCGGCGAGCAGCCTGGCGACCAGGAGGATCTGGCTGGCAGGCCTTTCGTCGGGCCGGCAGGCAAGGTGTTCGATGCGGCAATGGCGGAGGTGGGGCTCGATCGGGATCGCGCCTACGTCACCAATGCGGTGAAGCACTTCAAGTTCGTGCCGCGCGGACAGAAGCGCCTGCACCAGCGGCCGAATGCTGGTGAGGTGAGGGCATGTTCGTTCTGGCTCGGGCTGGAGCGGGAACTGGTGAAGCCGAAGCTGATCGTGGCGATGGGAGCCACCGCCGTATCGAGCCTCGCCGGATCGGGGACGACGCTGGGGTCGGTGCGGAGCAAGGTGACGATGCTGGAGGACGGAACCCGCATGTACGCTACGGTGCATCCGAGTTACCTGCTTCGGATACCGGATCGCGAGGAGGCGGCGCGGGAACGAGAGCTGTTCGTCGAGGACTTGCGGGCGGTGAAAACGTTGATGGGGTGGTAGCGGCGCAAACG
>JAEYYP010000360.1 GCA_023428425.1 Pseudomonadota bacterium
GGAGGCAACCATCCGGGGCGCTTCTCTACTGACAGACGAGACTGATCGACCATGAGCGACGCCACGCTTTCTGCTCCGAAACCACCGCCCGCCTGGACCGCCGACCGGGCGCCACTGCTGGTCGCCGGTCTGGCTCTGCTTCTCGGCTTTGTGCTGCTGACGCTGCTGGTCGACCTGCGGCAGGGCGGGCTGTTCCTGATCGGTGGCGCGCTCGGCGCCACGCTCTTTCACGGCTCGTTCGGGTTCACCGGCGGTTGGCGACGGATGGTGGTGGAACGACGCGGCCGATCGATGCGTGCGCAGATGCTGATGATCGGCGTCGCGGCGCTGGCGATGATTCCGCTGGTCGCGGCCGGCAATGTCGGCGGCCAGTCCCTCGTCGGAGCATCGGCGCCGGTCGGAGTGTCCGTGCTGCTCGGCGCGGCCATTTTCGGGCTCGGCATGCAGTTGGGCGGCGGCTGTGGGTCTGGCACGCTCTTCACGGTGGGCGGCGGCTCGGCCCGCATGCTGGTGACGCTGGTATTCTTCATCATCGGTGCGCTCATCGGCACCGCGCATCTGCCGTTCTGGCTGGCGCAACCTTCGCTTCCTGCCATCAGTCTGGGTGCGGAAATGGGCGTAGGCTTCGCCCTCGCGGTGACCATTGCCGGCCTGGCGCTGGTGGCGCTGGTCACCGCCGTGATCGAGAAGCGCGCCCATGGCGACCTCGAGGCCGAGCCGGCCCTGCGCCCCGGCTGGAGCTGGATCTGGCGCGGCCCCTGGCCGCTGGTCGGGGCAGGGCTGGTCCTCGCGGTGCTCAACGTCGCCACCTTGCTGCTCGCCGGCCATCCCTGGTCGATCACCTACGGCTTCGGCCTTTGGGGCGCCAAGATTGCCCAGGGCGTCGGCATTGATGTCGCGAGCTGGGAGTTCTGGACCTGGCCGGCGCAGGCGCAGGCGCTGCAGTCGAGCGTGCTGGCTGACACCGTCTCCGTGATGGATTTCGGCCTCGTCCTCGGTGCCGCCGTCGCCGCCGCCATCGCGGGCAAGTTCGCCCCCAAGGCCAAGCTGCCGCTCGGCTCGCTGCTGGCCGCCATCATCGGCGGGCTGCTGATGGGCTACGGGGCGCGCATGTCCTTCGGCTGCAATATCGGGGCGCTGTTCTCAGGCATCGCCACCGGCAGCCTGCACGGGTGGCTCTGGTTCGCCGCTGCCTTCGTCGGCTCTCTCGCCGGCGTCTGGCTGCGACCGGCTTTCGGCCTTGATGGATTCGCCAGGAAATGAGTACGCGCAACACACTTCTGTTCGGAGCGGCGCTGGCTGCTTCCACCGCCGCCATCGCCTACGATCATGCGACCAAGCCTCTGCCGCCCCGACCGGTGATCACGGCAGGAAACACCGGCGGCGGCGCCGCCCCCTGCGCGGCTGGGGCCGTCGCGCCCTGTGCCGCAGGTGCGCCCGTGGCTTCCGAGGCAGGCGCAAAGCTTGCGGCGCCACCCCCGCCTCTGAAGCCGGCTGAAGAGCCGGCGCTCTCCGCCCCGCCGCCTCCGCCGAAGCCAATGACGTCGGGCGACGAAGTGCCCGATCTCGCCGTCGGGAACTCCAATTGAGGGAGCGCGCGCTCGAGGAGATGGCCTTCTGCGAGGCGGTTCTCGCAAAGGCCGGGCTGACCGTCCTCGGGGAGGCGCTCCAGGGCGTCGACAGTGTTGCCGCTTGGGAGCACTACCCTCCCGGTGACGTCTACGATCCACACAGCGGCGCGCAGTGGTACTATCACTGCCATCCGGCCACCGAGGCAGCGGAAGAGCACGGACACTTCCACTGCTTCGTCCGTCCATCCGGTCCGTCTGGACCCGTGCACCACCTGATAGCCGTCGGGATGGACATGTCAGGACGCTTGCGCCGGCTCTTCACCGTCAATCAGTGGGTGGTCGGAGACGATTGGCTGGATGCCTCCGGCACTGTCCCGCTGCTGAAGCGCTTCGACGTGCAGATGCCGCGACCATCCTACCTGGTGAACCGCTGGTTGACCGCCGTGCTCGTCGCCCATGAGAACGAGATCGCGCTACTTGTCCAAGAGCGCGATGCCGTTCTTGCCGCGCATGTTCCACCGCCCGGCACCGTTGCGCTGCAGGATCGCGCGCTCGAGGTGGTCTCCGAACTGGTCATCGCCGACTGAGCGTCTTCCGCATGCAGCCCTCGCCCTGCGGGCTTCCCCAAAAAGCGCATCGACGGAAGGCAGCTTGCGGATCAGAGTGCAGGACATTCGTACTTGCAGCTTGATGAGAGAGACGCGATGCCAGACACGACGACCGCTACCACGCGTTTCACATCGCGCCAGAATCCGCCACTGCCGGCGAACTGGGAGCAACTCTTCGCCGCTGTGCTGTCGGACGCGCTCGACGCGGTGGGACTGCGAAGCCAGGCGATGCAGCCCCACATCCGACCGCTGGATGAGCAGTTGAAACTTTGCGGGCGGGCCCGC
Source organism: Pseudomonadota bacterium (assembly GCA_023428425.1). Classification (GTDB taxonomy): domain Bacteria; phylum Pseudomonadota; class Alphaproteobacteria; order Rhizobiales; family Devosiaceae; genus Devosia_A. The sequence goes on from JAEYYP010000360.1 coordinate 2,465, forward strand.
ACCGGCATCTACATGGAAACGGCCTATGTGCAGGAGGGCACGAACCCCTACGAACTTGAGATCGCCATCGTCGATGACCTGAAGCCTGGCGACATTGCCGTGTTCGCTTGCGGTGGCTCCAGCCGCATCGCGCCGTGGGGAAGCCTGTTATCTACCGCCGCTCGGGCCCGCGGCGCTGCGGGCTGCGTGACAGACGGCTTCGTGCGCGACATCCTTGAGATTCGTTCGCTGCAGCTGCCCGTGTTTCATGGCGGCATCGCGCCGCTTGACAGCAAGGGTCGCGGCCAGATCCAGGCGACCGACGTGCCGGTCATCTGTGGCGGGGTGATGGTCGCGCCTGGTGACCTGGTGTTCGGCGATGCCGATGGTGTGGTCGTGGTGCCGCAGGCGGTGGAGGCGGATGTGCTGAGAGTCGCCTTCGAAAAGATCAACGGCGAGCACCATTCGATGCGGGAACTCCGCGCCGGTGCCTACCTTCGTGACGTCTACGCCAAGTACGGGGTCTTGTGACGCCACGACTCGCCTGAGGGCGGACAGGGCCTGCGCGAGGGAGAACCGGCCACCGCGAGGGTGCCGGCTCTCTTGAAGGTAGCCCTACCTCAGCAACACGAGTGAGCGTGGCGTCAAGACGATCTCCGTCCCACCATCCAGGGCGCCAGACTCACGCGCGGTGTCGGCGGTGTCGAGTTCGATTGTCCAGGGTCCCCCCTCTCTCTCTGGCACCTTGAACGGCACGACGCCGTCATGCGGATTGAACAGGATGACGAGTTCCCACCAGGCGCTTTCGACCGCCTTCAGGTCGTCTCGCGACAGGCGGATGCCGATGGTGGTGGCGCCACCGTCGAGCCACTGTGCCGCCTGCTGTTCGCCGCCGCCCGGATTGAGCCAGGTGACACTCATCATGTCGCGCCAGTTGTCGCGGTGGAGCAGGGGCTGCGCCTGCCGGATGCCAATCAGGCGCTTCACGAAAGCTTGCAGGGCCTTCGCATTGTCGTTGAGGTCCCAGTTGATCCAGCTGATCTCGCTGTCCTGGGCGTAGCCGTTGTTGTTGCCGCCCTGGGTGCGGCTGAACTCGTCGCCTGCGAGGATCATCGGCGTGCCGTGCGAGAAGAGCAGCGTGGCGAGGAAGTTGCGCTTCTGCCGCTCCCGCACGGCGACGATACCCTCGTCCTCGGTTTCGCCCTCCGCGCCGTAGTTGTAGCTGCGGTTGTCGTTGTGGCCGTCGTTGTTGTCCTCGCCGTTCGCCTCGTTGTGCTTGGCGTCGTACGAGACCAGGTCGTGCAGGGTGAAGCCGTCATGCGCGGTCAGGAAGTTGACGCCGGCCCATGGTCGCCGGCCGCGATGGTCGTAGACGTCGCCCGAGCCGGTGAAGCGGGCGGCGAAGTCCTGCACCGTGTGGTCCGTGTCCTTCCAGTAATCGCGTACCGTATCGCGATACTTGTCGTTCCATTCGGCCCAGCCGGGCGGGAAGCCGCCTACCTGGTAGCCACCGGGGCCAATGTCCCAAGGTTCGCCGATCAGCTTCACCTTGCGTAGCAGCGGATCCTGTCCGACGGCGTCGAAGAAGCCGCCGCGCTGGTCGAACCCTTCGGGTTCACGGCCCAGGATGGTGCCGAGGTCGAAGCGGAAGCCGTCGATATGCATGTGCTCGGCCCAGTAGCGCAGCGAGTCCGTCACCATCTGGAGGACGCGCGGGTGACTGGTGTTCACGGTGTTCCCGGTGCCGGTGTCGTTGATGTAGTAGCGCGCGTCACCGGGCAGGGTGCGATAGTACGAGAAGTTGTCTATGCCCTTGAACGACAGCGTCGGCCCCATCTCGTTGCCTTCGGCGGTGTGGTTGTAGACGACGTCGAGGATCACCTCGATACCGGCATCGTGGAAGCCCCGCACCATGTCGCGGAAACCGGCTATGCCGCGGGGGCCGTAGTAGCGGCTCGCCGGGGCGAAGAAACCCATGGTGTTGTAGCCCCAGTAGTTTCGCAGCCCCTTCTTGACGAGGAAGTCGTCGTCGGGAAACGCGTGGACGGGCAGAAGCTCGATCGACGTGATGCCGAGGCTTTTCACGTAGTCGACGATCTGGGGCTGCGCGAGGCCCTCAAAGGTGCCGCGCAGGTTCTGGGGCACCGCCGGGTGCAACTGGGTGAAGCCTTTGACGTGGGTCTCGTAGAATATGGTCCGCGCCCACGGGATGCTCGGCTTGCTGTCGCCCGACCAGTCATGGGCGCGCGGATCGACGACCACGCACTTGGGCATGTGGGCGGCGCTGTCGGTCTCGGAGAAGGAAAGGTCCTTCTCGTCGCTCAGCGTGTCGTAGCCGAACTGGGAATTCGCGGACCAGTCGATGTCGCCGCGCAACTCGCGGGCGTAGGGGTCGAGCAGGAGCTTGTTGGGGTTGAACCGATGTCCATGGGCCGGATCATAGGGCCCGTGCACGCGGTAGCCATAAAGTTGCCCGGGGCCAACACCGGGCACGAAGCCGTGCCACACCTCGTCCGTATACTCCGGCAGCGTCAGCCGCTGAGTTTCGTTCCCCGCCTCATCGAACAGGCAGAGTTCGACGCGCTGCGCGTGGGCGGAAAAGATCGCGAAGTTGGTGCCGTCGCCATTCCAGTTGGCGCCGAGCTCCGAAGGATCGCCGGCTTCGATCGTGTGGCTCAAGATGGTCTCCAGGTGGTGTCCCGGAGCCGACAACGAGGCGAGGTCTCAATCGGTTGCCCGGCATCAGGCGAGGATCACTCCTTGGTCCGGCCGGACGTGCGTGAGTCCTCAGGGCACATCAGGCATGGGCAGACACTGGCACGCGCTGTCCCGCGGTATCGAACACGTGGCAGGCGCTGCGGTTGAATCCGAGGGAGATGTCGTCGCCGACCTTGAACCTGGACTCGGCGTCCGCGGCGGCGATGACGACGAGGCCGGAAACGAGGCGCACGTGGAGATAGACCTCGCTGCCCAGATACTCGACGAGCGTCACCTTGCCTGTCGCCCGGACCTCACCACCGTCGCCGACGCTGAACTGCTCGGCGCGAATGCCGATCTCGACCGGTCCATCGGGCACGCCGACGAGCGGGAGGGTGCCGAAGTCTGGGATATCGACAGTTCCGTTGTCGGCGTTGGCCTGCAGCATGTTCATCTTGGGCGAACCGATGAAGGTAGCCACGAACCGGTTCCGCGGCGCGTTGTAGAGTTCGTAGGGCGTGCCGACCTGCTCGACATTGCCCTTGGACAGCACGACGATGCGCGTCGCCAGCGTCATCGCCTCCACCTGGTCGTGGGTGACGTAGATCATCGTCGTACCCAGCCGGTTGTAGAGGTTGGCGAGCTCCACGCGCATCTGGACGCGCAACTCGGCGTCGAGATTGGACAGCGGCTCGTCGAAGAGGAACAACTGCGGCTCCCGCACGATGGCGCGGCCGATCGCGACGCGCTGCTTCTGGCCGCCCGACAGCTGACGTGGTTTCCGCTCCATCAGTTCGCCGATCTGCAGGATACGGGCCGCTTCGGCGACGCGCCGCTCGATCTCCGGCTTGGGCATTCTCAGGTTGGAGAGGCCGAAGGCGAGGTTCCGGCGCACGCTCATGTGGGGGTAGAGCGCGTAGGACTGGAACACCATCGAGAGGTTGCGCTGGCTCGCCGGCAGGTCGTTGACGATACGGTCGCCGATGGCAATGGTCCCGTCGGTGATTTCTTCGAGCCCGGCGATCATGCGCAGTAGAGTGGACTTGCCACAGCCCGACGGGCCGACCAGCACGACGAACTCGCCCGGCTTGATGTCGAGATTGACACCGTGGACGACCTCGAGCCCCCCATAGGACTTGCGCACGTCGTTGAGTTGAACGCCCGACAATCAGAACACTCCTACTTGAGACCGCTCATCGCGATGCCGCGAATGATCAGCCGCTGGAAGACAAGGAAGAACAGGAAGATCGGCAGCAGCGAGAGCACCGACATGGCGAACATCTGGCCATACTGCGTGACGCTGTCCTGGCTGTTGAACATGCGCAGGGCGAGCGGCACCGTATAGTCCTTGACGTCGTTGAGGTAGACCAAAGGCCCGAGGAAGTCGTCCCAGGTCCAAATGAAGGAGAAAATCGCCGCCGTGGCGATCGCGGGGATCGAGAGGGGCATGATGATGGCCCAGTAGATCTTGAACGGCGAGCAACCGTCGATCATCGCCGCCTCGTCGAGTTCGCGCGGCAACTGCCGGAAGAACTGCACCATGAGGAAGATGAAGAAGGCGTCGCCAGCGAGAAACTGCGGCACGATGAGCGGCAGGTAGGTGTTCACCCAGCCCAGTTGCAGGAAGGTGAGGTACTGCGGGATGAGAACCACGTGGTACGGGATCATCAGGGTCATCATCATCAGCGCGAACCAGATGTTCTTGCCGGTGAACTCCAGCCTTGCGAAGGCATAGGCCGCAAATGAGCAGCTCAGCACATTGCCGATCACCGAGAGAACGGTGACGAAGAGCGAGTTGCGGAAGAAGGTGGTGAAGCTCTCCGACATGGCGAACCAGCCGCTGGTGTAGTTGTCCCAGCGCAGTTCCGAGGGCCACAGCGACAAGTCGCCGAAAATCTGGTTGTTCGGCTTCAGCGAGGACGCGAACATCCACAGCAGCGGGTAGATCATGACCAGTGAGGTCGCGATCAGGAAGACATGCTTGAGCAGGGCGGCGCGCTTGGCGCGTCTGGCGCGGGCCTCGCGAAATGCCTGGGCGAGCGCGGCGGTTTCGGCGGAAGTCGGCAGTGTCCCCGTCGTCATGGTCAGCCCTTCTGCCCTTCGTAGTGGACCCAGTATTTCGAGCTCCAGAAGGCGATGGCCGTGAAGGTGGCGATGATCACCAGCAGCACCCAGGCGAGTGCCGAGGCATAGCCCATGCGCAGGAAGCTGAAGGCCTCGTTGAACAGGAACACCGTGTAGAACAGCAGCGAATCGAGGGGCGCGCCGGACCCACCCGAGATGATGAAGGCGCCGGAAAAGCTCTTGAACGCTTCGATCATCTGCAGAACCAGATTGAAGAAGATCACCGGCGCCAGCAGCGGCACCGTGATCGAGAAGAACTTCTTGATCGGCCCGGCGGCGTCGATCTCGGCGGCCTCGTAGAGCTCCTGCGGAATGGCGCGGAGGCCGGCGAGGAAGATCAGCATGGGCGAGCCGAACTGCCAGACCGAGAGGACGATGAGGGTATAGAGCGAGTATTTCGGGTCGCTCAGCCAGTAGGGCCCCTCGATGCCCACTCCGCCGAGCACGGTGTTGACGATACCTTCATAGGCAAACAGCTGCCGCCACAGGATGGCGACCGCAATCGAGCCACCGAGGATCGACGGGAGGTAGAACAGCGCGCGGTATAGGCCGATCGTCCGCACGCCCTTGTCGAGGGCCATCGCAACGGCCAGCGCGAAGACGAGCTTCGCCGGCACTGAAATGGCGACGAACGTGAACGTCACCTGCAGCGCTTTCTTGAAGCGGTCGTCGTACTGGAACATGTAGGAAAAGTTGTCGAGGCCGATCCAGCGCGGCGGATTGATGACGTTGTACTTGGTGAAGGCAAGATAGAGCGAGGCGAGGATCGGGCCGATCGCCAGCAGGAAGAAGCCGATCAGCCAGGGCGCCAGGAACGCATAGCCGGCAAAGTTGCGCCGCAAGAATTTTCGCATCGCCTGCATGGGGTCGTG
>JAEYYP010000092.1 GCA_023428425.1 Pseudomonadota bacterium
CATCAACCACCTGGCCGGCGGCCAGGTCAGCATGAATGCCGGCCGGTCCCCCCAGACGAGCTTCGTCGCGATACCAGATGACGTCATTGCCGGCGCCACCATCGATTACGTCGGAGCCGTCGCGCCCGTCGAACAGCTCGTCGGCGCCGCTCCCGATGAAGTGGTCGGCATAGCTCGAGCCCTGCAGCCGCTCGATGCTGGTCAGGCTCTCGACGTTGCCGTACGTGTCGGTTGCATACCCGGTGCTGAGGTTCGCATAGACACCCTGCCCGCCGAACTCCTCCTCCCACCTGACAGCGTCGCTGCCGGCGCCACCGTCGTAGGTGTCCAAGCCATCAAAACCGGCGAAATCGTTCTCGGCATCACTGCCCACCATCACGTCGTCGAAGTCAGTGCCGGCGACGCTTTCGATGTTGCTAACCTGGTCGATGGCGCCGAAGCCGTCGACCACCACGCCGGTTTGCAGGTTGGCATCGATGCCGTGGGTGGCACCGAGATATCCTTCCGACCGGTACCAGACCGTGTCGTGGCCGTCGCCGCCGTCCATGACATCACTGCCCTGGTGGCCTTCGAACAGGTTGTTGTTCTCATCGCCCAAGAGGTGGTCGTCGTACATCGAGCCCCAGATCTTCTCGATGCCGCTGAAACTCTCCGCATTGCCGTAGGTATCGGTGCCCGATCCGGTGCTGAGGTCGATGTTCAGCCCGTGCCCGCCCTGCTCGTCAGTGTAGTCAACGGCGTCGTCGCCCCCGCCACCCTCGTACGAATCCGAGCCATCGTGGCCGCGGAACGCATTATCAGCATCACCGCCAACGAAAGTGTCGTCTCCGCCGAACAGGCCTGCCGAGACAAAGCCAGACTCGACGGTGCTCGCGTCGTAGCTGATCTGGTAGGCATCCATGATCGCTAGGAAAGCGGCGTTGTCGCTGGGGAACTGCTCAATGGCGGCCAGCAGCGCCCCGGCATCCTCGTTCAGCCCGGTCACCGTCGCGAGAACCGTGCTGCCGTTCATGAAGGTCATTGTCTGGACGGTGCCGGACTGCGGTGTCTGCGGGCCGGCGGCACCGGGTCCATAGGTGAAGCCCGCACCGGTGATTGTGACCGTCAGGTGGGGATTGTCGACGTTGGCGAGCGTGAAGCTCGTCGCAGTTGGTGTGCCGGTGGTCACATTGAACGAGAAGTCGGGAGAAAGGAACGTCGGCAGGAGAATATCGTAGTTGAGATCTCCGGCCACGAACTGGTCGATGTTCGCGGTTCCGCCCCCACCCGCGACCACCACGTCCAACTGCTCGAAGTTGCGCGCCGACAGGTCGAAAGCCGTGAACTGGAAGGTGCCGTTCTGATGCGAGTCGAGGAAGGCCTGGTACGCCTGCAGGTCGGCCTGCACCGCGGCAGAGTTGAGCTGCGCCTGGGTCAGCACGATCCTAAGCGTGTCGTTGCCGTTGTTCCCGTCATAGACATCCGTTGCGCCGATGTTATCGGACATCACGTAAATGGCGACGTCGTCGCCGTTGCCAGCCGTGACCGTGTCGGATCCGGCGCCTGCATCCAGCGTGTCGTTGCCATTGTCTCCCTTCAGGGTGTCGTTGCCCGCGCCGCCACTCAGCACATCATTGCCGTTGCCGCCACTCAGGCTGTCGTTTCCAGCGCCGGCGACGAGCATATCGTTGCCATTGCCGCCATCGAGATCGTCGTTGCCATCGCCGCCGTCCAGCGTGTCGTCGCCGTTGCCGCCGTCCAGGTTGTCGTTGCCGCCGCCTGCAATCAGCGTGTCATCGCCATTCTTACCGCTGAGCTTGTCATTGCCAGAGCCGCCGACAAGGGTGTCGTTGCCGCTGCTGCCGTTATAGGTGGTCACTTCTGCTTCCTCCTTTGACATGCTCGGCGGGTCGGGGGCGACCATTGCCGAGTTCACATGCATTAAGCCAAGATCACTCCCGTACGCCGCCGATGTTCTGGCAACTCTAGACTGGATATTCTTGGAACTGCGGGCAGTTTCCCTCGACGTGGATTATGTCGTAAGAGTTCCAGGGTGACAAGCGGTATAGTGTGAGTTGGCGGTCTGAATTCAGACGTTTATCTGATAACGATAACTTTCTAGGCGCCGCAGTTATCTGTCCACCCGACAGCATCGAGTAGCTACACGACTCCCTATGGCTGCCTGCGACTTGCCGTCGCCTGATGAAGGCAGTAACTTCCAGATTGGCCGAAGCCAACGAGGTGCGCGTGTGAGATGATCTGGCGCGTGTCGGCCGGGAGGGGGCACGGAAACCGGAATAGCAGTGGTGCGCCACTACACTGCCGGTGACCGATCTGACGATGCAGGCAACTCAACAGGAGAACGCCCACCCGATCCGGCGAGCGGTGCGTGCCACCACCAGCAGCCTCGCTGCGGTGGCAATGGTCTCCGGCGTGATCAACATCCTGATGCTGGCGGGTCCGCTGTATATGCTCCAGGTTTACGACCGGGTCCTCGCCAGCCAGAGCGTGCCGACGCTAGTCGGTATCACCGTTTTCCTTGTAGGCGCATACGCGTTTCAGGCGGCGTTTGACACGCTTCGCACCCGGATCGTCGTCCGCTCCGGCCTACTGCTGGAAACCCGCCTCAGCAGTTACGTCAACCGGACCGCTCAACAGCTTGCCGCAAAGGGGCGACGGGCTGGTGAGGTGTCCTTGCCGGTGCGCGACCTGGACAACGTCCGGACCTTCATGACCAGCGGCGGACCGACCGCCTTGGTTGACCTCCCCTGGCTGCCGGTGTTCCTGGTCGTCTGTTACCTGATCCACCCGAGCATTGGGCTCCTGTCGCTGGGTAGCGGGCTGTTGCTCTTCGCGCTGGCTTTCGCCACCGAACGGAGCAGCCGCGATCCGGCTCGCATGATTACTTCGTTGCAGGGGCAGCGCCTCGCCACGCTGGATGCCGCCGCCCGCAGCTACGAGAGCATTGCCGCAATGGGACTGCAGCCGGCACTGATGACGCGCTGGCAGCGAATTGAGAACGAGTTCCTCCACTGGACACGAGCCGGCGCCGACGCGATCGCCGTCTTCGGCGGTCTGTCTCGCGTCACCCGATTGCTCGCGCAGTCCGGTGTCTACGGCCTTGGCGCCTACCTGGTGATAAATGGAGAACTGTCGCCAGGAGCGATGATCGCCGCATCGGTAATGCTCGGCCGGGCGCTCGCCCCGATCGAGACGACCATCGGCAACTGGCGCAGCTTCGTGGCGGCGCGCCAAAGCTTCGCCCGCCTGACTAGCACGCTGTCGGCGGAAACCGCGACCGTGACAAAGCTGGCCTTGCCGGCCCCCAGCAGGCAGCTCACCGTCGAAAAGGTGGGCACACAGGTGCCGGGAACAGACAGGTGGGTACTGCGCAATATCAACTTCCGGGCAGCGGCCGGAGAGGCACTGGGGATCGTTGGACCCAGCGGGGCAGGAAAGTCGTCGCTGCTGCGGGCTCTGCTAGGAATCTGGCCGGCACAGGCCGGCGTGGTCCGGCTCGATGGCTCCGACATTCGGCACTGGGATCCGGACCGGCTTGGCCCCTCGATTGGCTACATGTCACAGACACTCGACTTGTTCGAAGGCACGATCTCGGAGAACATTGCCCGAATGGCAACAGAACCCGATCCGGAGCGCGTGATCCGGGCTGCCGAGCAGGCAGGCGCCCACGCCATGATCCAGCACCTTCCCCAAGGCTATAACACGCCGGTCAGCGACGGCGGAGCCAGCCTTTCGGGAGGACAGCGTCAGCGGATCGCCCTGGCAAGGGCCCTGTATGGGCAGCCCTTCCTGATCGTGCTTGATGAACCCAACGCCTACCTCGACTCCGATGGTGAGGCAGCGTTGCAGGAGGCTATCCGCGCTGCCAAGGCGAGGGGCGCCATCGTTTTGCTCGCCGCGCACCGACCTTCGGCGCTCACCAACTGCGATAAGGTCCTCTACATCGCCAATGGTACGCAGCACGCCTTTGGGCCGAGCGCCCAGGTACTCGAACAGATTCTGGAGCGGCCGGTCGAACTGCGCCGCCGAGGTGCAACGGAGAAGGTACTACGGGAGGAGCTAGCCGATGAGCGCGATCGAGCTTGAGCTTCGCGATCAGCTTCGGAGCTCGAGCCTGAACGCTCTGCTCCTGGCGGTTCTCCTGGTTGGCGGCATCGGAACCTGGGCCACAGTGACCCCGATTTCTGGAGCGGTGGTGGCAACTGGCTTGATTATCGTCGAGGCCAACGTCAAGGCCATCCAGCACCCGAGCGGCGGCGTGGTCGAGGAGATTCTCGTCGGTGACGGCGACCTTGTTGAGGCCAATCAGGTGCTGGTCCGGCTCGATGAAACCTCGGCCAGAACCAACCTGGCCGTCGCCCAGGTGCAGCTCGACCGGGCCAGCGCCGCGGCCGCGCGCCTGCGAGCCGAAAGGGACGCCGCTTACAAGGTCACCTTCACAGGCGAGTTGACGGATCGTTCCTCCGATTCCGTCATCGCCGAGGCTATCGCAAGCGAGACTGCCCTGTTCGAGTCGCGCCGCCGGGGTCATGCGGGCCGTCTAGAACAGATGCGTGAGCAGATCGGTCAGATACAACAGCAGATCGAAGGCCTCACGGCGCAGATCGCCGCCAAGCAAGCCGAACTTGCACTCGTCGAGGAAGAAATCGGTCGAATTTCCGAGCTGCAGAAGGACGGTCTGGTTGGCCTGTCTTCGCTCAAGCAGCTGCAGCGCAGTCGAGCTCAGTTGCAGGGCGAGTACGGGCAGCTGCTGGCCAGCCGGGCATCGGCAGGCGGCAAAGCCAATGAACTCCGTATCCAGCTGCTTCAGCTCGACCAGGATTTTGCCACCGACGTGATTGCCAGCCTCGGTGAGGCCGAAACTGCAATCGCGCAGCTGCGCCAGCAACGCGACGCCGCGAGAACCGACCTAGACCGCGTCGAGATCCGGTCCCCTCTCGCCGGCTACGTCAACCACCTGGCTATGCACACCGTTGGCGGCGTCGTGGCACCAGGACAGACGATCATGGAGATCGTTCCAGCGTCAGCGACCCTGGTGGTGGAGACCCGTATCTTCCCCCGCGACATCGACCAGCTCGCCCTCGGCGCAGGGCTGCGGGTGCGCCTTCTCGCTGGAAACCTCCGCACCACTCCGGATCTCGATGGTGTGCTAACCTATATCGCCGCTGACCAGACTTCGGACACCCGAACGGGGGAACGGTACTTCGTCGCCCGCGCCAGCATTTCGACCGAAGACGTCGCCGCTCTCGACGAGATCACCCTCATGCCAGGCATGCCGGTCGAAGTCTTCATCGCCACCGAAGGCCGGACGCCCCTACAGTACCTCCTCCAACCCTTGGCCGAACAATTAGGGCGGGCGTTCCGAGAACGTTAGTTGCCCATCGCGCCTTCGACTCGAGGAACCTGCCTCGAGCTCTTTCGTTGCTTGCGACCCGGCGGCGACTTCCAATCCGGGTCGGAACCCGGCTCCGCCGACCGGCATCAAGCGACACCGGTGCCGGGTTCACCTGGCCCCCTCTGCTTCGCACGTCCACCGGAGAGCCGAGCCTGGCACACCACTAAATCGTCTCGAACCACGATGGCGTATGGCAGTACAGCGCGCGCGGGAAGATCGACGCGGCCATTTCGCGGTCGTGTCGCCGGACGTGGTGTAGCGGTATAGCTAAGTAGCGCAGTGGCCATCGGCGCTTTTCGGTAGGGCAGGTTGCTTACACTACCCCCTGACCGGAAGGACAACCGACGACCGAATCAATGATGAACCTGCGCACGCTGATGGAGAAGCCCCGAACGCCGATGTTCTTCGCGAGATGATTGGCTCTGCCGCCGAGCGACTGATGGAGCTGGAGGTTGGTGCGGCCACAGGCGCCCGCTATGGCGAGAAGAGCACCGATCGCCTGGCGCAGCGCAATGGCTATCGCGACCGCGACTGGGAGATACGGGCCCGCGCTCGCCCGTCAGGCACCAGGCCGGCAGGTAGGCGGGCAGCATAGCTGCCGGTTGAGGCCGTAGCCAATGCTGTGGGTTGCCGCGACACTGGTGCCCTTCTTACTACATGCGCTAAGCACGTTTAGCCATCCGGAGCGCCGTCATGGTGCGCGTCAGGGGACCGTGACTTGTGTCACTCCGTCCAAAGCCCATCGATAAAGTAGGACATTCCAACGATCATTGAGTGATCTTCAAATCCCGACCCTTAACGTGGTCATTGTCTTCAGCTTCGCGCGCTGTTCAATTCCTTTGAGACGAAGTAGTACGGGGTCTGGGATTGCAGGTCGTTGCAGTTCCTGTGACGGATCAACAGCGGCTTGCCTGAAAAGACGCGAGGTTGCACCTGTGGCGCAAGTCTTCTAGGCTTTGTGACGAGGGGGAACACAATGCTTCGGATTATTGCTGCCGCGATCGCTGGACTGATCGCCACCACGCCGGCGATTGCCGGCAACTTCGAGTTCGTCGTGCCGGGCGAACCAGGACTGTCGCTGACCATCACCGGTTACGACAGGGCCGGCGGGCAGATGTTCGAGGCGACGGCCAACAACCCCGAGCAGCGGGACGGTAAGCCGGCCTACATTGTTCGGATCGACGAGACGATCCTCAATAGTGCTCCGATGGCCCGCTGGTGCGTCGAGGATGCCAGCGGCAAGTGGTCTGAACTCGAGGGCAGGGACGGCGCCACAGGGCTATGCGATGACCAGCCCAGCGAGACACGCGGCAGCTATGGCTTCAAGCCGCTCACCGTCATGACCGCTGCGGCACCTGCCGCCGATCAGGTGACCGATCCGGAGATGAGCATTGCCGAGGCGGCAGCCTGCGTACAGGAGGGCCTCAATCGTGTGGGGTTCGACGCAGGCCCGGTCGACGGCCAGATGGGGCGGCGGACCTTCGAGGCCGCCCTCGGGTTCGCCTCTCTGCAGGACGGTCAGACCTATCCCGACCTCAGTGAGGAGACGGCAGCGCAGTGGTGCGCGACTCTGACTTCCGCGATCGATGCCGGTACGGCGCGCGGGCCGATGGACGACGTGGCGCGCTTCCGGTTCGGTCCCGACGTCGATGTCTCGGTGGCCCGGGACACCCGCGCTGGCATTGAGGCGGTCGATGCCTACTTCAAAAAGTCGTTCGGTTCGGCGCTCAAAGAGCCTGGTACCATTTACGTTTCCGCCGATGCCGAGTGGATGGCCGATAACTATGTCGCCCATCTCAAGGTCGGCCAGGGCATCAGGCGGGGCAAGGTCGAATGGTTTACCGGCTGCCATGGTGGCGAGGCAGGCTACAGCTTCATGTTCATGTGCGCCAAAGCCGATGTATTCAGCGGCGACTGGTTCGGCGCCGGGCGGGCCGCGCAACGCAGCTTCGCCTTGGCGCACGAGTATTTCCATATGCTGCAGTACGAACGGGCCTATGGACGCCTCGAGGGCTGCTGCAGCGGCAACAACTCGCTCAAAATGCTGGGACCGCAGTGGCTCGTCGAAGGCTCAGCGGAGTACATCGCGTTCCGGCTGCTCGGCGACAGCGGCAAGATGAACCTCAAGCGTGAGATCGACTGGCACACCCAGAAAGCCGCCGAGGTCACGGTGCCCCTCGAGAAGATGCAGACCCGCGAGGGCTACTATGCCGAGCCACGAGCTTCCTCGGCGGGGATGATTGCTGCGCACCTGCTGGCGGAGGACGCTGGCCTGAAGTCGCTGGCGGATTTCTACGGCGAAATCGGCTCCGGCAAAGACTGGGAGGCTGCCTTCGAGGCCACTTTCGGCATGACTGAAGCGGAATTCTTGGTTCGCTACGAGGACCATATCCGCTGATATCTGGACGTTTCACCAATCCGATTTGGAGCAACAACATGACCCGCATGGCGACCATCTCAG
>JAEYYP010000377.1 GCA_023428425.1 Pseudomonadota bacterium
GGCTAAGAGGGCTGGGTGGCGTTGTCAGGCCACGGCCCGGGTGGTTTCCGGATCGAACCAGCGAATGCGGTCGGGCTTGGGCACGAGGCTCAGCTCATCGCCCGGCGCGACCTTCAGGTCGCTGTCGAGCACAGCACGGAAGAGCTTGCCGTCCACCTCGGCTGTGACGAGCGTGTGGGCTCCGAGCGGTTCGATGACGCGGGCGATGGCGCGCAGGCCACCTGCCGCAACGGCGAGATCCTCCGGGCGAATGGCGAACTCGAGGCTGCTGCCACCGTTCGTCGGACCATCAAGCGCAAGTCCGGCGACGTGGTAGCGGCCGTCGCCATTCTTCTGGGCCGGCAGGAAATTCATCGGCGGATTGCCGATGAAACTGCCGACGAAGCGGGCGGCCGGGTTGCGGTACACTTCGACTGGAGAGGCGGCCTGCACAATATGTCCGCCGTTCATCACCGAGATGCGGTCGGCGAGCGACATCGCCTCCACCTGGTCGTGCGTGACGTAGATGGTGGTGGTCTTCGAATTCGCCAGCACGCCCTTCAGTTCGGCGCGCATCTCAAGGCGGAGCAGCGCGTCGAGATTGGAGAGCGGCTCATCCATCAGGATCACGTCGGGCTCCATGGCGAGGGCGCGAGCCACGGCGACCCGCTGGCGCTGCCCGCCGGAGAGCTGGCCGGAGTAGCGTTTCAGCAGTTGCTCGATATGCATGAGTTCGGCGGTGCGGGTGACACGCCGGTCGATCTCGGCCTGCGGCAGCTTCTTCATCCGGAGCCCGAAGGCGATGTTCTCGAACACGGTGAGGTGCGGAAAGACCGCGTAGTTCTGGAACACCATCGCGATGCCGCGCTCGCGCGGGGGCAGCCGATCGACCCGCCTGCCGCCGATCCAGACTTCGCCCTGCGTCGGGGTTTCGAGCCCGGCGATAATGCGCAGGAGCGTGGTCTTGCCACAACCCGAGGCGCCGAGCAGCACCATGAACTCCTGGTCCGCGATGGTGAGGTCGATCGAGTGCAAGGCCTTGAACGACCCGAAGCTCTTGGCGACACCCTTGATTACGATCTCGGCCACGGCGGGCTCCTTTGCGCTGGCTAGCGGTTGGCGATGCCCCACATCGCGAACAGGTATTTTCGAACGGCGAAGATGAAGACCAAGGCCGGCACCACCAGCGCGGCACCGCCGGCAAAGCGCAGGTGCATCGGCGACACCGACAGGCTCTGCAGCAGGAATGCCGTCAGGGTACGGTTCTCGACCGTGAGCACCGAGGCGGCGAACACTTCGTTCCAGGAAATGGTGAAGGCGAAGATCGCGGATGCGGTGATACCGGGCAGGACCAGGGGCAGCACAACCTTCTGGAACGCCTGCAACCGGTTGCAGCCGAGCGTCCACGCAGCCTCCTCGAGCTCGAGCGGAATGCCCGAGAAGATCGAAAAGGTGATCAGCACGGCAAACGGGATCGCGAGCGTCGTGTGCGCGAGCGCCAGCCCGATCGGCGTATCGTCGAGCCCGATGCGGATGAACATCACCGCGATGGGCAGGGCCAGCAGCGGCAGCGGAAAGGCGCGCGTCATCAGCACCAGCATGCGGAACGTCGCCTTGCCGGGAAACTCGAAGCGGCTGAGCGCGTAGCCGGCAGGCGCGCCGATGCCGATCGACAGCGCCATGGTCAGCACCGCAACCAGCACCGAGTTCCACAACGCCTTGATCACCCCGGAGAAGGACAGGAAAAAGTTGATCGAACCGAGATCGAAACTGGGTACGCCGGTCTTGGGAAAGGCCGTCACCTCGGTCGGCGAGGAGAGCGTATTCACGAGCAGCAGATAGATGGGCACAAGGACCCAGGCGCAGAGCAGCACCACACTGGTCCAGAACAGGAAGCGACCGGCCCTGCCGATATCGGAGACGCCGCGTGGCTTGTCGTCGGTCGCGACGGTCGTTGTCATACCGTGGCTCCCTTGGGGGTGCGCAGCACACGCAGAAAGACCAGCGTGGCGGCGATCGAGATCGCAAGGATCACCAGAGCGAAGGCGGCCGCGACATTCCGGTCGTTCAAAGCGAACTGCCAGTTGAAGGTCTCGCCGACCAGCACCGGCAGCGTCGTGCCGCCGAGGGCGACAACGACCGCGAACACCTCGAAGGCGGCGATGGTGCGCAGGATCAGCGCCGTCTGGATCGAGGGTCGCAGCATGGGCAGCGTCACCCTGAGGAAGCGCTTCCAGGGCCCTGCCCCGAATACCTCGGCCGCCTCGTAGTATTCCTTGGGGATCAGCCCCATGCCCGAAACCAGGATGACCATGACGATGGCTGTAGCGCGCCAGAGCTCCGCCAGGATCACCGCGACGAAGATCACCCAGAGGTTCTGGTAACCGAGAAACAGCATCGGCCGCTCGATCACACCGAGCCCGACCAGCATCGAGTTGAGAAAGCCCGATTGCTCGAAGATGGCGAGCCAGATGATGCCCGCAGCGAGGTCGGACAGGCCGAGCGGGATGGTGAAGATATAGAGTATGGTGTTGCGCCCAGTCTGCACCTTGGCGACGACCTGCGCCATGGCCAGCGCCATGACGAGCTGCAGCGGCACGACGATGGCTGCGAGGATGATGGTGTTCCAGAAGGTCGGCCAGAACTTCCAGTTCGAGGCCATGGTCTGGAAGTG
>JAEYYP010000379.1 GCA_023428425.1 Pseudomonadota bacterium
CGACAGCTTCATTTCCCTGATGGTGCCGCTCGGGCTCGTCGAAGTTGTGCGGACCGGGCTCGCCGCGATATCGCGCGGCGCCGAGGGGATGTAGAACTGGGAGGCCGGGAGCGATCCCGGCCTTTTCGTCGAGGGGATCAGCAGTTGTCGAGCACGCACCACCCGTTCCGCGGGCCATTGTTCATGGTCGTTTCGACCGGCTCGTACGTGATCAACGACACGCTGATGAAGCTGGCGACCGTGGGACTGCCGCCCTACGAGGTGCTGATGCTGCGCGGCGTGGCGGCGAGCCTTTGGGGCCTGCCGCTGCTTTTCATCCTCGGCTACGGGGCGAAGTTGCCGCTGCTGTTCGAGCGGCGGGTGTTGGCGCGCAACCTGGCCGAGATGGCGGCCATTCTCTGCTACATCATCGCGCTCACCAACCTGCCGATCGCGGACGCTTCGGCGCTGGGGCAGATCACGCCGCTGCTGGTGCTGCTCGGGGCCTCGATCTTGTTCCGTGAGCGGATCGGCGGGGTGCGGATGGCACTGATCGGGCTCGGCTTCATCGGCGCCATCATGGTGGCGCAGCCGACGATGAACGGCATCTCGATCTACGCCGTGCTGGCGCTCGCCAATGCGGTGCTGTGCGCGGTGCGCGACACTGCGGGACGGCGGATCGCGGCGGAGGTGCCGGGGATGATCGTCGCCATGTCGGCCGTGGTGGTGGTGCTGAGCGGGGCAGGGACGATGCACCTCGCCACCGAGACGTGGGTGATGCCGGGCGTGAACCACGTGCTGCTGCTGCTGGGCTCGGGGCTGTTCCTGATCTTCGGCCACTTCTTCATCTTCATGGCCTACCGGGTCGGGCCGACCGGGGTGGTGGCACCGTTCTTCTACTTCTTCACCTTCTGGGCGATGATTTCGGGGCTGGTGGTGTTCGGCCAGTTCCCGAACGGACTGGCGCTGGCGGGCATCGCGCTGGTGGTGGCGAGCGGCCTGGGGGTGGTGTTCCTGGACAACCGCAGGCGGAAGCCGGCGCCGGTGGGCTAGAGCTTCGCCTTTTCGAGAACTTCGGCCATGCGGGCGCGCCAATCGGGGCCGAGGGCCTCGAACTTTCGCAGCGTGTCGGGGGAGAGGCGAAGGGTGACGGGCTGCCGGGCGTTCTCCAGCCGAGGGCGCCCGGCGCTACGGCGCATCTTGGCGGCGAGTTCGGGATGCGCTTCGGCAAACGGCCGTCCCTGTGCCAGTTGCTCGTCGGTCAACTCGGGGCTCTCGACTGCGTCCCAGTCTTCGCGCGAGTAGCCCCGTCCAGGGACAAACTGCTTACTGTTCATCGAGTCGAGTCCTTTCCTTCGGGCTTGCATGGCGCATCGAGATGATGGACAGGGCTTCAGTACCGAGTTCGAAGTAGATCACCGTCAGCGTTTGGTCTGCCAACCGGCCGATGGCTGCCAGCCGCCTGTCGTAGGTGGGGAAGACGATCGCGCCATCGAGAAATCTAGCGTGAGATCCCGAAAATCGAGCTGGTGCTTGTCCAGATTGGCGAGACGCTTAAGTTCACCCCAGATGATGATGCGATTTTCGTACACGATAATTCCCCCTGATGCAATATACGTATACGGAAAATTCCGCGTCCATGGCTGGCTGATCGCGTCCATCAAAAGGTTCGATTGGCCCATCACGCCGGGTTGCGCTAAGGCAGGCGCGTTCGACCAGGTGACCTGCCGATGACCCATCTTTCCGTCAATCTCAATGCCATCGCCATGCTGCGCAATCGGCGCTCGGTGCCGTGGCCGAGCGTGACGGGGATGGCGCGGATTGCGCTCGATGCGGGGGCGGATGGGATCACGGTGCATCCGCGGCCGGACGAGCGGCATATCCGGCGGACGGACGTGTTCGAGCTGGTAGCGCTGCTGCGGCAGGATTACCCGGGGCGCGAGTTCAACATCGAGGGCTATCCGAGCGACGAGTTCCTCGCACTGGTGGAGAGGGCGGCGCCGGACCAGGTGACGTTCGTGCCGGACGATCCGCTCCAATCGACCTCGGATCACGGCTGGGACATCGAGGCGAACCGAGACCTGCTGGTGGCGGCGATCGAGCGGATGAAGAAGGCGGGCATTCGTGTGTCGCTGTTCATCGATGCCGACCCGGCGGCACCGGCCGCGGCGGCGACGGTGGGAGCGGATCGGGTGGAGCTCTATACCAGGCCGTATGGGGGGGAGTTGCAGGCGGAGCAGGCGGCCGTTCACCTTGCGGCGCTGAAGGACACGGCGGATGCGGCGCGCAGTGCCGGGGCCAACGCGCGGGCCGGGCAGGGTGGGTTGCCGGTCAATGCCGGCCACGACCTGAACCTGGTCAATCTGGTGCCGCTGAAGGCGGCGGTTCCTGACCTCGCCGAGGTGTCGATCGGGCATGCGATCACGGCTGATGCGCTGATCCACGGGATGGCCGAGGCGGTGCGGCTGTACAAGGCAGTCTGCGGATGAGCTTCCGGATTTTCAGTACCTCCGTCTCCTGACTCTTGGCGCAGAGGATATGCATA
Source organism: Pseudomonadota bacterium (assembly GCA_023428425.1). Lineage (GTDB taxonomy): Bacteria > Pseudomonadota > Alphaproteobacteria > Rhizobiales > Devosiaceae > Devosia_A. The sequence goes on from JAEYYP010000379.1 coordinate 2,525, forward strand.
CCGATCGTGCAGGCCGCCGCGGCAACACCCCCCTAGCTCTGCTACGTCGCTATCGCTCCTAGCGACGCTACCTCCCCCGCAAGGAGGGAGGTGGCCAGCGGCTCATCCCGTCACATGTGATTGCGCCCACCGAAAGGGAGGAGGCGGCGGAGCCGCCCGCGGCGGAAATGTGACGACCGGCGGCCCATCGGCTGGACAGATGCTTTAGCCCCGCGATAGAAGGCGTTTCCTGTTCATTCCGGCGGGGCCCAGGCCTCGCCTTTTGCCTGTTAAGAGACCTGTCATGACGAGCGTGAACGATATCCGGTCGAGCTTCCTCGGTTACTTCGAGAAGAACGGGCACGAGCAGGTCGCATCGAGCCCGCTGGTGCCGCGGAACGACCCGACGCTGATGTTCACGAACGCCGGCATGGTGCAGTTCAAGAACGTCTTCACCGGGCTTGAAAAGCGCGACTATGTGCGCGCCACCACCTCGCAGAAATGCGTGCGCGCCGGCGGCAAGCACAACGACCTCGACAATGTCGGCTTCACGGCGCGGCATCACACGTTCTTCGAGATGCTGGGTAATTTCTCGTTCGGCGACTACTTCAAGGCCGATGCGATCGAGCTGGCCTGGAACCTCATCACCAGGGAATGGGGCCTGCCCAAGGAGAAGCTCACCGCCACCATCTACCAGGATGACGACGAGGCGATGGAGCTTTGGAAGAAGATTTCCGGACTGCCCGAGGAGCGCATCGTGCGGCTCGGTGCCAAGTCGAACTTCTGGCAGATGGGCGACACGGGTCCCTGCGGACCGTGCTCGGAAATCTTCTACGACCACGGCGAGAAATACTGGGGTGGCCCTCCGGGCACGCCCGAGGAAGACGGCGACCGCTTCGTCGAGATCTGGAACCTGGTGTTCATGCAGTTCGAGCAGTTCGCGGACGGCTCGCGTGAGAAGCTGCCCAAGCCGTCGGTGGATACGGGCGCCGGGCTCGAGCGCGTCGCGGCGGTGATGCAGGGCACGAACAACAACTACGAGATCGACCTGTTCAAGTCGCTGGTCGCGTCGACCATGCAGGCCACGGGCTTCAACGGCGATCCGACCACGCCAAGCCTGCGCGTGATCGCCGACCATCTGCGCTCCATGAGCTTCCTGATCGCCGAAGGCGTACTGCCCTCGAACGAGGGCCGTGGCTATGTGCTGCGCCGCATCATGCGCCGCGCCATGCGCCATGCGACGCTGCTCGGGGCAAATGATCCGGTGATCCACCGGATCGTTCCGACGCTGGTGCGCGAGATGGGCCAGGCCTATCCGGAACTGGTGCGCGGCGAGGCGATGATCGAGGAGACGGTGCAGCTCGAGGAGCAGCGCTTCCTCAAGACGCTGGGCCGCGGCCTGGTCATTCTCGACGAGGCGAGCGCCGGGCTGAAAGAAGGCGACATGCTCGAGGGCGTCACCGCCTTCAAGCTCTACGACACGTACGGCTTCCCGCTCGACCTGACGCAGGACGCGCTGCGCACCCGCGGCATCAGCGTCGACCTGTCGGGCTTCGAGGACGCGATGGCCAAGCAGCGCGCCGAGGCGCGCAAGAGCTGGGCCGGCTCGGGCGAGGTCGGCGAGGACAAGGTGTGGTTCGCGGTTGCCGACAAGGTCGGGCCGACCGAGTTCCTCGGCTATGAGACCGAGAGCGCCGAGGGCGTAGTGACGGCGCTGGTCAAGGGCGGCCAGATGGTCGAGAGCCTCGGGGCTGGCGACGAGGGTTTCGTCGTGCTGAACCAGACGCCGTTCTACGGCGAGAGCGGCGGCCAGGTTGGCGATACGGGAAAGTTGTCAGGCGAAGGCATCGCCGCCGAGGTGCTCGACACGGTAAAGAACAACGGCGTGTTCGGGCACAAGGTGAAGGTGGCCTCGGGCACGCTGAAGATTGGTACGCCGTTGATGCTGGTGGTCGATCATGCGCGGCGCTCGGCGATCCGGGCCAATCATTCCGCCACCCACCTGCTGCACGAGGCGCTGCGGCTGGTGCTGGGTGACCATGTGGCGCAGCGCGGCTCGCTGGTGACGCCGGACCGGCTGCGGTTCGACTTCGTGCACACCAAGCCGATCACGCCGCAGGAGATGGCGGACATCGAGGAGATGGCCAACGACATCGTGCTGCAGAACTCGGCGGTCGAGACGCGCCTGATGGGCGTGGAAGAGGCCAAGGAATCCGGCGCGCGCGCGCTGTTCGGCGAGAAGTATGGCGATGAGGTGCGTGTCGTTTCGATGGGCGACCCGACTGGGAACGCGGTCGGCTGGTCGGTGGAGCTGTGCGGTGGCACGCATGTGCGGCGCACGGGCGATATCGGGCTGATCACCGTGCTCGGCGAATCCGGCGTGTCGTCTGGTGTGCGCCGCATTGAGGCGCTGACGGCGAAGGGTGCGCGGGCTCATGCGCGGACCAATGCCAATCTCGTCGCGAGCGTCGCCGATGCGCTGCATGTGGGGCCGCACGAGGTGTTCACCCGTATCGAGGCGCTGCAGGACGGGCTCAAGAAGGCCGAGCGGGCGCTTAGCGAGGCCAACAAGAAGTTGGCGCTGGGCGGCGGTGGTTCGGCTCCGGCTTCGGCCGACGAGACGGTCAACGGCGTGACTTATGTCGGCCGCGCGGTCGAGGGCATTTCGGCCAAGGACGTGAAGGGCCTCGTCGATACCGAGAAGAAGCGGATCGGCTCGGGCGTGGTTACGGTTGTGCTGAAGGGCGAGGATGGTCGCGGCACGGTTGCGGTGGGTGTCACCGACGACCTGACGTCGAAGTATTCGGCCGGAGACCTGGTGAAGCTGGCGCCGGCAGCGCTGGGCGGGCAGGGCGGCGGCGGCCGGCCCGACATGGCGCAGGGCGGCGGGCCGGATGGGTCCAAGGG
>JAEYYP010000424.1 GCA_023428425.1 Pseudomonadota bacterium
ACCCCACCCTCACCGGGCGAAAGTGATGTTAACACCGCTTACATCAAACCTTCAGCGGCCCGACCATCTGCTCCGGCTTCACCTCGGCGTCGAATTCCTCCGCCGTCAGCAGCCCCAGCTCCAGCGCGCTTTCCTTGAGCGTCAGGCGCTTCTTGTGGGCGTTCTTGGCGATCTTGGCCGCATTGTCGTAGCCGATCTTGCGGTTGAGCGCCGTCACCAGCATCAGCGACTGGTCGACCAGCTGCTTGATCCGGTCGCGGTCGGGCTCGATGCCCACCGCGCAGTGGTCATTGAAGCTCTTCGCCGCGTCGGCCAGCAGCCGCACCGACTGCAGGAAGTTGTAGGCGATCACCGGCTTGAACACGTTGAGCTCGAAATTGCCCTGGCTCGCCGCAAATCCGATGGCGGCATCGTTGCCCATCACCTGCGCCACCACCATGGTCAGCGCCTCCGACTGGGTCGGGTTGACCTTGCCCGGCATGATCGACGAGCCGGGCTCGTTCTCGGGAATGGTGATCTCGCCGAGCCCCGAACGCGGACCGGACGCGAGCCAGCGCACGTCGTTGGCGATCTTCATCAGCGCGGCGGCCAGCTGCTTCAGCGCGCCGGAAGAGCCGACGAAAGCGTCATGTCCGGCCATCACCGCGAACTTGTTCGGCGCCGTGATGAACGGCTGCCCGGTCAGCGCCGCGATCTCCGCCGCGACGGTCTCGCCGTATTTCGGATGCGCGTTGAGCCCGGTGCCGACGGCCGTGCCGCCGAGTGCCAGTTCATGAAGCTGCGGCAGCGTCGCACGGATCGCCTTGAGCCCGAGGTCGAGCTGCGCCACCCAGCCGGAAATCTCCTGGCCCAGCGTCAGCGGCGTCGCGTCCTGCAGATGGGTGCGGCCGATCTTGACCACATCCATGAATTCCCTGGCTTTTCCGTCGAGCGTGTTCCTGAGCAGCATGACGCGGTCGACCAGGTAGTTCTCGATGGCCTCCACCGCCGCGATATGCATCGCGGTCGGGTAGGTGTCGTTGGACGACTGGCTCATGTTGACGTGATCGTTCGGATGCACCGGCTTCTTCGAGCCCATGACGCCGCCGGCCATCTCGATGGCGCGGTTCGAGATCACCTCGTTTACGTTCATGTTCGACTGGGTGCCCGACCCGGTCTGCCAGACGACCAGCGGGAAATGATCCTTGAGCTTGCCCTCGATCACCTCGTCGGCTGCCTTGACGATCAGGTCGCGCGTCGCCTCGTCCATCAGGCCGAGCTTGTGGTTGGCGAGCGCCGCCGCCTTCTTGAGAATACCGAAGGCCCGGATGATCTCGGTCGGCATCTTCTCGCCGCCGATGTCGAAGTTCGCCAGCGAGCGGGCAGTCTGCGCCCCGTAGTACTTCTCGCCCGGCACGTTGATGGTGCCCATGGAATCGGATTCGACGCGCATGCTCATCTGAGCCCCCCCGGTTCTTCGAATGCAAAACGGCCGGCCCCTGTGCGGAGCCGGCCGGAAACTTTTCACTGACGATCGCGCAAGGCGACCGTTAGTTCTTCGGCGTCAGGATCTGCCGGCCGCGATACATGCCGGTCTTCAGGTCGACGTGGTGCGGACGGCGCAGCTCACCCGAGTCCTTGTCTTCGACATAGGCGGGGGCGCTCAGACCGTCGGCGGAACGGCGGAAACCACGCTTCATCGGCGAGGTCTTGCGCTTCGGAACTGCCATCTTCGGTACTCCAGATTTCTCAATAGCGGGTCGCCGAAGAGGTTCCGGCGGGTAACAGACAGGGTCTGTCGGGAATTTGGCGGGGTCTATAGAGCACAAATGCCCGGTTGGGAAGAGGGCATTCGCCCTTCCCGGCCCGCTTTTCCAATGCGTCGGGAACCGCTAGAACGCTGGCGCCTGCCCATTCGCCCCACTTCGGCCCGTTCGCCCTTGCCCTACGATTTTTCCGCCGCGCTCGCCAGTACCGCCGCCGACACCGAGGCCGCGCTCGATCGCCTGCTGACCGCTCCTGCCCTCGCCGGCCCCGGCGAGCCGCCGGAACGGCTGCTGGCGGCCATGCGGCATGGCAGCCTCAACGGCGGCAAGCGGCTGCGGCCGCTGCTGCTGCGTCAGGCGGCCGAGGTTTTCGACTTGCCGGCCGAGCGCACGGTACAGGCCGGGCTCGCGGTCGAGATGATCCATTGCTACTCGCTGGTTCATGACGACCTGCCGGCGATGGACGACGACGACATGCGCCGTGGTCAGCCCACCGTGCACCGGGCCTTTGACGACGCGACCGCCATCCTTGCCGGCGACACCCTGCTGACCCATGCGTTCGGCGTGCTGGCGCACGACAGCCTGCATCCCGACCCGGCAGTGCGCCTCCGCCTCGTCGCCGAACTGGTCGCCGGGGCCGGGGCCGGCGGCATGGCCGGTGGACAGATGCGCGACATCGAGGGCGAGACTGGCTTCCTCACCGAGCGTGCCATCGCCCGGATGCAGGCCATGAAGACCGGCGCGCTGATCCGCGCTGCCGTCCGCATGGGCGCCATCATGGGCGGCGCTTCGGACGAGGAACTCGGCTGGCTCACCATCTATGCCGAAGCGGCCGGCCGTGCCTTCCAGCTCGCCGACGACATCCTCGATGTTGTCGCCTCGCCCGAAGCGATGGGCAAGGCGACCGGCAAGGACGCCGGGGCCGGCAAGCAGACCGTCGTCGCCCGCATCGGCGTCGAAGCGGCGCAGCGCCAGCTCGGCGAAATCGTCCACGACGCCCTCGGCGCCCTGCTGCCATTCGGCGATCGGGCGGAGGGGTTGCGGGCCACGGCGAAGTTCTTTGCCGAGCGGCAGAGCTGAAGCATTGAACTGAGAGGCGTAAAAGGCGATCTAGCTGTCGGGGTGGCGACAGTCTCGCCCAATGGACCGATGAGGAAGCCGTGGCCGACCGCAAGTTGAGTTTCTGGCGCTATTTCACCCTCGCTTACGAGGATGCCGCCCGGGTGCTGCGCGGCATGTTCCCCGTGGTGCTCACGGTGGTGGCGGCAGTCGTCGTCCTGGGTTTCCTCGGCCGTCTGGCTGAAAACTTCATCCCGACGCGGCTTGGCCAGAGCGTTCTCGACCTGCTGGTGGCAGCGGCAACCGCCTGGGTGATTTCGCCCTATCTCATGGTGCTTTATCGCGCCGTGGCCACCAACGAAATGACGCATCGGGCCGAGGCCCTGCGCGGCACCCCCGCGGCACAGCGTTTCGCGGCGTGGTCGGTGCTGACCGCCTTCATCATCGCCGTGCCCGACCTGCTGTTCGCGATCTTCGGTCCGGATGTGCCGCCGGACCAGCTCACCGAGGAGAACGTCAACACCGGCGCCATGATGCTGATCTTCGCCATCACCATCGGCGTATGGATCTTCAGCGTCCGGGCGGCGACGCTGATGCCGCTGCTGGCCCTTGATCCTGACAGGGCCGGACTTCCTGTCGCCTTTGCCCAGTCGAAGGGCCATTTCTGGTACATCGTCGGGGTGCTGCTGGTCACCATGCTGCCGGTGCTGTTCGGCGGCGTCATCGTGGCCGCGCTGTTCAGCGCCCTGTTCGGCATACTGGCCCCCATCCTGATGGTACCGGTGGGTGCGGCGATTACCGGGGTGACGCTGGTAACGGCAATCGCCGTCTCGACCCGCCTTTACCAGCGCTTCGCAGACTGAATACCGCGCGCGTAGCCGGCCGAATCTGCAAACTGGTTGAAACAACTAGACAAGTGTAGCGTTTGGCCGTTTCCCGGCTTGCGCAACGCTTCCACTGTTCTATTCAATCCTGATGGCCAAGACGGCGAAGACTCGCCTCACCCGAAAAGCAAGACAGGTCGCGGCATTGCCGTGGCGACTCGCCGCCGATGGCGGGCTTGAGTTCCTGCTCGTCACCTCGCGTACCTCCAAACACTGGCTGCTGCCCAAGGGCTGGCCGATCCCCGGCAAGTCCGGTGTCGAGTCGGCCCTGCAGGAAGCCTTCGAAGAGGCCGGCATCCATGCCAAGGGGCAGGATACGCCGATCGGCCGCTACGCCTTCATCAAGGTGCTGCATGACCTGACCGAACTGCCCTGCACCATGGCGGTCTACGCCGTCGGCAACATCCGCGAGGTGGATGAGTGGCCCGAGAAGGGCCAGCGCGAGCGCACGTGGTTCTCGCAGGCCGACGCCGTCGCCATCGCGTTCGACTTCAACCTGTCGCTGTTCCTCGCGTCCGTCGAGTACGACAGGAAGCGCAAGCGCCTGCGGCGTGCCGACAAGCGCTAAGGCGCCCTACTCGGCCGCCGTCTTCTGCCCGGCGCCGAAACGCTTCTCGATATAGTCGGCGACCATGCCCTTGAACTGTTCGGCGACGTCGGCGCCGCGCAAGGTGGCGACCTTCTGGCCATCGACGAACACCGGGGCGGCCGGGGTTTCGCCGGTGCCGGGCAGCGAGATGCCGATATTCGCGTGCTTCGACTCACCCGGCCCGTTGACGATACAGCCCATCACCGCGACCGACAGGGTCTCGACGCCGGGATAGCGCTCCTTCCACTCCGGCATGGAGGCCGAGAGGTGATCCTGGATCTCCTTGGCCAGCACCTGGAAGGTCTGCGAGGTGGTGCGACCGCAGCCCGGGCACGCCGCGACCACCGGTAGGAACTGCCTGAACCCCATGGTCTGCAGCAGTTCCTGCGCCACGCGCACTTCCTGCGTACGGTCGCCACCGGGCTCGGGCGTCAGCGACACGCGTATCGTGTCGCCGATCCCCTGCTGCAGCAGGATGCCCATGGCGGCCGACGAGGCGACGATGCCCTTCGACCCCATGCCCGCCTCGGTCAGACCGAGATGGAGCGCATAGTCGCAACGCGCCGCCAGGTCCTGGTAGACCGCGATGAGGTGCTGGACGTCGCTGACCTTGGTCGAGAGGATGATCTTGTCCCGCCCCAGCCCGAGTTCCTCGGCCCGTTCGGCCGAGAGCAGCGCCGACTGAATGATCGCCTCGCGCTGAACGGCGGCGGCGCTCACCGGATTGGCGGAGGCCGAGTTCTCATCCATCAGACGGGTCAGCAGTTCCTCGTCGAGCGACCCCCAGTTCACCCCGATGCGCACCGGCTTGTCGTACTTCATCGCCAGTTCGATCAGCGTCGCGAACTGCGTGTCGCGCTTGGCCTTGAAGCCGACATTGCCGGGGTTGATCCGGTACTTCGCCAGCGCCTCGGCCGCAGCCGGGTGGTCGGTGAGGAGCTTGTGGCCGATGTAATGGAAGTCACCGACGATGGGCACATTCACGCCGCGCTGGGCCAGCTTGTCGCGGATATAGGGCACCGCCGCAGCCGCCTCGTCGCGATCGACCGTGTTGCGGACGATCTCCGAGCCGGCGCGCCAGAGCTGCGCCACCTGGCGCACGGTCGCCTCGATGTCGGCGGTATCGGTATTGGTCATCGACTGCACGACCACGGGCGCACCGCCGCCCACCATCACGCCACCGACATTGACGCCGACCGACTGCCGGCGCGGAGAAATGCTCATCAGAAGACCTCTTGCCAGCTAGGCAAATAGGCCTTTGAGCTTGGCCGCGCAATGTTACGTTTGCGTGACTGGAGGGGGGTACGACGATGCGTGGATGGATACTGGCACTGCTGTTGTTGACAGGCAGCGCGGCAGGCGCCGAGCCGATGCCGAAGCTCGGCGGCAATATCAACATCCATGATCCCTCGATCATCGTCACCGAGACGGGCTGGGCCTCGTTCGCCACCGGCGTCGAAGGCGCCGCCGACCAGGGCATGCCGCGGACCAAGACCTCTCCCGACGGGATCACCTGGACCGAGACCGGCGCCATTCCCGGCGGTCTGCCAGCATGGATAAGGCCCGAACTCGGCTACCGGCCGCGCAACATCTGGGCGCCCACGGTGTCCGTCCATGAAGGGGTCACTTACCTCTACTACTCGGCGTCACGCTTCGGCCGGAACAACAGCGCCATCGGGGTGATGACCAGCGTCGCGTTCGATGCAGCAAAGCCCGCCGACGGCTGGATCGACCAGGGTCTCGTCTTCCGGTCGAAGCCCGGTGACTGGCTGAACGCCATCGACCCGTTCCGCATCGACGTGGACGACCGGGCCTGGCTCGCCTTCGGTTCCTACTGGGACGGCATCCGGATGATCGAACTCGATCCGGTGACCGGACTGCGCAAGGGCGATGACGTGCCGCTGCGCCTCGCCTCCCGCAATGGCGAAGCGGTGGAGGCGGCGACGATCCTCGAACATGCCGGGCGCTTCTACCTTTTCGTGTCGTTCGATGCCTGCTGTCGCGGCCTGAACTCGACGTATCGCATCATGGTCGGGCGGAGCGATCTGGTCACTGGCCCCTATCTCGATCGCGACGGCAAACCGATGCTCGATGGTGGGGGCACCGAACTGCTCGCCGCCACGGGGCGTTTCATCGGTCCGGGCGGCCAGGAAGTGTTCCGGGTCGCCGGTGAACCCTGGCTCGCCTTCCACTACTACGATGGCAAGGACGCCGGTGCGCCGAAGCTGCAACTGGCCCCGCTGGGGTTTTCCGCCGATGGCTGGCCGGAAATCGGTCCCCTGCCCGACTGACACTCTTGAAGCTGTCCCCAGGCGCAACCATCTCTTGGGCACCATGACCAGATTGCTCGTTCGCTTCGTCACCTTCCGCAATGAACTCGCAACGCTGTGGCGCGCCTTCATCGCGCCCGAGACGCCGTGGCATCTCAAGGCGCTTATGCTGCTGGTGCCGGCCTATCTCCTGAGCCCCATCGACCTCATCCCCGATCTCGTACCGATCCTCGGCTTCCTAGACGATTTCGTCGTCGTACCGCTGCTTGTCGGCTGGATCGTCAGGCTGCTCCCGCAGCCGGTGCGCGTCCGCCCCGATGGCAGCAAGGAAATCGACGGCACGTATCGTCGCCGCTGATGGGCATGCTCCGGGACACGCCGCGCGAACGCCATGCCTCGCTGAAGCGGTGGCTGGCGACGTTCCTTGATGGACTGCTGGCGCGGCTGCCGGTCCTCTAGACCGGCTTCGGCCCCGAAACCATTTCCCAGAAGCCGTTGAGCGACTCCCAGGATCTCAGCGCTTTTGGGCCGAGAAAGGCGCGGAAGTCGGCCGGCGACGAGCCATCAGGATGCAGGTTGCCGTTCTGCAGGTCTTCGAGAAACCCGACGACGGCAAGGTTGCTCTCCTCGCTCATCGCCCAGCCGGGCCGCGGCTCCTCGATCCGTTTCTCGAGCATGTCGAACACGGCCCGAACCTCGGCCTCCCTGCCACCCAGCCGCGCGTCGATTACATGGCGGACAAAGCCGCCCATCCAGATGTAGGGGAGTTCGACATCGCCCGCGTCCGGCACGAAGCCCGGGCAGGCCGCGTCAAACTCCCGCATCAGCCGGTTCACTCGAACCGCACCAGCAGGTCCTTGGCATCGATCTGGTCGCCGGGCTTCACCGTGACTTCGGCAACCGTGCCGTCGGCTTCCGCGTGGATGGCGGTTTCCATCTTCATGGCTTCGATCGACAGCAGCACGTCGCCGGCAAACACCTTGTCGCCGACATGAACGCCGAGCCCCGAGATGACGCCCGGCATCGGTGCGCCCACCTGCTTGGGGTCGCCCAGCACCGCCTTGGCGCGCACCTTGACCTCGCCGACCTTCAGGCGGTCCGGCACGGTGATGGTGCGCGGCTGCCCGTTGAGGTCGAAGAAGACGCGAACCTCGCCCTTCTCGTTCGTCTCGGTGCGGCCCTGATAGGTGAGGACCAGCGTCTTGCCCTTCTCGATATCGACAAAAACCTCTTCGCCCTCCTTGAGGCCGTAGAAGTAGACAGGCGTCGGCAGCACTTCGGTGGGGCCGTACTTGTCCTGCGTCTTGACGAAATCCGAGTAGACCTTGGGGTACATCAGCGCCGAGGCGAGGCGCTTGTCGTCGATCGTCTCGCCCGTCTCCTTTGCCACCTTGGCCCGCTCGGCCTCGAGGTCGATCGGCTTCAGGTAGGAACCGGGGCGTTCGGTGAGCGGCGTGCGGCCCTTCAGAACCTTCTTCTGCAGCTTGTCGGGAAAGCCGCCGGGCGGCTGGCCGAGATCGCCCGCGAAGAAGCCGACCACGGAATCCGGGAAGGCGATGTCGCGGCTCGGGTCTTCCACATCGGCGCGAGTAAGCCCGGCCGATACCATGGCCAGAGCCATGTCGCCGACCACCTTGGATGACGGGGTCACCTTCACGATGTCGCCGAACATCTGGTTCACGTCGGCATAAGTCTGCGCCACCTGGTGCCAGCGCGACTCGAGGCCGAGCGAACGCGCCTGCTCCTTGAGGTTGGTGAACTGCCCGCCCGGCATCTCGTGCAGGTAGACTTCCGAGGCGCCACACTTCAGGTCGCTCTCGAAGGCGCGGTACTGGGTGCGCACCGCCTCCCAGTAGAACGAGATCTCGCGGATCACCTTGCCGTCGAGCCTGGGGTCGCGCGGACCGTCCTTGAGCGCCGCTACGAGCGAACCAAGGGTCGGCTGTGACGTGGTGCCGGAGAGCGCATCCATCGCCCCGTCGACAGCGTCTACGCCGGCATCCACCGCCGCCATGATCGTCGCGGCGGCCGCGCCCGAGGTGTCGTGGGTGTGCAGGTGGATCGGCAGTCCGACTTCCTGCTTCAGCACCTCGATGAGCTTGCGGGCGGCCGCCGGCTTCAGCAGGCCCGCCATGTCCTTTAGTCCGAGCACATGGGCGCCCGCGGCCTCCAGTTCCTTCGCCAGGGCGACATAGTACTTGAGGTCGTACTTCGACCGGTTCGGGTCGAGCATGTCGCCGGTGTAGCAGATGGCGCCTTCGGCCACCTTGTCGGCCTCGGCCCCCGCGTCGATCGAGACGCGCATGTTCTCGACCCAGTTGAGGCAGTCGAAGATGCGGAACACATCGACCCCGCCCTTCGCCGCCTCGCGCACGAAGAACTTCACCACATTGTCGGGATAGTTGGTGTAGCCGACGCCGTTGGAGCCGCGCAGCAGCATCTGGGTCAGGATGTTCGGCGCGCCCTCGCGGACCGCGCTGAGCCGCTCCCACGGATCCTCGTTGAGGAAGCGCATGGCGACGTCGAACGTGGCGCCGCCCCAGCATTCCAGCGAGAAGAGGTTCGGCAGTCCGCGACTGTAGGCGCGGGCAATGCGCGTGATGTCGAACGAGCGCATGCGGGTCGCCAGCAGCGACTGATGCGCGTCGCGCATGGTGGTGTCGGTGAACAGCACCTGCTGCTGCGCCTTCATCCAGCGCGCCAGGCCCTTCGGCCCGTCACGGTCGAGCACCTGCTTCGACCCCTCGATGACCAGCAGCGGCTCGTATTCCGGCACCAGCGGCTCGATGGCATCGGCCGGCGGCCGCGGCCGGTCGCGCACTTCGGGATGCCCGTTGACGGTGACGTCGGCGATGTAGGTGAGGAGCTTGGTCGCCCGGTCCTGCCGCGTCTTGAAGTCGAACAGCGCCGGCGTCGTGTCGATGAAGCGCGTCGTGTAGCGGTTCTCGCCGAAATCCGGGTGAGTGATGATGTTTTCGAGGAAGGCGAGGTTGGTCGCCACGCCGCGGATGCGGAACTCGCGCAGGGCGCGATGCATGCGGGCGATCGCCTCCTCCGGGCCCGGCGCCCAGCAGGTGATCTTTTCCAAGAGCGGATCGTAATAGCGGGTGACGATGGCGCCGGCATAGGCCGTGCCGCCGTCGAGGCGGACACCGAAGCCCGTCGCCTCGCGATAGGCGGTGATCCGGCCATAGTCCGGGATGAAGTTCTGTTCCGGATCTTCCGTCGTCACACGGCACTGGATGGCGTGGCCGTTGAGGCGGATATCTTCCTGCTTCGGCACGCCGGATTCGGGCGTACCGATCACCGCGCCCTGCAGCAGCTTGATCTGCGCCTTCACGATGTCGATGCCGGTCACCACTTCGGTCACCGTGTGCTCGACCTGGATGCGCGGGTTCACTTCGATGAAGTAGAACTTGTCGGTGTCGGCATCGAGCAGGAACTCGACCGTACCGGCGCCGCGATAGTTGGCGGCATTGCCGAGCCGGATCGCCGAAGAGGTGAGGTCGTCTCGAACCTGTTGGCTCATGTAGGGCGCCGGGGCGCGCTCCACGACCTTCTGATTGCGGCGCTGCACGGAGCAGTCGCGCTCGAACAGGTGGACGAGGTTGCCGTGGTCGTCGCCGATCAGTTGCACCTCGACGTGGCGGGCGCGCTCGATCAGCTTTTCGAGATACATCTCGTCCTTGCCGAAGGCGGCCTTGGCCTCGCGCTTGCCTTCGGACACTTCGTGGACCAGCGTCGACTCGTCCATGATGCGGCGCATGCCCCGCCCGCCGCCACCCCACGACGCCTTGAGCATCAACGGATAGCCGATCTCGGCGGCCATGCGCTTCACTTCATCCATATCGTCGGGGAGCGCATCCGTTGCCGGCACCACCGGCACCTTGGACGCGATGGCCATGTTGCGGGCGGCGACCTTGTTGCCGAGGTCGCGCATGGTCTGCGCCCGCGGCCCGATGAAGATGATCCCGGCATCCTCGCAGGCATCCGCGAACTCCGGCGATTCCGACAGCAGGCCATAGCCCGGGTGGATCGCGTCGGCACCCGAAATCCGGGCGATGCGGATATACTCGTCGATCTGCAGGTAGGCTTCGACCGGCCCCTTGCCCTTGCCGATAAGGTAGGCTTCGTCGGCCTTGAAGCGGTGCAGCGCCAGCTTGTCCTCTTCGGCATAGCAGGCGACGGTCTTGATGTTCAGCTCGTTCGCGGCGCGAAACACGCGAATGGCGATTTCGCTGCGGTTGGCGACGAGGATTTTCTTGATCGGCATCGATTTAACCCGAGCATGAGGGGGCAAAGGCGCCTCTCGGCGCCGGCAGGGGTAGTCCGGGCGACGGCGTCGTGGCCGCAGCCCGCGGGGCTATCTGCCCCTCATTTCTGGCTCAGATGCCCCACCAGGTGGGACATGTCGTAGCCCGCGTTCGCCGCCGCCGAGACGATCTCGTCGGCAGGTGCCGAGCCGGCCTGGCTCAGCGCCCACAGCGTCGTCGAGCGCGTGCCCGATCGGCAGTAGGCGAAGACAGGGCCGTTGCTCCCCTCGAGCACTTCCCTCGTCTTCTCGACCATGTCGGGTGAAACACCTTCACGGCCCAGCGGTATATAGTGATAGGCGAGCCCTGCCTCATGCGCGGCCTGTTCGATCACCGCGCTCGGTGCCTGATCCGGGGATTCCCCGTCCGGCCGGTTGTTGATGATGGCGACGAAGCCCTGCGCCTTGATGGCAGCGACATCCTCGGGGTTGATCTGCGGGGACACGCTCATGTGGCCGTTGATCCGCTTCACGTCCAAATCCGATACTCCAACCCGTCCCGAGACTTCCCGACATCTTTATAGCCAGCGCTTCGCTTGCCGCGCAAGGCAGGGGCGTGGACGGCTTTGGGGTTAGGCTGAAGGTCGGATCAGGCTCAAGGTCAGGCAGCGGTGGCGAGCGACCTGCCGCCAACCACCGCCACTCGCTCTGGCCGCGGGCAACATCAGTCCGCACCGGATGCGGCCAGCGCGCCAGGGCCGCAGGGCTGATTCGCCTGTATCCATCATTGCTGCGCGGTCGGGCTGGCGGCGTCCTGGGCCGGCAGCCCGACCCACGGGCGCCAGATTTCACCGCGTTCCTCGACGAACCGGTCGGCCACCGTTTCCACCGTGGCCCCTGGCTCGCCCAGTTGCTGGAGCATCAGGTTCATTTCTGCGAACGGCATGTGGGCGCGGCTGAAATAGGCGGCCACCTGCGGCGCCTCGAGATAGACCCATTCGGCAACCGCGGTGACCACGGGGTCCGGGGCAAAGCCCGTCGGCGTCGGCGACGCACAGGCCGTGCGGCCCATGCACTGGAACGCCTCGCGATTGTAGGCGGCGAGGGTCACCGGCCGGAAGGCGAACTGGCTGAGGATGGCGTTGGGCTGCCAGTAGTAGAACAGGATCGGCTGCTTGCGCCCCACCGCCTCGGCGATCAGCGTATCCATCTCGAACCGGTTCGCCGGCTCGACGATCTCGAAACTCTGGTCGAGCCCATGGGCGCGGAGCATGTTGCGATTGACGACCGCGCACCCCCAGTCCACCGGGCAGGAAATGAACTTGCCCCGCGCCGTTCCGGGCACGTCGGCGAAATCGGCTGCGCGAGCCTTGAGCCCGTCTATGGTGGTGACCTCCGGCCACTGCTCGGCCGCATAATCCGGCACGAACCAGCCTTCGAAGAGCGGGTCGGCATAGGATACGCCGGCCTGGCGCACCTTCTGGCCGGTCATGGCCGCGTTCCAGATATCGGCGATGCGGGCGATCCACATCTCGGGCGCCACGGCCGGCTGGCCGGAGGCCCCCATAGACGAGCCGGTCGCGGCAAGGTCGCCCTCGTTCAGCATCACGTTGCACTGGTAGTAGCCGGTCAGCAACCGCGAATGGACTTCGGCGAGTATCGCGGCGGACGGCCAGGCCATGCGCGCGATGGTCAGCGGCTGGGTGCCGCAGGGCGGTGGAGGTGCGGGTTCGGCCGGCTCGGTCTCGCCGGCCGGCGTCGTCTCGAGGGTGACGATCGACTCCTGCGCCAGCGACGGACTCGCCACCAGACAGAGCAGCAGGATAAGGGAAACAAGAGTACGCATCCGGGACCCGCCAATGCTGCAAGACGCGGCCGAACTTATAGGCGACGCTGGCGCAAACACAATGTCGGCGGTCTTTACCAACCGATCAAAACCGGATGACTCCCTTGTTGGAACTATGCAATATCCCCGACAGCGGGGCATGGGTTCATGCCCCCATTCATTGTTGCGACCGGCCCGAAGGCGCCCCTGAAGAACGGCACCGGGGACGGCGCAACCAAAAGAGGGACATCATGATCAAAACCCACTCCCTGCTCGGCCTCGCTGTTGGCGCCATGGTTCTCGGCCTCGCCGTCCCGGCTCTCGCCGAAGACGTCAAGGTCGGCATCCTCGGTGACCTGACCGGCCCGATCGAATCCTTGGCTCCGCCGATCGTGGCGGGCGCCCAGCTGGCTTTCGACCACGTGAACGCCCAGGGCGGCATCCTCGGCGGCCAGCTCGTCTCGGTCACCGGTGACTCGGCCTGCGATCCTTCGGTTGCCGGCCCCGCTGCCGACAAGCTCGTCAATAC
>JAEYYP010000002.1 GCA_023428425.1 Pseudomonadota bacterium
CCATCTGTCGATGCGCGGTCCCCCTCCCCCGGGGCTTCGCCACAGTGGAGGAGCACTCCTTGGCCTCAGCGCCTCAACAACTAGGAGACACCGACGTCGCGGTGTTCCTCCACCGCGCAGCGGGGGAGGGGGACCATCCAAAGGATGGTGGAGGGGGCGTCCGTACGTCCCTTGGTTACGCCTGCAAGCGCTTCAGGATGGCGGCGCCCATTTCCTCGGTGCCGACGGTGCGGCGGTTCTGCTGCGCGATGTCGCCGGTGCGGAGGCCGTCGGCGAGGACGCCGGAGATGGCGGCCTCGAGCCGGTCGGCGAGGTTGACCATGTTGAACGAGTAGCGGAGCGCCATCGCGAAGCTTGCGAGCATGGCGATCGGGTTGGCGATGCCCTGCCCGGCAATGTCGGGGGCCGAGCCGTGCACGGGCTCGTAGAGCGCCTTGCGCTTGCCGGTGACCGGATCGGGCGCGCCGAGCGAGGCCGACGGCAGCATGCCGAGCGAGCCGGTGAGCATCGCCGCCGCATCCGACAGGATGTCGCCGAACAGGTTGTCGGTCACCATAACGTCGAACTGCTTGGGGTTGCGCACCAGCTGCATCGCCGCGTTATCGGCGAGGATGTGGTGGAACTCGACATCGGCATAGTCCTTGGCCACCGCATGGGCAACCTCGTCCCACAGCACGCCTGACTTCATGACGTTCTTCTTGTCGGCAGAGTGCACCTTGTTGGAGCGGGTACGGGCAAGATCGAAGGCGACGCGGACGATGCGGTCGATCTCGTAGGTCTCGTAGACCTGGGTATCGACGGCGCGCTTCTTGCCGTCGCCGAGGTCGGTGATCTCCTTGGGCTCGCCGAAATAGACGCCGCCGGTGAGCTCGCGCACGATGAGGATGTCGAGGCCTTCAACCAGCTCGCGCTTCAGCGAGGAGGCATCGGCGAGTGCCGGGTAGCAGATGGCAGGACGCAGGTTGGCGAAGAGGCCGAGATCCTTGCGCAGGCGGAGGAGGCCCGCTTCGGGACGGTGCTCGTAGGGCACCTTGTCCCACTTCGGACCGCCCACGGCGCCGAAGATCACCGCATCGGCGGCCATCGCCTTCTGCATGTCTTCTTCCGAGATGGCGACGCCGTGCTTGTCGTAGGCGCAGCCACCGACGAGGCCGGTGTCGAGCGTAAAATCGGTCTCGCCCTGGCTGTTGAGCCAGGCGACCACTTTCCCCACCTCCGCCATGATTTCGGTGCCGATGCCGTCGCCGGGGAGGAGGAAGAGTTTCTGCGCCATGTTGTTTTGCCGGGGTTCAGGTCAGGAGGTATGCGCGCCGATGCGCGCGGTGACTTCGATTTCGAGCTTCATCTCGGGGGTGGTGAGCCCGCAGACCACCATGGTGGCGGCCGGCCGGATATCGCCGAAGGTCTCGCCCGCGACGGCGACCAGCGCGTCATACCAGGCCATGTCGGTGATGTAGTAGCGGACGCGCAGGGTGTCGCGGAGCGAGGCGCCCGCTTCTTCGAGCGCACGGGCAATGGTGCCTAGCGCATTGCGCGCTTGCGCCGCCGCATCGTCGGGCATGGTCATGGTGACGTAGTCATAGCCGGTGGTGCCGGAGACATAGACCATGTCCCCATCGACCACCGCGCGCGAATAGCCGATCTTTTCTTCGAAGGGTGATCCCGACGAGATGCGCCTGACCACTACGGCCTCACAGCCACGGACGGCTCTCAGCCATCTTGCCTTCGAAGCTGGCGATCGCCGGGTCGGACTTCAGGGTGCCGGCAATGTCGTCGAGGCCTTCGAGCAGCACCTGCTTGCGGGCCGGATCGATGTCGAAGTGGATCGAACCACCGTCCGGGCCCTTGATGGTCTGCGCCTCGAGATCGACGGTGAGCGTGGCGTTGGAGCCGCGCTCGGCATCGTCCTGCAGCATGGCCAGCTGCTCGGGCGTCACCTTGATCGGCAGGATGCCGTTCTTGAAGCAGTTATTGTAGAAGATGTCGGCGAAGCTGGTGGAGATGACGCAGCGGATACCGAAGTCCAGCAGCGCCCATGGGGCATGCTCGCGCGAGGAACCGCAGCCGAAATTGTCGCCCGCGACGATGATCTTCGCCTGCCGATAGGCCGGCTTGTTCAGCACGAAATCCGGGTTCTCGGTGCCGTCCTCGTTGTAGCGCATCTCCGAAAAGAGCGCGGTGCCGAGGCCGGTGCGCTTGATCGTCTTGAGGTACTGCTTGGGAATGATCATGTCGGTGTCGATGTTGATGATCGGCAGCGACGCGGCAACGCCGGTCAGGTTCGTGAACTTTTCCATCGCAGATACCCCTTTAGGTGCCGGTGTAATGACGCAAGCGGCCTGTCGAGGTCAAGTGGACTTGCGGTCAGGCGGCGACCAGTCTCTCCACGGAGAGTTCGCCTTCGCGCTCCCGCGCCTTAGCGAGTTCATAGCGGGCCTGCATCCGCATCAGTGTTTCGGCCTTCACCCCGAAAGCATGTTCAAAGCGGATCGCCATCTCCGCGGAGAGCGCCGATCGCCCATGAAGAAGCGCACTGATCGCCTGGCGGCTGACCCCGAAGGCCTCCGCCAGCCGGTTCATGGATACACCATGCGCCTCCACGATCTCGGTCCGAAGCCACTCTCCGGCGTGGATGGCGAAGGAAGCATGAACCGTGACAGCCATCAGTGATAGTCCTCAAAGCAATGCTTTACATACGATCAGGCCGCGAGGCTGTCCTTCGCCTCGAGCCCCAGCATCAGGTTGAGGTTCTGCACGGCAGCGCCCGAGGCACCCTTGCCGAGGTTGTCGTAGACCGCGACAAGCAGGGCCTGGGCGCGCTTGTCGTTGGCGAAGACGTGCAGCTTCATGCGGTTGGTGTCGTTGTAGACGGTCGGATCGAGCTCCGGAGACTTCTCCAGCGCTTCGAGCGGCGCGACTTCTACCACCCCGTTCGGAATGGCGGCGAAGTGGGCACGGATCGCCTCATGCAGCTCCGCCCCGGTCGGCACCCTGTCAAGGCTCCACAGTTGCAGCGGCACGTAGGTCGCCATGCCCTGGCGGACATTGATCACCGCCGGCTGGAACAGCGGATCGTGCGCGAGTTTCGCGTAGGTGCGCATCTCGGGCAGGTGCTTGTGGTTGAAGCCGAGCGCATAGGGCGCGTAGCGGCTCTGGATACCGCCCTCGCCCTCGTAGGACTCGATCATCTGCCGCCCGCCGCCCGAATAGCCGGACACGGCGTTGACGGTGATGGGGTAGTCGGCCGGCAGCAACCCGGCCTCGACCAGCGGCCGTACCGTGGCGATGGGCCCCTGCGGATAGCAGCCGGGATTGGTGACGCGCTTGGCCGCCGCGATCCGGCCGGGCTGCGCCTTGTCCATCTCGGCGAAGCCATAGGTCCAGCCCTCGGCGACGCGATAGGCGGTCGAGGCGTCGATGACGCGGGTGGTGTCGTTCTCGATCAGCGAGACGCTCTCCTTCGCCGCATCGTCGGGCAGGCAGAGGATGGCGACGTCGGCGAGGTTCAACAGGCGCTTGCGCTCGTCCTGGTCCTTGCGCTTGTCATGGGCGATCGAGATGATCTCGAGGTCGCGGCGGCCTTCGAGGCGCTCGCGGATCTGCAGTCCCGTGGTGCCGGCTTCGCCGTCGATGAAGATCTTCGCGACCATGACTATCTCCTTCAGCTGCAGGACTTGAATGCCGCGCACATATAGGAGTTGCGCGGGCCGCTGCAAAACAAAATCCCGCGCGGAAGGCGGCTTGCCGGGCGCGCCGCCTGCCGGTACGCCTTGAGCAAAACAGGAGGCTGCCATGACCCCACACAACCACTCCAAGCCCGGCGACTATGCTGAAGCCGTGCTGCTGCCCGGCGACCCGCTGCGCGCCAAGTGGATTGCCGAGAACTTCTTCGAGAACGCCCGCCAGGTGAACGCCGTGCGCAACTGCCTCGGCTACACCGGCACCTGGAAGGGCAAGCCCGTATCGGTGCAGGCCACCGGCATGGGCCAGCCATCGCTGTCGATCTACGTGCACGAGCTGATCAACGTCTACAATGTGCAGAAGCTGATCCGCGTCGGCACGGCAGGCGGCCTCAACGCCAAGGTGAAGGTGCGCGACCTGATCATCGCCCAAGGCGCGACCACCGACAGCGCCATCGTGCGCGACGCCTTCACGCCCTTCAACTTTGCCCCGATCGCCGACTTCGCTCTCCTGCGGGACTCGGTGGAGCGGGCCGAGAAGGCCGGCATGCGCTACCACGTCGGCAACATGCTCTCGTCCGACATCTTCTACCACATCGAGCCCGGCCTCGCCGGCTACGGCCGCCTGCCGGCACATGGCATCCTCGGGGTGGAGATGGAGGCGGCGGCGCTCTACACCCTCGCCGCGCGTTTCGACCGCAAGGCACTCGCCATCTGCACGATGACCGACTGCCTGATCACCCACGCCGAGCTTTCCGCCGACGAACGGCAGAGTTCGCTGCGCGAGATGATCACGCTGGCGTTGGACGTGGCGGTCGGCGACTGACCGCCGCTTTTGCGCCGCGATCGTTCGGTTAAGCTCGGCCTAACAGGGGACGATCATTCCATGCTTGGAAAGCACAACGCGGCGCGACTGCAGGAAACTATCCGGAGCGTCGAGACGCTGACGCGTTTCGCGCTCGCGGTGCTGGCGCTCGCCTCGGGTGTCTATACCTACTTGGGTGTGCGCGGCATCCTCGATGGGTCGGCGACCTTCGTGTTCTTCGCCGCCATTATCTATTCAGCCGCGGTGTCGGTGGCGATCTACGCCTTCTGGAGCTTCATGCTCCGCTTCGTGCCGCTGGTGGTGTCGGGGGCGCAGCGGGCGGCTCTGTTCCTCACCATGGCCTTCGGCTGCGTGATGATCATCGCCATGTCGAGCTGGCTCAACGCGGCGGCCCTCGCCGGCTCGGCCGCCACCGAGCAGCACCTGGCGGTGACGCTCGAGGGCTACGTCGCCGATCTCGATGCCGCCCACGGCAATGCCCTCGCCGCCCAGTCGCTGCTGCCCGACGTGCAGCGCGCCGCGGAGCGGTTCAGCCGGTTGGCGGAGGACGAACGCTCGTCGGGCGCGCTCACCGGTACCACGGGGTCTGGCTCGGTGGTGCAGCTGCTGACGCAGATGGCGGCGCAGATGAACGAACTCGGCAACTCGATCAGCGCATCCCGCGACGAGGTGCAGACGCTGTTCACGCAGGGCTCGGAACATCTCGCCCGGATGCGTGAGCTCGTGTCGGCGCCGGGCGATGTGGCGCCGCGCGCCGACCAGTTCGCCGCCGAAGTGGTGGAACTCAACGCCGTCGTCTCCGCGCTCCAGGAAACCAGCGTCGCCCCGTCTGTGAAGCGGGCCGCGCAGGACCTGTCGCTCGGTTTCATCGCCCCGGTTGCCGATGGCGGCAATGCTGGACTGGTCAGCCGGCAGGACCAGGTGATGGGCAATGTCCGCACCTCGGTCGAGGCGCAGTCGCTCGCGCTGAGCCAGGCGGCCGACGAGATCCTCGCCGAGCCCAAGGTGGAGCCGCGACGCTTCACGGCGCTCAGCTCTGCCGACGCAGTGCTGCGCTACTGGAGCGACTTCATCCCATCGTGGGCCGGCGCCATCTCCATCGACCTGCTGCCGGTGGTGCTGGTGCTGGTGCTGATGGTGGTGAACGACGCCTTGCGCCGCGAGGCCGGCTCGCTCGAAATGGCCGAGACGATGAGCGCCGCCGAGATGCTGCGGGCCATGGCGCTCTATCGCCAGATGGCCGCCGGGCCGCAGCCCAGTGCCGAGGAACTGCGCGCCGCCGAAGCCACCTTCGCGCCCGAGCCGGAGCCCGAACCGGTCGAGCGCGAGATGCCCCCCGTCGATGCGACCGTGACGCCGCTCGAAAGCGCCCGCAAGCGCGGTGAAGGGCCCGGCCGCGCATGAGCACCGCGGCGCCGAAGCGGCGCGGCATTCTAGCGGCCATTGCCGCCATTGAGGACGGCGCCATCATCAGGGCGGCGTTCTTCGCCATGCTGGCCGGCACCGCGGCAGTGCTCTATCTCGACTACCGCGAGTTGACGGCAGCCGATGTGGCGAGCCTCACCATGCCGGACATCCCGGTGCTGCCCGCCTTCAACCCCGACGACCCGATGCTGCCCGGCGGGCCGGTGGTCACCACCGACCCCGAACTGCTGCGGCAGCCGCTCACCATCGAACTCGGGCCGGGCGGCGTGCTGGCACTGACCGGCAGCATTGACCCCGGCAGCTTCGAGCGGGTACAGGCAGAGCTCGAAGCACGCGGCGAGTACGTGAAGCAGGTATCGATCAACTCACCCGGCGGCTCGGTGGTGGACGCGGTCAAGATCGGCGCGTTGATGGTGGCTGGCGAGTACACGACTTCGGTTGAGAACGGCGCCCTGTGCGCTTCGAGCTGCCCACTGATCTTCGCTGGTGGCAAGCAGCGGCTGGCCTCGCGGCAATCGGCGATCGGCGTGCACCAGGTGTATGCCATGGCCAGTGCAGGCGACCTCCCTACCGGTCTAGCGGGGGTCGGCAACGCCATGTCGGAAGCCCAGCGCACCACCGCGATCATAACGCGTTATCTGAACACCACCGGCGTCGATGCTGCGATGTGGCTGCATGCGCTCGAAACACCGCCGAACCAGCTCTACTACCTCAGTTCCGATGAACTCGCTAAGTATCGGCTTGTCACGAGATTCACAGATTAGCGTGATAAGTTCCAAATCCGGACACAAAGGGAGCTGAGATTTCCGAGTCGCGACGGAACCGTGCCGCACATCGTTCGTTTGGCATCTGAGGGGAGGTCTGATCATGAACATGCATACGCTCGTACGCCACACCGACATCCAGAACTGGGTGAGCGCCCGGAAGGGCCAGCCCGCCATCAGCACCGTGCGCGACCGCACCGGATCGATGAAACCTCGGCTGAGCCTGAGTTTCTCCCGGAGCCACGCCGCGCCCACGGAAATGCCCAGCCAGGACGACGGGATGAGCCCGGTGTCGTGGAGTGCCTGGCTGGCCGAACTCGACCGGCAGAATCTTGCCCTGCGCGTCTCCGGCGAGAAGCTGCCGAGCTACGAATTTGTCGAGCGCCGGGAACTGAACTGAGTGCTTACGCCCGACGCATTGCCGTGGCTCCAGCCATGGGATGCGCCGGCATCTGGTCGGCGTCCGGTCCGGCGGCCACGCTGACCCGATCGCGCCCTCCACGCTTGCTGACATAGAGCGCCGCATCGGCCCTGCGGCGTAGATCGGACAGGCTTTCGCTGCCATCGAACTCGGCGACGCCAAAACTCGCTGTCACCCGCACATGACCAGGCAGCGCCGCTATCGGCTGATCGGCAAACGTCGCCCTCAGCGTTTCGGCGAACAGCCGGCCCGCTATGAGGTTGGCGCCCGGCAGCAGCACCGCGAATTCCTCGCCTCCCATGCGGCTGACAATCGCGCCGGAAGGCGCGTTCGCGGCGAGCAGGCTGGCGAAGGCGATGATGACCTGGTCACCTGTATCGTGCCCAAAGCCGTCATTGATGGACTTGAAGCTGTCGAGGTCGCTGGCCACCAGCGCCACAGGTATGCCGCTCTGCGCAGAAGAGGCCAGCACAGCCTCGGCGCGATCCTCGAAGCCGCGCCGGTTGAGGAGCGCCGAAAGCGGATCGGTCTCCGAGCGCGCGGTGATTTCGACCAGCATGTCGCGCACCAGCATCAGCAGGGTCAGCAGCCCCATCGCCACCTGCAGGATGGCGCCCAGTGACTGCGAGTAGAGCGCGTAGGTGGTGGCGATGTAGCTTTGCGCGAAGTCCCCTGCCCCGCCCGTCCACTGCGCCACCAGCGGCTTGGTGGTGAACTGCACGACACTGAGGCAGAAGAGCACCAGCAGCGCCACGTCCATGGTCTGGCGGCGGCGTGACCGCCAGACATGCAGGGCCGCGATGGCCTGCAGCAGCGCGTAGGGCGCCTGGTAGGCCAGCATGCGGACAATGGAATCGCGACCGATGTCGTAGGCCAGCCAGTTGGCCACAATCGAAAGCACCGCGATCGTCGCTACTGCGAGCCAGGGCTTGGGCTGGCGATAGCGCGCGGCGATGCCGATGGTGACGCAGCTCATCGCGCCGAGGAAGAAAGCGAAGCCGGCCGTATAGGTCAGTTGCGCGTTGACCTGGATGGGCAGGATCAGTTCGGCGCCGATGTAGAGCAGGCCGAAGCAGTAGGCGAGCGCGAACCAGCGCGGCGTCCCGTCATTGCGGTTGGTGGCGGCAACGATGAAGAACGCGAGCGCAAACAGCGCTGCGATGAACAGGTTGATGGCGAGAATGAAGCTCGCGCCGGCCATGCGGTTCTAGCGTCCTTGATCCAGCGCAAAATGTACGGGTTTGGAGTAGAAGAAGAGGTTAATGGCGCCAGCATGGTGGCGACCGCGGCTGGCCGCGGAACTCTTGGGGGTGGGGGCACTTAAGCCTTGAACCCAAACGGGCTATGCTGCCCGAGCGTCACAACGAGAGAGGCAAATGCGATGACCCAGGTGCTGACCGATCACGAGGCAATCCGGCTATGGGCGGCCGCCCGCTCCGGCAATCCCGCGATGGACGACAATCCCGGCAACCCGGTGCTGCGCATCCTGTTCGACCAGATGGCGCTGAATGCCGGCGAGAATCAGTATGGCGACCGCCCGGGCGGCATCGACCTGGTCAGCTGGGAGGAGTGGTTCGAGGTGTTCGACAAGGCGAACTACGGACTGCTGGTCGAAGACGAGCGGCCGGGCGTGCTCGACGACTACTACGAATTCGTGCCGCGGGACGGCAATCAGCGGGACTGAGCGCTGGACGCCCCCTCCCCCGCTACGCGGTGGAGGAGCTAGGAGGCTCAGCGCCCCAACAACGCAAACTCCGGCGTCGCGTTGCTCCTCCACCGCGTAGCGGGGGAGGGGGACCACGCGAAGCGTGGTGGAGGGGGCGGTACGGACACCACGTGCCGACCACTACTTTCGCGACGCGAACTATTCCCGCTCGGCTGCGGCCTCGATGGCTTCCATGTCCTCGTCGGAGAAGCCGAAATGGTGGCCGATCTCGTGGACGAGGACGTGGGTGATGACCTCGCCCAGCGTCTCGCCGTGCTCGGACTCGGCCCAGTAGTCGAGGATGGGGCGGCGATAGAGCCAGACCTGGTTGGGCAACTGGCCGGTCACGCCGCTACCGAACCCGCCGGTGCCGCCCTGCGGCAGGCCGACGCCGCGGAACAGGCCGAGGATATCGAACTCGCTCTCGAGTTCCATCTCGCGGATGGTCTCCTCGTCGGGGAACTCCTGCACGAGGCAGGGCACATTGCCGGCGAGCGCGCGAAATTCCTCCGGCAGCGCCGCGAAGGCTGCGGC
>JAEYYP010000013.1 GCA_023428425.1 Pseudomonadota bacterium
TTGACCCGGGACCCACCTCAACACCCGCGCAAGCTTGGAGTTGGGCCCCGGCTCTTCGGCCGGGATGACACGTCGGGGTGTCACGAGGTGGTGCTCCTGGGCATCGCTAGAGACCATGCTCCCGGCGCCATAATCCGATCAGCCTCAGACTCTCTGCTGCGATGCCGGCGATCAGCGCTTCGCCCTTTTCGGCCGTTGCCGGGCGGGGATCGCCGAAGACGCCGCTGCGGTTGAAGGTACTGAGCTTCATGGGTTCCGAACCGAAGAGCGGCGGGAACGTGGGGTACTCGGGTTGGGCTCGGTCGAGGCGGACGGTGTCCGCTGCCAGCGCCAGCATCATTGAGGTTTCGACTTCGTCGGCGTGGTAGAAACCGGGGCCGGCCGGCGTGCTCTCCATGTGCTCGGCCGCGAGCGTTTCGAGATGCGGATAATCGAGGTGGAGGACGGGGAAGCCGAGTTCGCTCAGGGCGCGAGCCGCGAGGGCGATCGGTTCGCGGTTGCCGAAATGGCCATTGACGGTGACGAGGCCGCGCACCCCCATGCGGTGCAGGCCACGGCCAAGATCGAGAACGGTGGCGCGCAGGGTATCGGGCGAGAGGGAGAGGGTGCCGGCCCAGCCCTCCGCGGTCCACGCGTCGCCATAGGCGATGGCGGGGAGGAGCAATGCGTCTTCGAGGCCTTCGGCGATGCGGCTTGCGACACCGGTTGCGAGCACCGTGTCGGTGAGCAGCGGCAGATGCGGTCCGTGCTGCTCGACGGCGCCGACGGGGAGGATGGCGATGAGGCCGCGCGCGATGCCGGCGGCGACGTCTTCCCAGCTGGCGGTAGCGGCATCGAGCATCAGGTCAGCCCCACGATGGTGAGGGCAGCGCGCGGAGCGACCTTGCCGAGCAGTTCGGCGGTGGAGGCGCGGTAGTCGACGCTGCCGCCCAAGGGCGTGGCGAGCGCGGCGGAGGTGATGTCCGCGGGTCGGTAGCCGTTGGCGGCGAGGTTGATCAGCGCGGCCTGCAGCGGCCCCATGGTGGGGTTGAAGGCGACGCTTTCGATGGCGAAGCCCGAAATGAGCGTGCCGTCGGCAAGGGTCAGCACGACGGCGCCGGGGCACTTGCTGTAGGGCGCGTGGGCGCGTCCCGCCGCGTCGAGCAGGGCCGATGCGGTCGCGGCCGGCAGGTCGCTGGCAACTAGGTTGCGCGGGAATTTCGTGCCGGAGACATATCCGGCTTCCCCCAGATAGTCGGGGTCGAAGGGCCAGGGATAGAGCTGGGCCATGGTGAGGCGGTGGCCGAGCGGATCGATGAGGACCATGTCGCGGGTCGCGGCGAACTCGCTGAGATACTGACGGCAGTGGGCGCAGGGATGCGCCTCGCCGATGGCGAGATGCGAGATCGTCGTGCCACGGCTTGCGGCGCGGGTCATGACGAAACCCTCGCCGTGCACAGTGGTGCCCAGATGGGTGCCGGGGAATTCCATGTTGCCGCCTAGGATCAGGTTGCCCGTCTCGCGCTCAAGCCCGACGGCGCCGACGAAGAAGCTGGAGATCGGGGGTTGCGCGAGGCTTTTCGCCGGCTCGAGCGCCAGCAGCATCAACTCTTCCACATCGGCCAGCCCGTAGCGCGCGATCAGCTCGTCTGCCTGCTGTTTGAGCAGGACGGCCCCGTCATTGCCGCCTGGACGGGGCGCCGAGGCCGAGAGCAGGCCGCGAATATCGGCCGCCAGCGCCGTGCCTACCGTCTGGGCAAGATGCTCCTGCCGCAGGCGGATCTCCGGATCGGCGGCAAAGGGGTTGAGGCTCACGTTTCTCGCTCTCCGGTGCCCCCAGAATGGGGTTTGACAAGCGGCTTTAATCTGTCGTTAGCTTGTCATGTAAACCGGTTTACCGGACGGGGGTCAAATGGGTTCGACGCTTATCCACGGGGCGACTGTGCTCACCGTGGACGCTGGAAATGCCGTGTTCGATGGCGGCTTCGTCGCCATTCGGGACGGCCGGATCAGCGGTGTCGGAGCCAGGGCCGATACTCCCAACCCATCCGGCTTTGACGAGGTGCTTGACCTGACCGGGCACCTCGTCATGCCGGGGTTGGTCAATGCCCATACCCATTCGGTGATGGTGCTGTTCCGCGGCCGCTCGGAAGGCCACAGCCTGCTCACCATGGCGGGCTGGTACAACACCATCCGCGAGCCCGAGCTGTCGCTGGTCGCGTCCGATATCGGCCCGGCGGTGGCGCTGAGCTGCGCCGAGATGGCGCTTTCGGGTACCACGACCTTCTGCGACCAGTATTTCTTTGCCGAGGAGATCGCCGACGCAGTGAAGGAAGCCGGCCTCCGCTCGGTGATCGCCTATGGCATCGTGCAACTGGGCGACGAGCGGCGCGGCGACGAGGAATTGGCCAAGGCGACGGCCTTCCTGGAGCAGCAGCGCTCAGCCGATGGCCGGGTGATTCCGTGGTTCGGCCCGCATGCGCCCTATGTCGACAACACCGAGGCGCTGCTGGTCGACGAGGTGGCGGTCGCCAACAAGTACGGCGTCGGGCTGCACCTCCACATGGCCTGCGGGCCCGAGGACAATGCCGAGACGATGGCGCGCTACGGCACCACGGCGGCGGTGGCGCTCGAGAAGATCGGCTTCTTCGATGGCCGCATCCACGCGGCGCACTGCATCGACCTCTCCGACGAGGATATCGCGGTGTTCGCCCGGGCGCCGAATGCCTCGGTCTCGTACAACGCCTCGGCCGGGCTGCGTTCGGGCCGCGAAGGCATCTGCCCGGCCGTGCCGCTCAGGGCGGCGGGCGTGACGGTGGCGCTCGGCACCGACAATGTCGCGGCCAACAATTCCTACGACATGGTGTCGGAGATGCGGGTGGCAGGTCTCGTCGCTTCGCATCGCGAAGGGGTGGCGCAGCCGCTCAGCTCGCGCGACCTCGTCCGCATGGCGACGATCGAGGGCGCCAGGGCGCTCGGGCTCGACCACGAGATCGGCAGCCTCGAAGTGGGCAAGGCGGCCGACATCGTCGCTTTCGACCTCACCGGCCCCGGTTATTCCGAAACGCCCGACCCGGAGACGCTGCTCGTCTATTCGGGGTCCGGTCGCGACCTCAGGCACCTGTGGGTGGCAGGCGAGCAGCTGGTGAAAGACCGGCAGCTGACACGAAAACCCTATGATACGATCCGCCGCGAGTACTCGGCCACCTACCGGGATTTCTGGGACAGGGTGGCCGCGGCGAAAAAGACCAACAACACGAAAGTAGCCTAGTTTGACGCGGAAATTCATCTTCGACAGCGACGGGGGCGTCGACGACGCACAGGCGCTGATCCTGCTGGTCGCCAACGGCAAGGTGCCCGACCTGATCACCACGGTGTTCGGCAATGTCGGTCGCGACCAGGCGACGACCAACCTGCTGGCCGTCTGCGCCCACCTCAACGTCGATATCCCGGTCCACATGGGCGCCGACCGCCCGCTCACCCAGCCGATCATCGACGCCAAGTACGTGCATGGCGATGACGGTCTCGGCGGCGCCCGCCGTCCGGCGCAGCAGGCGCTGCCTGCTTCGAACGACGGCGTCGGCGAACTGCGCCGGGTGTTTGGCGAGGCCGCCGGCAAGGGCGAGCGCGTCGATATCCTGATGATCGGGCCGCTGACCAACCTGGCGCTGGCGCTGCGGCTCGAACCCTCGATCGTCGATGGCATCGGCACACTGACCATCATGGGTGGCAACGTGTACGGGCGCGGCAACACCACGCCGGCCGCCGAGTTCAACATCTATGCCGACCCGGAGGCCGCCCACGTGGTGCTGACCGCCGGCATCGAGACGGTGGTGATCCCGTGGGAGCCCTGCACCACCCACTATATGGAAGGCGAGCGCGTCGACGCCCTGTTCGAGGGCATCCCGCAGAGCGACCTCAGTGATTTCTCGCAGGCCCTTGCCTCGCATGCCCGGCAGAACGGCATCCGCCGCGGCAATCCCGACCGCTTCCTGTATGTCGATCCGCTGGCCGCCGCCGTGGTGCTGGACCCATCGATGGTGACGAAGTCGGTCCTTGCTTCTTCCAGTGTCGAGCTGTCGCCGGGGCTGACACGCGGCATGACGCTGGTCGATCCCTCGGGGCGCCTCGGCACCCCGAAAATTACGTTCGTCGAGGAGGTCGATATCGGGAAGGTCGACGCCCTCTACGCCCGTTCCGCCGCCTACACCCCATAACGCTGAAAAACGAACGCAACAGGAGTGCGCATGTCTCTTTTCGGTACCTTCGGCAAGGTCGCGCTGGGCGCCACCCTCGCCGCCTCGATGATGGCCTCGACCGCCATCCCCGCTTCCGCGCAGGAATACACCAAGGACAACCCGCTCAAGGTCGCCCTGGTGCTGCACGGCACGCTGGGTGACAAGAGCTTCTTCGACGACGCTCACTCCGGCATGGTGCGGGCCCAGGCCGACCTGCCGGTCGACGTCAAGGTGATCGAGCTCGGCTACGACCGTTCCAAGTGGCAGGCCGGCCTCGCCGACGCCACCGATTCCGGCTACGACGTGATCATCGCCGGCACGTTCGACATGACCGGCTACATCGTCGAGCTGGCCCCGGAATACCCGGACGTCAAGTTCATCGACTTCGACGACACGCCGGACTTCTCGGCCTGCGACTGCAAGAACGTCCTCGCCATCCAGTACACCACCGCCGCTGCCGGCTACCTCGCCGGCTACGCTTCGGCCAAGGTGTCGAAGTCGGGCGTGCTGTCGACCATCATCGGCATGGAGTTCCCCACCGTCACCGACTTCAAGGTCGGCTTCGACCAGGGCGCCAAGGCGGCGAACCCGGACGTGACGATCCTCAACCAGGTGGCCGGCACCTTCAACGACCCGGCCAAGGGCAAGGAAATCGCGCTCGCGCAGATCAACCAGGGCGCCGACGTGGTGTTCCCGATCGCCGGCGGCACCGGCCTCGGCGCGCTGCAGGCCGTCAAGGAGACTCCCGGCACGCTCGCCGTCGGCGTCGACAGCGACCAGGCCCTGATCTTCAAGGATTCCGACCCGGCCCAGGCCGACGTGATCCTGACCTCGGTGGAAAAGCGCGTCGGTGAGTCGCTCTACCAGCAGCTCCAGGCCACGATCGACGGCACTGCCGCGTACGGCACGGGCGTGCTGCTCGGCGTGAAGGAAGGCGCTGTCGGCATTTCGGAGAACGAGTACTACGAGAAGCTCGTGCCCGCCGATGTCCGTGCCGAAGTCGAGGCCCTCGAGGCCAAGATCGCCGCGGGCGAACTGGTCGTCGACTCGGTGATGTAATCAGATCGGGGGCTCCGCGGCGACGCGGGGCCCCTCTTCTCATGGGGCATCCGCCGGGGCGTATCGGCGGCAAACCCACAGGATGGATTGGCGCGGGGCAGCATGGCGCTTCTTGAAGCAATCGGGATCGGCAAGACCTATCCCGGCGGGGTGGTGGCAAATGACGGGGTGAACCTCGTCATCCAGCCGGGCGAGGTTCACGCCGTGGTCGGCGAGAACGGCGCGGGCAAGTCCACGCTGATGAAAATTCTCTTCGGGCTGGAGCAGCCCAATGCCGGCACCCTGCTGCTCGACGGCAAGCAGGTAGCATTTCCCGGCCCGCGCGACGCGATCGAAGCGGGCATCGGCATGGTGTTCCAGCACTTCTCGCTGGTGCCGAGCTTCACCGTCTACGAGAACGTGGTGATGGGTTCGGAGCCCCGCTCCGGCATCCGCTTCGACCGCCGGACGGCGATTGCCGAGGTGCAGGCGCTGTCCGACAAGTTTCGCCTGAAGGTCGATCCGCTGCCGCCGGTGCGCAGCCTGCCGGTCGGCCAGCAGCAGCGCGTCGAGATCCTGAAGTCGCTCTACCGCAACGCCCGCATCCTGATCCTCGACGAGCCGACCGCAGTGCTCGCCCCGCAGGAGGTGCAGGAGCTGTTCGTCGCCATCCGCTCGCTGGTGGCGCAGGGCAAGACGGTCATCTTCATCGCCCACAAGCTGCCCGAGGTGCTGGAGATTTCCGACACCATCACGGTGATGCGCCAGGGAAAGACGGTGGGTCAGGTGAAGACCTCCGAGGTCACCGAGCAGAGCCTTGCCGCCATGATGGTGGGGCGCGAGGTTAGCCTTCGGGTCGACCGCAAGCCGACCGACCAATCCGAACGCGTCGCCTCGGTGACGGGCCTCCGCGTCGTCAATGCCCGCGGCACCGAGGTGGTGGCGGGGCTCGACCTCAACGTCCATGCCGGCGAGATCGTCGGGCTGGTGGGCGTCGAGGGCAACGGCCAGGCCGAGACGCTCGAGGCCATCGCCGGGCTGCGCTCGATCGCGGCGGGCGACATCCGTATCGCCGATCGGGACGCCGCTGGCCTGAGCGTGCTGGAACGGCGTGGCCTCGGGCTCGCCTCTATCCCGGAGGATCGCATCGCCGAGGGGCTCGCCACCGGCGCCACGGTGGCCGAGAACCTGGTGGCGACACGGCTGAACGACACGCGCTACGTGCGAAATGGGCTGCTCGACCTCAAGGCGATCAAGGCCAATGCCGTGAAGCTGATCGAGCAGTTCTCGATCCGCGTCGGCGGCCCCGGCTACGGCGTCGGCACGCTCTCGGGCGGCAACATGCAGAAGGTCGTGGTGGCGCGCGAACTGGCGGAGCACCCCCGGCTGCTGCTGGTGAACCAGCCGACGCGCGGCGTCGACCTGGGCGCCACGCAGTTCATCTGGCGCACCATTACCGATGCCCGCGACGCCGGCGCTGCGGTGCTGCTGAGCTCGGCCGACCTCAGCGAATTGCTGGCGCTCAGCGACAGGCTCGTGGTGCTCTATCGCGGCAAGATCGTCGCCGCCTTCGTCAACTCCCCCGACCTCACGGCGGAAACTCTGGGCACCTACATGCTCGGCCTTTCCACCCAGTCCGCGGCTGAAATGCAGGTGGCCCTCCGATGAGCAATGTCCCCACCATCGACCGCACCTCGCGCTGGAACGCTGTCCGAACCGAGGTCGGGCGGGCCGTCGGTGCGCTGCTGATCGCGCTCGGCGTCGCCTTCGTCGTCGTGTTGCTGACCTCGAAGGCGCCGTTCGAGGCGCTGAACGTGCTGTTGACCCAGATCCCGCAGAAGCCGCGCACCATCGGGTTGTGGCTCGACGATGCGGCCAAGCTCACCATCACTGGGCTCGCCTTCTCGCTGGTGTTCCAGGCCCGGCAGTTCTCGATGGGCGTGCAGGGGCAGGTCTATGTCGGCGCCATCGCCGCGACCTATGTGGCGCTGTCGCCGCTCGGGGCGACATGGGCCGGCATTCCGCTCGGCATGGCCGCCGCCATGCTGGCCGGTGCCGTCTGGGGCTTCATCCCCGGCATCGCCAAGGCCAAGCTCGGCGCCAACGAGATCGTCTCGTCGCTAATGCTGAACTACATCGCGATCGAGCTCTGCAACTACCTGGTGCGGGCCCAGTTGCCCAAGCCGGCCGTCGGCGTGCTGACCACCAACGACTTCCCCGACACCGCCGTGATCCCGCAGCTGATCAAGTTCGACGGCTTCAGCATCACCCGGCTCGACTACGGCTTCGTCTTTGCGCTGCTGGCGGTGGCGGTGGTGTGGTTCGCCCTCTACCGCACCAGCTGGGGGCTGAAGCTCCGGCTCGTCGGCCACAACCCGCGCTTTGCCGAGTATTCCGGCATCAAGGCGACGTTCATCATGGTCTCGGCCATGACGGCGGCGGGAGCGCTGGGCGGCCTGCTCGGCTCGATGTTCGTGCAGGGCCAGGGCTGGGGCAAGCTGACGGTGCTGTTCGAGGGCAACCTCGCGTTCGAAGGCATCCTCGTCGCCATCGTGGCGCGCAGCCGGCCGCTCGCGGTGCCCATCGTGGCGCTGTTCTACGGCTACCTGCGGCAGGGCGCGCAGCTGATGAACATCCGCACTGACGTGCCGGCCGAAGTGATCGGCGTGGTCACCGCGATCATCATCCTGCTGGTCTCGTCGAGTTTCTCGGTCAACTTCATCAAGCGCCTGCTGAAGCGCGGGGCCTCGCCCGCCACCAGTGCAGTGCCGGCCGGGAGCGCCGCCAAATGATGGATCTCTTCCTCACCGTCTTCTCGGCGGCCTTCTTCGTCACCATCATCCGCATGGCGACGCCATTGCTGCTCGCCACCATGGGCGGCCTCGTCGCCGACCTGTCGGGAGCCCTCAACGTGGCGCTCGAGGGCATGATGCTGGTGGGTTGCCTCACCGCCGTGCTCGCGTCGGTCTATGCCCCCTGGTACGTCGCCGTGATGGCCGGCATGACCGCCAGTGCCTTCCTCGGGCTGCTGATGGCCTTCTTCGCCTACCGCATGAAGGCCGACATCATCCTCGTCGGCTTCGCCATCAACATCCTCGCGGCCGGCGGCACGGTGTTCGCCCTCTCGATGGCGACAGGCGGCGACAAGGGTACGTCGATCAACCTGCCGTCCAAGGCCGTGCCAGCGGTCGACCTGAGTTTCCTCAGCCAGATCCCGGTGGTCGGCCCGACGCTGACGGCGTTCCTGTCGGGCCATTCGGTGCTGAGCTGGATCGCCGCCTTCGTGGTGTTCGCGGTGTGGTATTTCCTCTATCGCACGCCCTGGGGCCTGTGGCTGCGCGGCGTCGGCGAATATCCCGCGGCGCCCGAGGCGGCCGGCATCCCGGTGATGAAGATCCGCACCTGGAGCCTTGTCGTCTCCGGAGCGCTGGCCGGCATGGGCGGTGCGCAGCTCGCCATGTTCAACTACGTCGGCTTCACCCGCGACATGACGGCGGGGCGCGGCTTCATCGCGCTGGGCGCGGTGCTGCTGGGCGCCCGCCACCCGGTCGGCGCCCTGCTGGCGGCGCTGCTGTTCGGCACGTTCGAGGCGCTGGCCGTGGTGATGCCCGGCCTGTTCAAGGACGCACCGGCCGAACTGATCCGCTCGATCCCGTTCGTCGTGACCATCGCGGCGCTCGTGCTGTTCTCGATCCGCGCGCAACGGGCGCTGGCCCTGCGGGGGGCGAAGTAGGCAAGGTAGCCCGATCTGTCGGCTACGAGTGCACGCCCGCATCGACGGCGTCGATGTAGGTCGCCAGCTCATCGGCTCGACCCGACCTCACCAACTGCGACGCTGTCTGCCCGGAAAAGCCGGGCAGCG
>JAEYYP010000084.1 GCA_023428425.1 Pseudomonadota bacterium
CAGTAGCGCCGCTGACAGATTAATAATTGACGATACGATTGATGGAAAAGCTTCTCTCATTCCTCCCTGTAAAACCGCAACCTGTGTGGGTCCGGTACGCGACAACCACCGTCATCATGGCGTTCTGCATCGCGGTACAAGTCGGCCTCCAAAATCTTTCGGGCTTTGTCGGTTTTTTCTTCGTGCTGCCCGGCATCTTCGCGGCGGGCTTCATGTTCGATCGGTGGGCGTCGCTGTTTGCAACCGCGCTCGGTACGGGTTTCGCCTACCTCTCGATCATCTCAGGTGCGCCGGTTTCAGGAAATGTGCCGGTAGCCGTCATATTGTTCTCCGTGACCGGCGCAGCCGTTGGTTTGGTCGGTGAAGCGCTGCGGACCGAGATGGAACGGGCCATCCGGGCCGAGACAGCCAAGTCCGTCCTGCTCATGGAGCTGGCGCACCGTACCAAGAACAACCTGGCCATGCTGTCTGCCATGATGCGGCTGCAGGCGAAACATCCTGTCGTGACGGCTTCCGAAGCGCTGAAAGAGATGGCTGATCGCATTCAGGTGATGGCGGAAGTTTATGACCATCTCACGCTGCGCGCCGACCGGAAGGTCGTGGATGCACGCGAGTACCTGATGAAAATCTGCCAGCATCTCGCCGCATCGATCAGTGGGACGAGCCCGGTCGCCATCAAGTCCGAGGCCGACGAGCTGTATCTTCATAGCGAAGTGGCCGTACCGTTGGCGATCATCGTCAACGAGCTTGTCACCAACGGCCTCAAGTATGCTTTTCCGGAAGGCCGCGCGGGCGTGATCCAGGTTACGCTGCGCGCAGACGATGAGGTGACCCTTTCGGTGACCGACAACGGCATCGGTCGGCGCGAAGACGCACCTGAGGGCGTGGGCTCGCGGGTCGTTGCGCTATTAACCCAGCAGCTCGGCGGGACCATGACGATGGAGGACCTCGCGCCGGGCTGCCGCGTGATCTTGCGGATGCCAAAGCCAGCAATCTAGCGCCTAGCGCAAGCGATTATGGAATGCCATCCCGCCGCAGACGTTCGTCCGCCCGTCGGTCGAGTGCGAGAAGATGAAGGGCATCAAATTCTCCGATCACACAGGGTACACTCCATTCAGAACAGCAGGCACCTTAGATCCACCGAAGGCACCGTCGGGCGCAAACGCATCGTCGAGCGCCGGTCAAGTAAGGAGCGCCTCGAAGTAGATCTTCACGGGCGACCACCACGCTCCTGGGCTTTACAGGCCTCACAGATGACGAGATCCGGCGACGCTATCCGCACCTCAAGGGACGCAGTCTCAAGACTCCGACCACGGATCCGAACGGGGATGGTCCGCGCGGCAGCGTCAACGCTCCCGGCCACCGGGCACTCTTGTGCTGGGACGGGCTCAATATGCTCGGCACGGACTGATCCCTGACCGGCACGCTCAAGGATCTCAGCGACATGAGCCTCGAGTTCACCGAAGAGGCAATGAAAAAGCCGGAGGAGCTAAAAGAAAGGGGGCGGAAATATGGGGCGCCCGACTTCGAAAAGCGCAACTTCTTCCGCGGTGTCGTGGACGGACGCTATAAGCTGGTGCGCTGGTTCAGCCCGGAGGAATACGGCAATCCGTCAACGCTCGACGAACTCCTCGCAACCAGCGATGTTGCGCTGTACGACCTCGTGAACTACTCCGGCGAGCTTGAAAATCTGGCGCATCAGGATCATCCCAGCCGCGGCTTGGCCCTGATCGAACGCATGGTTGCAAAGCTTCATGCCCTCGTGCAGCACGAGGTTGGAGAAGACCGTTATCCGTTCGACCTCTATATTTTTGGCGCGCGGGAGGTGAAGTACCGCAAAGCAGGCGCTCAGCGGATCCGTAAATCGAGGCCGACTGCCAAATCCCTGCCACGTGATGTCAAGACAAGCGGGTAACTCAACAGTAACTGAGCAACAGATTTCGCCTTGGCCGAAACGATAGCGCAGGTCGTGGGGACCTACTGGGTATTCATGACGGAAGTCGGCGTTGTAATCTGCAGCGCCCATGGTCCCATAACCGGTTTCTTCGGATTGACGGCAGCTGGTGATCAATCCTACGCCCTCATACTCGGTTCCTTGGAGGGTGTGATGAGTGCTGCGCGCCCGCGCTTCGATATTGTCCCGAGGGGCGTTCTACTCCTGTGTTGCAGCAGCTCGCTATACCGTAAGCGTTGAGGGACTCACCTCGCTGAGACGACGAAATATCCGCGTCCCGTACAGCTCTCGTCTGAACCACGCACTGGATATCCTGCAGCTTGTCGCGGCGGTTCGATGAACCGCAACAAAGGTTGATCCCGGCCAGAGCGATCAAAGGCCCGTTGGTGCGCTGGAGACGCCAGCGCCCTCAAAAAGCGCCCGCCTATAAAAGCACCGGTCGCGCGATTGATCGGACATTAAGTAACCTAGCTAATACAGTATCGTCCTTGACAGAATCATCAGCGGTATGCCCGCTAGGCGGACTTCATGAGACATGGTGAACAATATACCTAAGCTACCCATCGACCGTGCAACAGGCCTCTCATTATCTGCGCTTTTGCTCGGCGGCGTGCTGATCGGACTATCGCCGATCTTCGTCCGATTGTCCGAATTGGGGCCGGTCTCGACGGCGTTCTGGCGGGTCGGCTTGGCTTTTCTGCCTCTGCTAGCGTGGAGGATAACCCAGAGCAGCAATCCGAATGTCCACGAACGTCCGCGTTCCCTCCGCGATATGTTGGCACTCATCTTTCCCGGCACTATGCTCGCCGGCGACCTGATCGCATGGCATATTTCGATCACGATGACATCGGTGGCAAACGCCACCCTCCTGGCCAATCTTTCACCAGTCTTCGTCATGCTCGGGAGTTGGCTCCTATTTGGAAGCATCGTCTCGCGCAGATTTATGGCGGCGCTTGCCTTAGCGATCGCCGGGGTTATCCTGCTCAGCAGCAAACCGGGCTCGGCACCCAGCGGAACCACCAGCGGTGACGCGGTCGCTATCCTCGCTGCAATCTTCTACTCAGGCTATTTGCTGTCGCTGGCACAGCTACGTGCGCGATACTCAACACTGACGACAATGCTCTGGACTACGGGCTCGGCAGCTTTATGCATGCTGCCTGTCGCACTCGTCTGGGAGGCGAGCTTCTGGCCGACCACTGGCACGGGTTGGGTCATTCTTGTTGCGCTAGGCTGGGTCTGCCATGTCGGCGGACAAGGACTCATCGTCTATGCTCTCGCTCTGCTGCCCGCTTCCTTTTCGTCACTGACCCTGCTTATTCAACCGATTGTGGCAGCGTGCGTTGCCTGGCTAGTGCTACACGAATCGCTCGGCATGCATCAGATCGCCGGTGGCGCAATTGTAATCCTCGGCATTCTGCTCGCAAGACGAGGTTGACCCAAAAAGAGCACGGTCTAGTCAGCTTGGCTAGAAGTCGCGAGTGGACGAATGTCGCCGTCGATCAAGCCGCTCCGCAACTTCGA
>JAEYYP010000101.1 GCA_023428425.1 Pseudomonadota bacterium
TCGTCAGGGCGGTCGGCTACGCCTCGGCCTACACCTTCAAATACTCGATCCGGCCGGGCACGCCGGGCGCCACGATGGACGGGCAGGTCGACGAGGCGGTGAAGACCGAGCGGCTGAACCGCCTCAATGAGCAGATCAACCTGCAGATGCGCGAGTTCCTGCGCTCGACCGTCGGGCGCACCGTGCCGGTGCTGATCGAGAAGCCCGGCCGCCAGCCCGGACAGATCGGCGGGCGCTCGCCCTATCTCCAGGCCGTGCATATGGACGGGCCCGAGCGGCTGATCGGCCAGATCGTGCCGGTGGATATTGTCGAAGCGCGGAATAACTCGCTCATTGGCAAGATTGTCACAGACGCGGAACGGAATCCTGTTAGCGTACTTGAGTCTCAAGCCATGGTGTCCCACCTCTGAGGGCACCCACAAGGAGCCCCAGCGATTTGAGCAGGCACGTGTCCCCGACGACCGACAACGCCCATTCCTCGCAGCTTGAACTCGCCTTCGAAGACAACCGGCTGGCCGCCCAGCTCTATGGCGATTTCGACCAGCACCTCGCCCTGATCGAACAGCGACTGAGCGTGCAGGCGACGCCACGCGGCAACCACGTGATGCTGAAGGGCGCGGCAAGCACCGTCGATCAGGCTCGGCGCGTGCTTGAATCGCTCTACGGCCAGCTTGAGGAAGGCTCGCCCGTCGATGTGGCCACGGTCGACGCGGTGATCCGCATGATCCAGACCGAGGACAGCCAGCTCACCCTGCCGACGCTCGAAAAGAAGGGCAAGGTCCGGATGGCGCAGATCGCTACCCGCAAGGCCACCATCGTCGCCCGCACGCCGGCGCAGGACGCCTATATGCGCGCCATGGACCGGGCCGAACTGGTGTTCGGCGTCGGCCCGGCGGGTACCGGCAAGACCTATCTCGCCGTCGCCCATGCCGCGACCCTGCTCGAACGCGGCGACATCAACCGCATCGTCCTGAGCCGTCCGGCGGTCGAAGCCGGCGAGCGACTCGGCTTCCTGCCCGGCGACTTGAAGGAGAAGGTCGACCCCTATCTCCGCCCGCTCTACGACGCGCTCTACGACATGATGCGCCCCGAGCATGTCGAGCGCTGCATCACTTCGGGCATCATCGAAGTGGCGCCGCTCGCCTTCATGCGCGGCCGTACGCTCGCCAACGCCGTGGTCATCCTCGACGAGGCACAGAACACCACCTCGATGCAGATGAAGATGTTCCTGACCCGCTTGGGCGAGAACTCCAAGATGATCGTCACCGGCGACCCGACTCAGGTCGACCTGCCGCGCGGCGAGAAATCGGGGCTGATCGAGGCGGTGAAGCTGCTCGACGGCGTCGAAGGCGTGCACATTTCGCGCTTCAACGACAAGGATGTGGTTCGCCACGCGCTGGTCGGCCGCATTGTCCGGGCCTACGAGGCGGATGCCGCGGCGAGGCTTGCGGCGCAGAACGCGCCGGCCGATAAGGCCTGATGCAAGCTCCTCTCGAAGTCGCCTTTGTCGTCAATGCCGATGGCTGGCCGGATGGTCTCGAAGAGATCGCCGGGACCGCCATCCATGAAGCACTGACCCAGTCGCAGGCTAAGGTCGCGGGCGTCGCCGAAGTCACAGTGGTGCTGACCGATGACGCAGAGCAGCGCGAACTCAACAAGCAGTGGCGCGGCTTCGACAAATCCACCAACGTGTTGAGCTTCCCGCAGCTTGAGCCGTTCACGCCTGTTCTCGGACTCGTCGGCGACATCACCCTCGCCCGCGAGACCGTAGAGGCCGAGGCGAGGGAGATGGGCATCACTCTCGAGGCCCACTTCACCCACCTCGTGGTGCACGGTTTCCTGCACCTGCTCGGCTACGACCACATCGAGGAGGCCGATGCGGTGAAGATGGAATCGCTCGAAACGAAAATTCTCGCCACCCTCGGCATTGCCGACCCTTACGTCGATAGCTAGAATAGGCCTTCGATCAACGGGCAGGTCCATGTGCACATGGGCCTCATTACATGAACGACGACAGTCTCACCGCGCCGCGCAAGCCGGCGCACCCCCCGGCCGCCGAGCCTCCCTCTAGTCCCGCCCCAACGGCTTCGCTGGGGCAACGAATCTGGAACTGGCTGCGCGGGGTATTCGCCTTGCGCACGGTATCGCTGCGCGACGATCTCGAAGTCGCGCTCGAAAGCGAGAACAGCGGCGAAACCGCCGATTTCACCCAGTCCGAGCGCGCAATCCTCAAGAACGTGCTGGAGCTGGGCGAGAAGCGAGTCGAGGACGTGATGGTCCCACGCGCCGATATCGAGGCGATCGAGAAGACCGAGACCCTGGCTACCCTGGTGACGCGCTTCCGCCATGTCGGCCACTCGCGCATGCCGGTCTACGACGACAGCCTCGACGACATCATCGGCTTTATCCACGTGAAGGACGCGCTGCGCCGCATCACCGAACCGGTGACGGATCCCGAAGCGACGCTGCCGGTCAAGCTGGTGTCGCCGCCGCTGCGCTCGAAGCTGGAAAGGCTCGACATCGTGCGCCAGGTGCTGTTCGTGCCGCCGCTGATGCCGGTGGGCGACCTGCTGCAGCAGATGCAGCAGCGCCGCGTGCACATGGCGGTGGTGATCGACGAATATGGCGGCACCGACGGCCTCGTCACCATCGAGGACCTGCTCGAAGCCGTGGTCGGTGAAATCGAGGACGAGCACGACGACGACGTGGCGCTGGTCCGCAAGGTCAACTCCAACGTCTTCATCGCCTCGGCCCGGGCCGAACTCGAGGAAGTGCGCGAGGTGATCGGGCCCGATTTCGACCCCGGCGCTCATGCCGACGAGGTCGAGACCCTGGGCGGCCTGGTCTTCGAGCTTGCGGGACACGTTCCGCAGAAGGGCGAGACGGTCAACGGCATCAAGGGCTTCGAGTTCGAGGTCATGCAATCCGACAGCCGCCAGGTGAAGCGCGTGAAGATCAAGCGCCTGAAGCAGCGCGCGCCGAGGCCGCCCAAGCCGCCGGTGGAGAAGGCGACTACAAAGGCTGTGGTCG
Source organism: Pseudomonadota bacterium (assembly GCA_023428425.1). GTDB lineage: Bacteria > Pseudomonadota > Alphaproteobacteria > Rhizobiales > Devosiaceae > Devosia_A. Next base: position 3,031 of record JAEYYP010000101.1, read on the forward strand.
CTGAGACCACAGTAGCGCCCCCACCCGCCGACCCGCCGTCAGCAGGGGCGTAATCGATCGCCGCTGGCGGGTTGCCCCGTCGTCGGCTAGCTTTCGTCCATGCGTGAGGTGATATATTCAGCGGCCGCTGCCAAAGTGCTGCGTCGTATGCCGAGGACGGACGAAGACCGTATCCGGGGCAAGGTCGCTCAGGTATGCCGATGCTCCGGCTAGCCTTGGCAACAACGTCAAGGCCCTCAAGGGTTCGCCGTATATCCGGCTTCGTGTCGGCGATTGGCGCGTGGTGATGGATGATCGTTATCGGGTGCTCACAGTCCTGAAGGTCGGTCCGCGTGGAGGAGTCTATGAGTAGGTCGCTTGGTGCACAGCGGATTGTTACCCCAAGTGGGGAGACGATGGTCGTCATGTCATTGGACGAGTACGAGGCTTTGCTCGATGCTGCTGATATCGCGGCTGCCGACCGCGTTCTTACCAACATCGCTGAAGGACGCGATGAGTTCATACCGTCGGAGATGGTCGATCGCCTGTTGAGCGGCGAGAGCCTGATCCGCGTCTGGCGCGAGTATCGCGGACTGGATGTTGCTACGCTTGCTGTGAAGGCTGATATCGATTCGGAGCTTGTTGCGCAGGTCGAGGCGGGTGAACGGACGCTGAGTGAAGCAGAACTGACGCGCATTGCCACCGCTCTCAATCTCACCATTGACGACCTGATCTAGCCTCACGCCCGATCGAAGTTCCGCATGACCACCTCCAGCCAGAAGCGGGTCGGCATGATCCAGCTCGACCAGTCGTTGTACTGGCCCAGATAGGCGACGGCGGCGATGCCGGTGGAGGGGCTGAACCACAGCCGCTGGCCGCCATTGCCGAAGCCGCCGGCCCACGGCGCCCCGCCTGCGAGCGCCGGGGTACGCGCGGTTTCGAGATACCACAGCCGGGAATAGCCGGTGTCGAACGCTGTCTGGATCGCCGAGGTCATGCAGGCATCGACCCAGCTTTTCGGCACCACCTGCCGCCCCGCGAACACCCCGCCATTGGCCAGCATGTCGCCTATGCGGAGCAGCCCGCGGCTCGTCATGCGCAGGCCCGAGGCGGCCGACTCCGCGCCGTCGGCGCCGGCGCACCAGTAGAAATCGTCGATGCCGAGCGGGCCGAACAGGGTTTGGCGTGCGAACTCCGTCAGCGACTGCTTCGTGCCGCGGGTGAGGAGCGCACCGATCAGCGCCACGGCACCACCCGAGTAGATCCAGCGCTGGCCTGGCGGCCCGACGATCGGCCGATCGAGGATGAACCGGTAGCGATCGGGTGCCATTTCCATGGCAATCTCGGAGTTGAGAGGGTCGGTGTAGGGCCGGTTCTCGTCCCACTCCATGCCCATCGTCATGTTGAGCGTGTGCTCGACCGTGATCCGGCGGCGCTCGGGATCGGCGACGAGGTCGGGATATTCGGGGAAGCCATCGACGACGGGCGCATCGAGGGCAGGGACCAGGCCCCGCTCCAGCGCGATTCCGTAGAGCAGGCTGGTGATGCTCTTGGTTACCGAGCGCAGGTCGTGCAGCGTGTCGGGGCCGAAGACGACGTGGCCGATGTCGTCGCCCCAGGCTTCGTCGCGGCCCTCGAAATACCGCTCGAACACCAGCTTGCCGTTGCGGCTCATGGCCAGCGCGTGGAAATCGCGCAGCAGCCCGGATTCGAGCCCGGCATCGAACCTGCGTTCGAGGCTGGCCGCGAAGCCCGCGTCTTCCGGCGTCACTCGGTCCCAACTCACCGTCACGTCATCCTCCCAAGCTTGACCCGGCGTCCACGCCCCGCAACCTAGCGCGATGCCACCTGATTCGAGCACCAAATGACCTGGCTCGCCGAGACCGTGATGCTGAGCCATGGCTGGCGACGTTTCCTGATCGTGGTTGTGGCCGGAGCCATTGCCGCGACGTCGGCACCACCGCTGTTCTTCCTGCCGGCGCTGTTCCTCGCGCTGCCGGTCTGGATCTGGGCTCTCGATGGCGCCGAGCGGCGCGCAACGCTGTTCGGCCGGCTCTTCGGCCCCGCCTTCTGGATCGGCTTCGCGTTCGGGCTCGGCTATTTCAGCGTGGCGCTGCACTGGCTCGGAGCCGCCTTCATCCAGCAGGGCGGTATCTTCCTCGTGCTGATGCCGTTCGGCATTGCCGGGCTCGCCGCCATTCTCGCTGTCTTCTGGGGGCTGGGCAGCGCGCTGGCGCACCTGATGTGGACCGGCGGCTGGTTCCGCATCGTCACCTTCACCGCCTGTCTCGCGCTCGCCGAGTGGGCACGCGGCAATCTCTTGACGGGCTTCCCATTCGACCTGATCGGCTACGCGCTCACCGGCACCGACCAGCTGATGCAGCTCGCCTCGATCACCGGCCTCTACGGCCTGACGCTGATCGCCATCCTCATGGCGGCGACCCCGGCGCTGATCTGGCCCGCCGACCAGCGCGGCTGGGCCTTGCGCGTGCTGCCCTTCACGGTAGCGATGGCGTGCCTCGCGCTGCAGTTCGGCTACGGCTACTGGCGGCTGGGCAATACACCGGTCATGCCGCGCACCGACACGAAGCTGCGCATGGTGCAGCCGATGATCCTCGACCATGCCGACTGGAGCCAGGGTGACCCGAGCCGCATCATCACCGGCCTGCTGGACCTGTCGTCGCAGCAGTTGACGCCCTCCGATCCCGGGCTCGACGGCATCACGATGCTCGTCTGGCCGGAATCGGTATTCCCGTTCTTCCTCTCGACCTATCCCGATGCCCTGGCGCGCATCGCCCGCGCCCTGCCCCCCGATACCCTCCTGCTCACCGGCGCGCCGCGCGAGCCTATCGGCGACGACGGCCTGCCCATCCCCGACAACCCGGGGTTCAACTCGATCCTCGCCATCGACACCAATGGCGAGGTGGTGGCGAGCTACGACAAGTCCCACCTCGTGCCCTTCGGCGAGTACCTGCCGTTCCAGTCCTTCTGGCGGCTGTTCGGCATCAACCAGTTCGTGCCCGGAACCAACGGCTGGGCACCTGGCGACGGCAAGCGGCTGATGCAGGGGCCGGGCTGGCCAGAGTTTCTGGCCCTCGTGTGCTACGAAGCGGTGTTTCCGGGTGATATCGGCAGCCCAGAGGACATCGAACGGGCCCAGTTCATCCTCAACATCACCAATGATGCGTGGTTCGACGGTTCGCTCGGCCCCGCCCAGCACGCGCACCTCACCCGCCTCCGTTCGGTCGAAACCGGCCTGCCGATGCTGCGTGCCGCCAATACCGGCATGACCTTCGCGACCGATCCGCTGGGCCGCATCACCGCGTCGCTGGCCCCCTTGCAGCCGGGCGTGCTCGATGTGGTGCCAGCCGAGAAGCTCGCCGAAGGCACCCTGTTCAACCGGCTGGGCGATTGGCCGTTCTTCGCCCTGGTCGCGCTGGGCCTGCTGATCAGCGGAATCGTGGCGCGGCGTCCGCGCCGACTCGAATGATTATTCTGCAACCGCCCGAGACGGGATATAAAGCTTTCTTTATATAAGCCTTGACCCGGAACCCGGCCGGTGGCAAAAACCTCGCATAAACTGTGCGATTTTCGCACTTTTTGGGCAGTTTTCGGGGGTTTCGCCGTGGCGCGGTCGTCCTATCTGTTTACTTCGGAATCCGTGTCCGAGGGTCATCCCGACAAGGTCTGTGACCGGATCAGCGACGAAATCGTCGACCTGGTGTTCCGCGAGGCCAGGAAGGCCGGCATGGATCCGGCCAAGGTCCGGATCGCCTGCGAAACCCTCGCCACCACCAACCGCGTGGTGATCGCCGGTGAAGTGCGCGTGCCCGAGACGCTGCTCAAGAAGGGCAAGGACGGCAAGGTGCTCACCGACGCCGCCGGCCACCCGGTGGTCAACCCCGCCAAGTTCAAGTCCACCGCCCGCAAGGCGATCCGTGCCATCGGCTACGAGCAACTGGGCTTCCACTGGAAGACCGCCAAGATCGACGTGCTGCTGCACGGCCAGTCGGCCGATATCGCGCAGGGCGTCGACGAAGCCGGCAACAAGGATGTCGGCGCCGGCGACCAGGGCATCATGTTCGGCTACGCCTCGCGCGAAACCCCGGAACTGCTGCCCGCACCGATCTACTACGCCCACAAGATCCTCGAGGCGCTGACCGTCGCGCGCAAGGCAGGCGAGGGCGCCGCCATCAAGCTCGGCCCCGATGCCAAGAGCCAGGTGACGGTGAAGTACGAGAATGGTGTCCCGGTCGGCGTGACGCAGATCGTCGTTTCGACCCAGCATGTCGATGAGACGCTGACGTCCGAAGACGTGCGGAAGATCGTCGAGCCCTATGTCCGCGCGGCGCTGCCCGAGGGTTGGATCTCTGCCGACACCGTTTGGCACGTGAATCCGACCGGCAAGTTCGTCGTCGGCGGTCCGGACGGGGATGCCGGCCTCACCGGCCGCAAGATCATCGTCGACACCTACGGCGGCATGGGCCGTCACGGCGGCGGCGCCTTCTCGGGCAAGGATCCCTCCAAGGTCGATCGCTCGGCGGCCTACGCGGCGCGCTACCTCGCCAAGAACGTCGTCGCGGCCGGCCTCGCCGATCGCGCCACGATCCAGCTCAGCTACGCCATCGGCGTCGCCAAGCCGCTCTCGATCTATGTCGACCTCCACGGTACCGGCAAGGTGGAGGAGGGCAAGCTCGAGAGCGTGCTCGGTCAGGTGTTCGACCTGTCGCCGCGCGGCATCCGCACCCAGCTCGATCTCAACAAGCCCATCTACGCCAAGACCTCGGCCTATGGTCATTTCGGTCGCAAGCCGGGCCGCGACGGCTCGTTCAGCTGGGAGAAGACCGACCTGGTCCCGGCGCTCAAGGCCGCGGTGAAGGCGGCCTGAGCAGGCTTGCTTCAACGACTTCCCGGGTCCGCTGCCTCGAGGTAGCGGACCGCTTCATTTTGCGAGCACCGATTGGCCGACAAACCCCACCACCCGCTCAATGTCGATGGCGAGCAGCGCGCCTTCTTCGGCCGCCGTTCGGGCAAGCGCCTCCACAAGGGCCAGGATCGGTTGTTTCGCGAACTGCTGCCGCAACTGCAGATCGACCTGCCCGACGGCACGCTCGACCCGGCGACGCTGTTCCCCGACAGGTCGGACATCATCATCGAGATCGGCTATGGCGGCGGCGAGCATCTGGCGCGCCAGGCGCGTGAGAACCCGGGTACCGGCTACATCGGCTGCGAGGTATTCTCGGGCGGCATCGCCAAGCTGCTGGAAAAGCTCGACGCCGACGAGACGCGGAATGTCCGGCTCTATGCCGATGACGCGCTGAAGCTGCTTGGCAAGTTGCCAACAGCGAGCCTATCTGGCGCCTACCTGCTCTACCCCGATCCGTGGCCGAAGGTCCGCCACCACAAGCGCCGTTTCGTCTCCCCGACGACGCTGGGCGAACTGGCGCGCGTACTGAGGCCGGGGGCGCTCTTCCGCTTCGCCACCGACATCGAGGACTACGCCAACTGGACGTTGGCGCACATCCTGCGCTCGCCTGACTTCGTGTTCTGGCCGGCGACCCCCGGGGACTGGCATGAGCCATATCCCGGCTGGCAGCCGACGCGCTACGAGGAAAAGGCACGACGCGAAGGCCGGATGGCGAGCTTCTACTTCAGCTTCGTCCGCCGGTAGCCGTCCGGCCCGGGCAGGCCTTACCGTCATTTAATGGAACGTTTAGGCAACGGCGCATTGAATCTCAACGCCGGCACTGGAAAAACGCCACGTCGGCACAATATTCGGCATCGAGGGGAATTCTCGGCGCACAGGATGGAGAGATCCGGCGCGTCGACATTCGGAGTTCGCCTATGCGTCAGGCCAAGAGCCCGCCCTTCGATCCATTGGTGATCGAAGAGATGCTCACCACCCGCAACAGCAAGTGGACGCTGATCGTCGTGCTGCAGCTGCGGCGGGAGACGATGCGCTTCTCCGAACTGCAGCGCGAGATCGGCACCATTTCGCAGAAGGCGCTGACCGCCAGCCTCAGGGCGCTGGAGCGCGACGGCTTCGTGTCCCGGACGAGCTATGCCACCATACCACCCCGGGTAGACTACAGCCTGACCGAGATCGGCCGGGAGGCGCTGGTCGCCTTCGAGGCCTTCGAGACATTTGCCGCCAAGCATTGGCAGAGCGTGCTCGACGCGCGGCGGGAGTTCGATTCCCGAGCTGACGGCGAGCCAGTGACGCTGCTGCGCGTCAGCGGTGGCTGACCGCCGGCCGTTGGCTGGCCGGAGAGGCCAGCGGGCCGGCAGTTAGCGAACCGGCGGGTAGTTTGCCCGCCGGCTCGGGGACTGGATCAATCGAAGAAGTTGTCGATCAGCAGCGACGGCTGCGGACCGGTATCGGCCTTGGCGTCGGTATCGAGCCTCGTCATCACGCGGGTGTTGTTGCCGGCGGCACCGATCGGCGCCAGGGTCTCGTCATTGAAGTACTGGAAGATCTGCTTGCCGTCGGCGGTCTTCACGACGGCGCGCACTTCGCCGGGAGCACCTTCATAGACTTCGACGGCGTTGATGCCGCGCTGCTGCAGCTGGGTCACGTACCAGTCGTTGTCGAATGACGAGTCGCTGGCGAGGGCGGGAGCCGACACGGCACCGGCGACGAGGAGAGCGGCGAGAGCGATTGTGGTCTTCATTTTCATGTCCCTTTCGTTTTCTGGACAACTGGGAAATCGGCCTGGGCGACATGATCCGCAAGGCGCGAAATGTGCACCCCGTGGGCTTGAAAGTGTCAAATTAAAGCAGAGGGTTACGGGCAGGATTGCCACTTTCACATTCGATACGCACGTGCCTTGGGGAGGGTAGGTTTCCTCGAGGCAACCGAAGGCGTCGCGGGGGTCTCGGGCCGATTTGGGCATGCGCTGCAGGACCTGCTCGGGGGAACCGGAGGGCCCCGATCGACTTCTTCAGGGGTCAAGGAGATCGTCCGTGCACGAACGTGTGAAAATCCTGAAAATTCAGCAAGTAACCCACAATGTGCGGTCCTACCGGGTGGAACGGCCGGCCGGATATCGGTTCGAGCCGGGGCAGGCGACGGAATTGTCGCTGGATGAAGCCGGGTACGCCGACAGGAAGCACCCCTTTACCTTCACCTCGTTGCCCGATGACGACTTTCTCGAATTCACCATCAAGAGCTACTTCGCCACTGGCGGGGACGGCATGACGGAGCGGCTGTTCCACTACGAGCCCGGCCAGCACCTCATCCTGCGCGACCCGTGGGGTACCATCACCTACAAGGGCCCCGGCACCTTCATTGCCGGTGGGGCAGGGGTAACGCCGTTCGTCGCCATCCTGCGCGACCTGAATCGCAAGGGCGAAATGGCGGGCAACCGGCTGATCGCCTCCAACCGCAAGGCAGACGACATCATCCTGCGGAACGAATTCGGAGCGATGAGCGGACTTTCCCATATCTGGACGGTGACGGACGAGCCCGGAGCCAAGGGCGTCGAGCATGGAAGGATCGACGAGGAGTTCCTCAGGCGGCACGTGCCGGACTTCACCGGCCGCTTCTACCTCTGTGGTCCGGACGAAATGGTGGCCGAGTTGCGCGAAACGCTCGAGGGCCTCGGCGCAAAGACCGACGCCCTGACGTGGGAGCAGTAGCGGGCCGGAAGCCGAGGCCGCGTGCTTCGATCGCTATGGCTGCTGCCAGTCAGGATTGAGCCGCGCCCACTCGTCGCGCCACTCTTTGGTGAGCTGTGCGCGGCGCCGGCCATAGCGTGCGTCCGTAACCTCGGCGCGCACGATGCGGTCGGTGCGGAAGTGCCGGAACGCCTCGCGCATGACGCACCAGCCGACGATGATCTGCTTGCCCTCGTAGTAGGCAAGTTGCACCGGCCAGACATCACGCTCACTTCTTTTCCCGCCTTCGTCGGCATAGGTGAGGCGTATCGCCCTCTCCTCGCGCATGGCAGCGCGGACCAGGCCGAGCACCGGCAGTGGGTCGGCACGCCCACGCATCAGCACCGGCCACAGGCCTGTGTCGCGGATGCGGTCGCGCAGGTCGTCCGGGGAGGCGGTGGCGATCTTGCCGAGCGCATTCTTCGCGGCATCGGCGAGCCCGCCATCGGGTTGGGCC
>JAEYYP010000107.1 GCA_023428425.1 Pseudomonadota bacterium
CCCTCCCCCGCTGCGCGGTGGAGGACCACCAGCGTGCTACTTTCCAGGAATACTTGCTTTGCTCCGCTCCGCTTCGGATTCGGGGCGGGCGAAGCAGGCGTCGGTGTGGTCGTTGACGAGGCCCATGGCCTGCATGAAGGCGTAGACCGTGGTGGGGCCGACGAACGTGAAGCCGCGCTTCTTGAGGTCCTTGCTCAGGCGCTTGCTCATTTCGGTTTCGGACGGGATGTCGCCGGCGGTGACCGGCCCACGTTCACGGGGCGGCTCGAAGCGCCAGACATAGGCGGCGATCGAGCCGAATTCCTCGCGGATGGCCTGGGCCTTCCTGGCGTTGTTGATGGTCGAGGCGATCTTGCCGCGGTGGCGGATGATGCCGGCGTCCTCGAGCAGCCGCTCGATATCGGCCTCGCCCATCGCGGCGACGCTGTCGATGTCGAAGCCATGGAAGGCGGCGCGGAAGTTCTCGCGCTTTTTCAGGATGGTCAGCCAGCTGAGGCCGGACTGGAAACCTTCGAGGCAGAGCTTCTCGAACAGGCGGCTGTCGTCGACGACCGGGCGGCCCCATTCGCGATCGTGGTAGTGCTGGTAGAGGGCATCCGAGCCAGCCCAGCCGCAGCGCACCACGTCTGTCGTTGACATGGAATCGTCTCCTTAAGTATCTGGTCCAGCAACGCTACTCGGTCGGGGGGCCGTGTCGTGATCGTTCCGGAAAACATGAAGGCGTTGATCGTCGACGACAATGCCTATGCGCGCTCCGCCGCGGCCGCAACCCTGCGCAAGCTGGGGCTCGGCACCATCGACGATGTCGGCTCGGCCGCGCTCGCCATCGATGCCGTGCTCGGCATGCGCTACGACGTGGTGCTGATGGACTGGTACATGCCCGAGATGAACGGCGCCGCCATGCTGCAGATCATGCACGGGCGCCATTTCGGCCCCAACGGCAAGGTGCCGGTGGTGATGATGACGGCGTATCCGACGCGCGAGACGTTCGCCCGGGCGCGGGAACTGGGAGCGGTGGACATTCTCACCAAGCCGTTCACCGCGGCGCAGGTCGCGGGCATTCTCGGCCGGCTGCTGCCGAACGGCTGGGGCGTGGCGGACGACGCGCCGGGCGAGGGGCAGGTGCTTCTGTAGGCTCTTGCCGCACACGTTTTCCTAACCATGCCGCTTCACCCAAGATTTGGCATTCCGGTCAATACTTCCGCCTGTCGCCGCGCCTTCCGCGGCCGAGATTCCGACAGGTGATGTGATGCTGCGTTCGTCCCGCGCTGCGCTCTACGGCGCGGCAATGGTGCTCTCTGCCCTCGTGTTTACCGATGCCGCGCAGGCGGCGAGTTACTTCACCTTCGAGCCGCCGCCGGGCATGTCGCTGACCGATGGCAAGCCGAAGAACGCGCTGCAGCTGAAGCGGGGAAAGGTGAAGCTCGACCCGCGCTTCATGCGCCAGGTCGTGGCCTACAAGACCAAGGAGAAGCCGGGGACCATCGTCGTGGTGACCGGCCAGAAATACCTCTATCTCGTTCTCGGCGACGGCAAGGCGCTGCGCTACGGCATCGGCACGGCGAAGTCGGGCTTCGAGTGGAGCGGCACGCACAAGATCACCCGCATGCGCGAATGGCCCGACTGGACGCCTCCGCCCGAGATGCGCAAGCGCCGCCCCGAGCTGCCGGCGCACATGGAAGGCGGTATCAACAATCCGCTCGGCGCGCGCGCGCTCTATCTCGGTTCGACCCTCTATCGCATCCACGGCACCAACGAGCCGTGGTCGATCGGGCAGGATGTCAGCTCGGGCTGCATCCGCATGGTCAACGACGATGTCGAGGACCTGTATGAGCGCGTGAAAATTGGCGCCAAGGTCATTGTGCTTTAGTTAGGAATTTAAGCGACACTGACGCCCGGAATTCCATGGATTTCGGGCGTCATGCAGGGTCTTTCCAAACTTCTCTTGCGGTTTCGCGACGATGAGCGCGGCGTCTTTGCCGTGCTGTTCGGGCTATTCGCGATCGTGCTGATCGCCACGGCCGGCGCGGTGGTCGACTTTACCCATATCGAGCTGACGCGCACCAAGGCGCAGCAGGCGCTCGATTCGGCAGCCCTGGGCCTGCAGCCCAAGATGTTCCTGTCGACCCCCTACACATCCGACCAATACAAGACCGATGCCCGGAACCTGGTGGTCGAGCGGCTGGCGGACCCGACCATCACCACGGTGGTCGATGTCGCGACGTTCAACACCACCGACGGCACGTTGCACCTCGAGGGCACGGTCACCGTGCCGACGGCCTTCGTGGCGCTGATCGGTATCCCGACGGTCAGGGCGCGGGTCGTCTCCGAGGCGACGCGCAAGCGGCTGAACCTCGAGATCGCCATGGTGCTCGACAACTCGGGCTCGATGGCGACCTATGTCGATGCCAACCGCAACCGACGGAAGGACAGTAACGAGAAGTCACGCATGGAGAACCTCATCCTGGCGGCTCGCTGCGCCACGAACGTGCTCCTCAGCAACACGACGGACTGCAGCGAGGGCAACATGGCAACCGAGGACGCCAAGGCTGCCACGACCGCGAACGTGAAGATCGGGGTGGTGCCCTTCACCGAGTTCGTGAACGTCGGGACTGCCAACAAGACGGCGGCCTGGATGGACCAGACCGGCGCCAGTTCGCTCTCCAACGATAATTTCGACAACGATGACAATGACGGCACGGCCTACAATGCGGCGGTGAACCGGTTCGCGCTCTACGATGCGCTCTCGAACGTGAGTTGGGCGGGCTGTGTGGAGGCGCGCAAGCAGCCCTACGACACCACCGACGAGCTGCCGGTGAGCGGCGATACGCTCTTCACCCCACAGTTCGCGCCCGACGAGCCCGATGGCTACTACAACGACTACCTGCCAGATCGTCCGTCTGCCTGCACCAACAAGGACCAGGGCAGCTGGATCCAGGTCATCACCAAGACCGGCTGCAACCGCAACGGCAACAACAGTTCCAGCAACTTCAACAGCGCGACCTGCTCCGGCACCTCCACCACCACCACGCACAAGAACGGCAACGGCCAGACGATTACCCCGCCAGCAGCCACAGAGCCCGACTCGATCAACGGCCAGGCCAAGAACTGCACCAGCCGCTATTCCGGCACGCGCACGTCACGCGACCCCGACCGCTACACGAACACCTACACCCGCACCTGCTCCTATACCTTCTCGGAGAGGGAGCTTCAGGAGCGGCTCTGCAAGTATACGGGGAACGTCGACGAGGATGAGCCGGGTCCGAACCAGGATTGCCCGTTCAACGACATCACGCCGTTGACCAACACCAAGGCGACAATTCTCTCGGCCATCACGGAAATGGAGCCGCAGGGCTATACCAACATCCACCAGGGCGCCATCTGGGGCTACCACATGCTGTCGTCGACAGCCCCGCTCACCGAGGGGCAAGGCTACGACACCTCGACCGTGAAGGTGATCATCCTGATGACCGACGGCGAGAACACCGTGAATGGCTTCGACGACGACAACATGAACAATGCCGACGGCTACATGGCGTACGGCTATCCGGGCGCGGTCTACAACGGCCGCATCTACTCAGACGACCACCCGACGCCCAACAGCGACGCGAACATCACCGCGGCAATGGACGACAGGACGCTGGAAACGTGCGTGCAGGCGAAGAAGCCGGTGGCGGTGGGCGAACCCGACAAGATCGTGATCTACACGATCGGCCTCAATGCGCCGAACCAGAAGACGATCGACCTGCTGGAGGATTGCGCGAGCGACGACGATCACTCGTTCTTCCCTGATGACCCGGCGGATCTCACGGCGACCTTCAAGCTGATCGCCGACCAGCTTTCGAACCTGCGCCTGTCCAAGTAATCAGGAGGCCAGCACGAAACGCCTGCCGCCCGGAAAGGCGGCGAGCGCGGATTGCTGCTCGTCGTCTGTAAGGCCTTCGAACCGCACGGTCATCGATGTTTCAGGGCCATCGATCGGCGCTATCCAGGGAGGTGGCAGGCGCATGCCGTTTGCGGTCGCGAGCCACAACCGCGCTCGGCGGCTGGCATTCGGCGAAGTCAATCGCTGCACGTGTCGCTCCTTTCGCAGTCCCTGGTGCACCGACCGGCGGACCGGCGGCCTGTTCTCGCTATCAACGGCGGAACGATACGACACGTTGCACTCTCCCGACGCTCACTTGTACGTCAGCAGCGACTTTCGCGGATCGGCGTTGAACTGGCGGCAACAGCCCGTTCACTGGCTGTTCATCGCCGCGCAGTTTTTTCGATCGCCCATGCAACCGATCCCATACCGATTGCGTTGAGTGGGTTCGTAGTGCCGGGAGCATGGGGTGCAGAGACTGGACCACGCATCAACATCCGTCAGCGAGGGCGAGCAGTTTCGCCGGCTGGTGGAGGGCGTCACCGACTACGCCATCTACATGCTAGACACAGATGGCTCCGTGGCCAGCTGGAACGCAGGTGCCCAGCGGATCAAGGGATATAGTCCCGAGGAGATCATAGGGCGCTCGTTCGCGACCTTCTACACGGAGGCGGATCGCCTGAAGGGTGAGCCGCAGCGCGCGCTCGAGGTCGCGCGTACCGAGGGACGCTTCGAGAAGGAGGCGCAGCGCGTTCGCAAGGATGGCAGCCAATTCTGGGCCCACGTGATCATCGACGCCATCCATGATCCGGCTGGACAACTGGTCGGCTTCGCCAAGATTACCCGCGACATCACCGAGCGCGTAAACACGCAGAAGGAACTGGAGCGCGCCCGCGAGGAGCTGTTCCAGAGCCAGAAGATGGAAGCGATCGGTCAACTCACCGGTGGCGTGGCGCACGACTTCAACAACCTGCTGATGGCGGTGCTGGGCAGCCTCGAGCTGCTGCGCAAGCGCTTGCCCAGCGATGACCCGAAGCTTCTGCAACTGCTCGACAACGCCGAACGCGGCGCCGAGCGCGGGCGGGCGCTGACGCAGCGCATGCTCGCCTTCGCGCGCCGCCAGGAACTGCAGTTGCGGCCGGTGGACCTGCGCTCGCTGCTGCAGAGCATGCGCGACCTGATCGGGCGCTCCCTGGGGCCGATGGTCGAAGTGTCGATCACCGCCCCCGCCGGCCTGCCACCAGCCATAACCGACGCCAACCACCTCGAGACCGCCATACTGAACCTGGTGGTCAATGCCCGCGACGCGATGCCGGAGGGCGGGAGCATCACGGTCTCCGCGGAAGAAGCGAACCCGCCCCGGGAGCTTGCCCTGCCCCCGGCCCGCTATATCCGGCTGGCAGTCACCGACACGGGTTCGGGCATGGACGACGCGACCCTGGGACGCGCGGCCGAGCCGTTCTTCACCACCAAGGGGGTGGGCAAAGGCACCGGGCTGGGACTGTCGATGGTGCACGGACTGGCAGAGCAATCAGGCGGACGGCTGTCGCTGTCGAGCCGCCCCAAAGAAGGAACGACAGTGGTGCTGTGGCTACCGGTGGCAGGCAGTGACGGAAACCAAGTGAGGGCTGAGGCGGTAGCGCCGGCGAAGGCTGCGCCCGCCGAGAAGCGGCCGCTGCTGATCGTGGCGGTGGACGACGACCCGCTGGTGCTGATGAACACGACCGCCATGCTCGAGGACCTCGGCCACACCGTCATCGACGCCATGTCGGGCGCCGAGGCGCTGCAGAAGCTGGAAGAGGCCGGCAAGGTCGACCTGGTGATTACCGACCATGCGATGCCGTCGATGACCGGCTCGCAACTGGCACAACAGATTCGCGCCCGCTGGCCGGCCCTGCCGGTCGTGCTGGCGACCGGCTATGCCGAACTGCCGCCGGGGGGCAACGAGACGCTGCCGCGGCTCAGCAAGCCGTTCTCGCAGGCGGACCTGGCCAAGATCGTCGAGTCCAGCGTATCGGCGTTCACCTCCTAGCTGGATTCGAGGATACGCTCGGCGCGATCGGCGATGGAGCCGGGCCCGATCAGCACAGGCTCGAAGCCGAAGCGGCGGTAGGTTGCCGCGTGCAAGGCGCCGAAGCGCGTCGCATCCTCATAGGAGATGCGCCGCGCCTCGGTGTGCTGGATACCGTCCAGTTGCGCGACGAGATAGACGCGGCGCTCGAACCAGCCCGAAGCCGCCAGCTTTTCAGCGCCGTCGCGCACATCCTGCGGGATGGGACGATCCAGCCATTCTGCAAGGGCCAGGGTGCAGAAGACCGAGCGATCCGAAAAGCGTCGGGCGGAACGCATCGGGGTCGCTTCGCGGAACGCCTGCAGGGCGGCGATATCGGTGATGAAGTCCGGCCGCTCCCAAGGTCGATCGATTCCGGAGGCCTGTGCGAGCGCGATGACGTCGGTGGCGGCCTCGTGCACGACCTCCTCGCCGCGCGACTCGAGCAGACGGATCAGGGTTGTCTTGCCGGCGCCCGGGGCGCCGGTGAGGATATATCTTCGAGGCATGGCAAGGCTCCATGGATGCGGGGCCATGGGCGAGCGCAAGCGTGCGGGCCGATGGTCCTGAACGTTGCGGCAGCGGGGGAGGGAGTGCGACCGACGCAGCGGCGTCGGGAAGGGCTTTCAGCTTGGTACCGCCTCCCCGGATCGAACGGGGGACCTCTAGATCCACAATCTAGCGCTCTAACCAACTGAGCTAAGGCGGCCTGAAAGCGGGCGGACCATAGTTTCGCTTCCGCGCGTTGGCAAGCGCCGATTTCGCCCTTCGCGCAACCAGATCTGCATGCCCGGCTTAACCATCGGCAGTGATTGCACCAAGTGGGGCGCGGGGAGATATGGACCCGGCCAAACGCCCGGGATATTTAGGACATCATTAAGTTGTGAGTACCGACTGTGCCAATCTGGCACAGTCAGAGAGAGTATGCGTGGACGCTGAGTGGATCAAATCGCCGACGGGGCGCCGCATCCTGGCGCATTGGGCCGACGCCCGTCCCGCCTGGCTATGGTCGCAGGATGGCGAAACGCTGATCTGGCGGAATGAGGCGGCTCGCTTCTTCCGTGGCAAGGTGAAGAAACACGGCGTGAAGTTCGCGCCCGAGGCCGTGCCGATCAAGGGGCAGATCGCCCGGCTGATGCGACTGGGGTCGCTGAACCGTTCAAGCCTCAGCCGAATCCAGTTCCTTGCCGGCGACAGGCCGATCTCGACCACGTGCAGCTGTACGCCGCTGCATCTTGCCGACGGCAGCACGGCAATTCTGATCGTCGGCGTCGACGTGATCGAACCCGACCTGGTGGACGCCCAGGATTTCGGCCACGTCGACCCGCTGGCGGTGAGCCTGTTTCCTGGCGGAGCGGACTACCTGCTGGTCAGCGATGACGGCCAGATCGCAGGCGGTTCGGGCCGGGCGCTGGAGCGTCTGGCGCCGATCATCGAAAGCGAGGGATTGCCCGAAGCAACCGATGACGGCGGCACCGTGGTGCTCGGCGACGAGACGGTGCATCTGACGCGCTTCACGGCCAGCCCGCACGACGCCATCCTGCTCCTCCTTGAAAAGCCGGGCATTGCCGCCCCGGATCGCACGTCGATCGCGGCGGTGCGGGACGCCGAGGGCGTGGCGGAAGCGATCGACGAGGCCGCCTTCACGCGCGAAACCGTCATCGATGAACCATACCTGCCCATGGCGCTGCCAGGGACGGGACTTCCCGATCCGGCGGTTGCTGACCCGGCGGAAGATCAACACGACAGCTGGGTGGAGCCGCTGCCCGAACAGCCGGAGCAGCCCCCCGGGACGCTCTCGACCCTGTTCGACAGGCTGGCCGACGATCCGGAACTCTACACGGCGCTCGGGGCGCAGGACGAGGTTTTTTCCGGTCCGCCGCCAGACCTGCCCGCGGAGGTGTTCACGGAGGCGGAGCCGTCTGCGACGGAACCCGAGCCTGAAGAGGTGTCGGAGTCGGTCGATGAGAACGAGCCGGCGGACGTGGCGGTTGCCGAAGTCGCGACGCCCTCGTCCCCTGGGGACGCCGACACGATCGGCGAGATGATCGTGGCGATCGAGGCGGAGGAAGCCGAGACGCGGCAGCGCGCCACGACCTGGCGCATCATCGGGCGCGGCTTCGAGCCGCTCGAAAGCGTTGAACCTGCAATGGTGACGACCGGCGAGACATCGGTGATCGAGGCGTCCCTGCCCGACCCGGTTGTCGAGGCGCCCGAAGCGATGCCTCCGGAGCCGGATGCCGAGACGGTCGAACGCGTGTCCCGCTACAATTTCGATGAGCTCAGCCGCATCCTCACCGATCGGGTCAGCGGCGCGCCCGTCCCTGCCGAGCCGAGCGAGGCGCCGGCTGACAGTGGCAAGGCGCTGGTCAGCCTTTCGGGCGAGACGTTCATCCTGAACCGGCTGCCGCTCGGCATCATGGTGTTCCGTGATCAGCAGGTGTTGTTCGCCAACCGGGCGCTGACCGAGCTGACCGGCTATGACAGCATCGAGTCGCTGCGGGCGGCCGGGCTCACCGCCATCTTCCCGGCCGAGGATTCCGGGGCCGGGCCGGTGACGCATCTTGTACGACGGGACGGGCTGCTGGTGCCGGTGGGCGCGCGATTGCAGTCGATCAACTGGCATGGCCGGCCGGCACTCATGCTGTCGGCTTCCGCCGCCGAAACGCGGGCGCCGAGCCACGAGGCCGCGGTGCGGAGCTTCGCCGAACTCAACGCCGAGATGGGCGAGGACGGGTTCTTCACGACCGACCGCAACGGGGTGGTGGCGAGCGTATCGCTGCACGGCCGCATCCTGCTGGGAGAGACGGAGCAGGACCTGATCGGCCGGCCGCTGTCGCAACTGGTGACGGGCGCGGAAATCGCGGACCTGAAACGCTTCCTCGAGCGCCCTGCCCGCTTCGCCGAGACCGAGCGGCCGGGCATCATGCTGACCGCCAACCAGCCCGACACCCGACTGACGCTGTTCGCCGAAGGCCAGGCCGGTACGGTGACGGGCTATTTCGGGCTGGTGCGCCGGCTGTCGACGGCTGTGCCGGAGGTTCGGGATATTCCGCAGCGGTCGGACGATCTCGAGCCCTCGATGCTCACGCGCATAACGCGCGGGGTACGCAGGCCGCTGAACTCGATCATCGGGTTCGCCGAGCTGATCCGGTCCTCGCCCCGCGACCCGAGCAGGCACCAGGAATATGCCCGCGACATACGCATGGCAGGCGAGGAGATCGCCACCCTGGTGGACGAACTCGACGACTTCGCACGGCTGCGCGAGGGACGCTACGAGGTGAAGACCGACGAGATCGACCTGGCGGGGCTGCTCGACAGCTGCCTGTCACGCGTGCGGGTGCAGGCCGCCGAGGCGCGGGTGCTGGTGCGCAGCGCCGTGTCCGAGCAGTTGCCATCGGTGACGGCCGACCGCGCGTCGCTGAGCCAGGCGATCCTGAACCTGCTCGCGAGCGCCATCGACCAGACGCCGGCCGGCGGCACAGTGATCCTGTCGGCCCAGCGCGAGGATGACGGGGCGATCGTCATCAATGTGCGCGACAGTGGCGAGAAGCGGACGGACCTCGGCGAGCGCTTCGTGGTGTTTCGCGATGGCGTCGGCAAGGATGGCGAGACGCTGATGCCGGTCCGCTCCAGCGTCGGGCTGGCGCTCACCCGTTCGCTGCTAGCGGTCAACGCGCTGAAGCTGAACGTCGACCCCGCCGCTGGCGTGGGCACGCTGTTTTCGCTTGTCGTTCCGGCTGAACTGACGCGAACCTAAATGCGGCATTAACGGATTCTGAACCATGATGAACGGGTTTGGACTCTCTCCTCCGCAGGGCGACAAGAGGCGTGGCGACAGCGAAGCCGGCATTTGACGCGGGTGCCGACACTCACGGCCGACGGGCCGGGGGCGATCTGCTGCTTCCAGTGATCGCTCGATTCGCCGGAGCGGTGGCTCTGACCTGGCTGGGCCTGTTCATTCTCCTCCATGTCCTGCCGAGCGCAGGCGGCGATCCGCTGGCGCTGCAGTTTCCCGGTGAGCGGCTGGCAGTGACGCTGCCGCTGGTGCTGATGGCCGGCATTGTCGCACTGCTGCTCGGCGCGGGGATAAGCCTTCTCGCAGCAAGGGCCGGCGGCTGGCTGGACCGGCTGCTCGGTGGGCTGGCCACTGCGCTGAGCTACCTCCCGCCATTCTGGCTCGGCCTGCTGCTGGCGCTGGTGCTGGCCGGAATACTGCCGACCGGCGGCTTCCTGCCGTGGAGCGCGGGACCGATGCAGGCGCTGGCATCGCTGGTGCTGCCGGCGCTGGCGCTCGGCCTGCCGCATGCGGGGGAGTTCGCTATCCGGCTGCGCGGCGCCTTCGGCCCCGAGGCCTCCGAAGCCGAAATCCGTCCGCTGCGGGTGGGTGGCATGACGCCGGAGCAGGCGCGCTGGCGCATCGGGTGGGGCCGCGCGCTGCCTCACCTCCCGTCACTCTCAGGTCGGCTGCTCGCGACCATCCTGGTGGGCGCGGTGGTGGTGGAGAACGTGTTCTACCTGCCCGGGCTGGGGCGCCAGGTGCTGGGGGCAGCCCTTGCCCACGACCTGCCGATGCTGCGCTCGGGCCTGTTCGTGCTGGTGACGCTCGCGGCGGTACTGATGCTGCTCGGCGCGCTCGGGCAGTTGGCGATCGAGCGGCGCGCCGGAGCAGTGCGATGAGCGGGAACAACGTTCCGACCAACCGGCTGCAGGCCGGGGCCGGCATCGCGCTCGTCGGGATCATCGCAGTTCTGGCGCTGGCCTCGCTGGTCTGGACTCCGCACGGCGGGGCTGGCGGAGGCGTGGCCCTGGCCGAACCGAGCACGACCCACTGGCTGGGCACTGACCACACCGGACGCGACCTAGTCTCCGCCCTGATGTCGGCGACGCTGATGAGCCTGCTGCTGGCATGGTTTGCCACGCTGGTGAGCCTCGTGGTCGGCATCCCGCTCGGAACGCTGCTGGCGGCGCGGCTCGGAGCGGGCGCAGCGCGGCAACTGGTCCTGGTGGGCATATTGCCGGCGGCGCTCTGCCTCGGCGCGATTTTCGGCGGACTGGGGCTACAATCGACCCTGTCGGTGTTTCTCGCGATCGGCCTGCCCGGCGCCATTGCCGCGACGGCGGCCGCCCGTGCGATCATGGCTCCGGTATTGGGGGCCGACTATGTCGCGGCCGCACGGCTTGCCGGCCTCGGCTGGCTGGGCGCGGGACAGAGGCACGTGGTGCCGATGGTGCTGCCAGGCCTCGTGGCGCTGGGGCTGGAACTGCTGGCATCGGCCATGCTGATCGAGGTGACGCTGTCGTTCGCCGGTCTGGGCGTGGATGGCACCGGGCTCAGCCTCGGGACCCTGCTCCGCGATGGACAGCAACTGGCGCAGGCACGGCCGCTGCTCGTGGTGGCGCCGGGTGCGGTGGCCGTGGTGACGGCACTGGCCCTGCTGATTGCCGCGGGTGGGCTACGGGAGGCCTCGCGTGGCGCTGCTTGAGCTCAAGGGCTTCGGCGTCGGCCACGGCGCGACGCAGCTTGCCGGCATCGATCTCGTGGTCGAGCCGGCATCGATGCTGGCTGTTGTCGGTCGCGGCGACGACGCCATCTCCCTGCTGGCGCAGGCCATCGCAGGTCTGCTGCCGAAGGGCGGGACGACGGAGGGCAGCAAGAGCTTCAGCGGCAAGCGGCTGATCTACCTCGACAGCGACGCCGATGCATCGGCCATCACGGCCGAAGCCGACCTGATCGTGGCGGACGAACCGGGGCGACGCCGGGATCCCGCAACCCAGATGGAGTTGCTCAAGGCACTGCAGCAGGCGAGCCGCACGGCGGCAGTCATCATCTTCACCGCCGACTTCCGCCTCGCCCTGGGCATGGGGCTGGAGGTTGCAGTGATCGCGAACGGCAAGCTGCTGGTG
Organism: Pseudomonadota bacterium; assembly: GCA_023428425.1. Lineage (GTDB taxonomy): Bacteria > Pseudomonadota > Alphaproteobacteria > Rhizobiales > Devosiaceae > Devosia_A. The sequence goes on from JAEYYP010000107.1 coordinate 11,823, forward strand.
AAGGCACCGGCCAGCCAGATCTTCGAGCTGCCGCAATACGATACCGTACGCCACCTGGTCGGCGGAGAGCGCTTGCGGACGCGTACGCTGATGCGCCCGCCGATCGGCGAGCCGGCCCTCGAGGTGGATGGCCTCGCCAAGTCCTATCGCCGGGGGCTCCCACGGCTCGGGCCACCGCCGGTCCTGGCGCTCTCCGGCATCGGCTTCGCGGTGCGACAGGGCGAGGTGGTGGGCCTGCTCGGGCCGGCCGCATCGGGCAAGAGCACGCTGCTGCGGCTTGTCGCCGGGCTCGAACGACCCAGTGTGGGGCGGATAGCGCGTCGTCCCGGCTTGGTCGGCTATGTGTTTCCCGATCCGCGCCGAGCGTTCAACCCGACCCTGCCGGTCGGCGTGTCGCTGACGGAACCGCTGAGGGTGGAGCAGACGCTGCTGGTCGAAGAGCAGGCGGACCGGCTGGTCGACGCGGTTCGCGCCGTCGGCCTGGGTCCGGAGCTACTGGGGCGACTGCCGGGCGAACTCGGCGCCGCTGCCCTGCAGCGCATGGCGTTGGCGCGAGCGCTGGTGGGGCGACCGGCGCTGGTGTTGCTCGATGACCCGACGGCCAGCCTCGATCCGGCAGAGGCGCGCGAGTTCCTCGTCTACCTGTCGCGGGTGCGGGCGGACTTCGGGCTCACCGCCATCGTCGCCTCGCGCGAGTTCGATGTGGTGAAAGCAGTGGCCGACCGGCTGCTGGTGCTGGAGGCCGGCCACATCGTCGAAGGCGGCAAGCCCGCCGAACTGGGTGAAGCGCCGAAGCAGGAAATCACACGCCGCCTGGTTTCGGTGCGGTATCCGGGACCGTTCCGCCCTGAGGATGAACCACCGAAGGTGGTGGTGGCGACGTTGCCGGAGGCAGCAGCAGGTGTGCCGGCTTCTTCGGTATCGGAAGCGATGACGGAGGGCGGGGACGTAGCCGCCCCCTCCACCGCCCTCGGCGGTCCCCCTCCCCCGCTTCGCGGTGGAGGACCACCGACGGACTCGGTGGATGAGCCAGAGCCGGTCGCGGCTGTCGTCGAGACGTTGCCGGAGACTGCATCAGGGGTGGCGGCGGAGCTTGTCGACGCCCCCTCCACCGCCTTCGGCGGTCCCCCTCCCCCGCTTCGCGGTGGAGGACCACCGACGGACTCGGTGGATGAGCCGGAGC
>JAEYYP010000160.1 GCA_023428425.1 Pseudomonadota bacterium
CATTGTCCGTGCCGCCGCCGGCGAGCGCCAATGCGATCAAGCGCTCGCAGGCTTCGCGGGGGCTTTGGCCCCGCAGAACTTCGAGAATTTCGTCATCGGTGACGTGCGACGTCAGCCCGTCGCTGCACAGCAGGTAGGTGTCGCCGACTTCTACCGTGCCACCAACGGCCTCGACGTCGAGATGGTCTCGGGCTCCGACCGCGCGCGTGATGACGTTGCGACGCGGCCAGGTTCTCGCCTCTTCTCGTGTCAGGGTGCCACTGTCCACCATCTCCTGCACTTCGGAGTGGTCGTGCGAAATCTGGGTGAGCACGCCTCGGCGCAGCTGATAGACGCGACTATCCCCCATCCAGAAGCAGCAGTACTGCGACTGGTAGGTGAGAAACGCGGCGACGGTTGCCCCCAGGGTCATGCCGTTGTGAGCGGCCGAATACTCCCGAACCAGACGGTTGGCGCGCGAAAGGCGATCGACGAAGCGGGCCTGCTGGTCGGAGGCGGAACTCGAAACGCCCAGGGTGGAGAGGCTGGTCACGATCTGCTCGCTGGCCACTTCGCCTGCGGCATGCCCACCCATGCCGTCGGCAACCACCCAGAGCCCGGAGTCGGGCTCCATGAGGAAGCGATCCTCGTTCAGTTCACGCACCCGGCCGACGTCGCTCAGGCCCCAACTGTCAAACCTGAAGTTCTGCTGGTTCATGCTTCCTGCAGGGCCCCCTCGCAATCGCCAGTCAAGTTGTAGCACATCGGCGCGCCCGCGCCAGCGATGCATCTGTCTGCTAAGCATCTCTGAGGATTGATGAAGTGAGGCTCGCGACGCCCAAAGTCTGTGCATCACGGCAACGTCATCGAATTCGGAAAGCGGTAGCGAGAAAAGTCGGAACCGGCTATCTTGGGAGGGCGTCACCCGTATTGGCGAAGTGGGGTTGATTTCGATTGGGCGGCTTTGTCAGGCACCTGTTCGTCTGGTTTGTATTGGCGTTGCTTTCCCAGCTGACGCTGACGGCAGCGTTCGCCCAGGAAGCTTCGCCACGCAGACTCGCGCTGATAATCGGCAACTCCAAGTACGACAACGTCTATGAACTGCCCAATGCGTCGCCGGATGCCCTGAGGATCGCTGACGTCCTCAAGCTGGCTGACTTCGATGTCACGTATCTTCGGAATGCCGACCTCGAACAGATGAACGATGCCATCAACCAGATAGCGGCGAAGGCCGGCAAGCAGACCGAAACCGTCCTGTTCTATTATGGCGGGCATGGCTTCCAACTCGGTGGCGTGAACTACCTGGTCCCCCGGGATGCACAACTCGATCGCCGGGACCTCATCGACGAGCGCACGCTGCGCCTGGACTCGGTTCTGGAACGGCTTGCTTCGGCCAGCCGCCAGACGCTGGTGTTCCTGGACGCCTGTCGCGACAACCCGCTCCCTCAGAGCGTTCGTGGCGGTGAGACCGGGAACGGGCTCGCCGACGTCGGCAACTCGCCCAACACCTACGTCGTCTTCGCCACGGCGCCAGGTCAGGTGACCTATGACGGCGGTGGCGAGTCCAGCCCGTTCACGAAGGCGTTCGTCAAGCATGTGCTGACTCCGGACCAGTCGCTATCCGATACGATCATGGCGGTTCGAGGTGACGTTGCGAAGGCTACGCTCGAGCGCCAGATCGTCTGGGAATCGGGGGCTTTGCGGCAACGGTTCTCGTTCGTTGACGGCATGGCCGTTCCGGACATCATCTTCGACCCGGCCCCACCGGTAGTCGAGCCACCTACAGAAGACGCGCCGCCATCCAGTCCCCCTGGGGGCGAGGGACCCATCAAGTTGGCGTCAGTACCCAACGACGATATCGTTCAGTTCGGGCGGCAGCGCGCCATTCCGGGGGGGGCTGATGTCACCGACGGTGGTTTCGTGGACTTGCCGATCACCCCTGATCCGGGGGGCCTAGTGGATGACCCGCCTGTACCCGTGGATCCCGGAGAACCGGTCGACCCGGGCTTTGACATTCCGGCCACTCCCGACCCCGCATCACCACCGCTCGGTATTAGTCCGGATCCATCCGACACACCGACGGAACCCGAGACGCCGGCAGAGCCTGAGGGGGCGACACCTGTCGATTCAGTCGCAGGGCCGGAGATGGTTCAGCCCGGGGAGGGCTGGCCGCAGGGTACGCAGGTCGATCCAGACTTCGCTCGGCCCGGTGGCGGAGCCGTACCGGTCAGCGAGGACCCGCCCAGGACGCCAACCGAGCCCGAAGAACTTGCGGTGCCGGAAGAGCCTGCGACACCAGGGCCGGACGAAGACTTGCCCGTCAACGCAGGCCCAAAGCTGCCGCCGATCGATGAAGGGAAGCAATTGGTTGCCGAGATCCCGGACGACTTGATCCCAACTCCCCCCGTGGAGCCGGTACCTGCGCAGCCGAGCAATGAGGAGCTCGCCCTGCTGGTGCAGACCGAACTCAAGCGCGTCGGCTGCTATACCAAGGCCCTCGATGGTGATTGGGGCGACGGTTCGAGAAAGGCGCTGAGCAGTTATGCCAAGGCGAAGAAGTTGGCGATCGGGGATTTTGCCACACTCGAGGTTCTCGACACCTTGAAGGCCGAGCCGGGTGAGGTGTGCAAGCAGGTTGTGGTCGCCAACAACCCGCCCGTAAAAAAAGAGAGCAAGCCGGCTGTGGTGAACCAGGGCGGGGAAAAGAAAAAGAGCGAGCCCAAGGCGGATCCGAAACCGGCACCGGTCGAAAAGGCCCCAGTGACGGACTTCAAGCCGGTCTTCCAAGGCTCCTTCCGCTGACTGAACTGAACTGCGAGCAGAAGGCCAGGTCGTGGCACGTGAGGTGCACCAGCTCGATGAAAGCTTCAAGCAGGCTCGCATCGCCCGCGCCGAGCGCAAGCGCAAGGAGCGGGAACGCCGCTACCGTCTCTGGGGCAGCGTAATCGCTGTTGTCTTCGTCGCCATCGCCGGCGGTGTGACCTGGCTGTTCTGGCCCCGCGCCGACGGCCCGGCCGATATGGTGGCAGGGACCGAGGGCACCGACGAAGCGCCGCCGATGGTGTTCGTCCCGACGCTCGTCGATCTCGCCGGCGACCCGTTGCGCATCAGCTTCGGTGGAAGCGCCGGAACCAGCACGCGCACCGTACAGTTGCCCGATGCCGTGACTGCAGATCGGGCCACCGGGCCCGTGATCGTTCTGTCCGATGCGATGATCGCCACGAGCCAGCGCTTCATGACCACGCTGCCCTCGAGCCCGCGCGACTTCGAGTTCTACCAGTCGCAACGCGGCACGGTCCGCGTCCAGCAGGCGTCGTTCGACCTGTCGACGCCAGTAGCGGTGGCCCTTGAGCCCGACACCGGTGATCCGCCCATCGACGAGTCGGGTGGCTGGGGCGGCGACAGCCTTTCGGGCGAGGCGACCGAACCGGCCGAAGCGGAAACGCTGGCGGTCGAAAACAATACCAGCGTGGCCGTCGTCCGTCGGGAGAGCGAACGTTTTGCTCCCGAGGAGGACTACAAGGCGCGCATCCTCGCCGACCGGTCGCTCGAAAGCCTCATGAACGAGAACGGCTTCCTGCCGGCCGACTCGCCGCTGTTCGCCGAGGCGATGAAGCGCCTGTTCGGGCGTGATGGACTAAAGGCGGGCGACATCGTCGCCATCAGGGGCATTCGCCCCAGCCTCAGGTCCACGAAGCTTCGCGCGGTGCAGATCTCGCTCTACGCCGATGGCGCCTACGTCGGCACGCTCAGCCGATCCGACGCTAGCACCGTCGTGCCGGGCGCCGATCCCTGGGTGTTCGACGAACTGTTCAATTATAAAGGCGACGAGCAGCTGGCCGAGCCCGGACGGCAGTATCGGTTGCTCGATGCGATATACAGCACGGCCGTCCGCAACCGGGTGCCGACCGCTGTGCTCGGCGAGGCTATTCGTCTGCTGTCCCGCAACTTCGACCTGGATGCTTTCGCCTCCGCCGACGACCGGCTGCAACTCGCCTATACCCGGGACGGCGACGATGGCGGGCCGGGACGCATTCTTTATGCCTCGGTGCGAGGCAGCGATCGTGACATGCGGTGCTATGTCTTCCGGTTGGGGACGGACAGCGACTACTCGTGCTTCTCGGATCACAACTACGGCGCGTCGGCGACGATGCCGCTCTCCATGTTCACGCCGGTGAGGGGCACGCTTACCTCGACGTTCGGGCCGCGCATGCACCCCATTTTCAAGCAGGTGAGGGTACACACGGGCGTCGACTGGGCGGCGCCCACCGGAACGCCGGTTTCCGCCGCCTTCGACGGCACAGTCGTCGCGGCGGGAAAGGCGGGAGGGTACGGCAATCTCGTGCGGATCGGGCATTCCGGCGGGCGCGAGACCTACTATGCGCACCTGTCGGCTTTCGCGGATGGCATCAAGGCCGGCGTGAGCATCAAGGCCGGGCAACTGATCGGCTATGTCGGGACGACCGGCAACTCCACCGGCCCGCACTTGCATTTCGAGATGCGCATGGCCGGAACGGCGGTAGATCCGCTGCAGCCAACGGCGCCGTCGACCAATGACAGCTACACGGTTGCCGATGGCACGGCGGTCGAGGATCTGACCAACCGCATCATCCAGGTCGAGAGCGCCAACAATCCGAACGCCAAGAACCCGAACTCGTCGGCCACCGGACTGGGCCAGTTCATTTCGTCGACATGGCTGAGGATGATGCGCACGTACCGGCCGGACCTCGCGGCCTCGATGAGCGAGGCTGAGCTGCTGGCCCTTCGCACCGACCCGACGGTGTCGCGGGAAATGGTGGCCAACCTGGCGCGCGAAGGCGAGGCTTACCTCAAGTCCAAAGGCCATGCCATCACGACGGGCCGGCTGTATCTATGCCACTTCCTCGGCATGCAGGACGCGCATGTCGTGCTCTCCGCGGCTGGCACGACGCCGCTCAGCGACCTGCTGTCGGCCTCGGTCTTCCGGGCCAACGATTTCCTTGTCGGTCATGACGCCGCCTGGGTGATCGCGTGGGCCGAACGGCACATGGGGCGCAAGGCGCCGGCCGCCCCGGCCGCGCCTGTCCGCCTGCCCGAGGCGCCGCCCGAGTTCAGGATTTATCAGGCGGCCATCGACAAGATGCTGGGACCTGGGCCGGTCGCCGAATTGGAGAAAGCAGTCGAGGCGCATGAGCAACGAACGAGTTCGGTCGGCCAGGCGTATTGGCTGAAAGAGACTGGCGTGTAGGAGAGCCCCGCGGGTCGACACGCGGTGCCGCGTGGCCCGCACCTCGGGCGGGGACCGTGTCTGCGGAAGGCCGCATGGGTGGGGGGCGTATCGGAGTTATCCGCGAAGCGTACACCACGAGCCGAGAAAGGCTTGCTGGACGCGACGACGCGTAGTGCATAGTATTTGCTGTCATTCGCTCGGAGCGTGAGGCGCGTTCACTGATGTCGGAATCATCCTACAAGCAAGGCTCGCGCATTGCTGAACTCACTACACCGCTTGGAAAAGATGAACTCGTATTGACCCGTTTCGACGGCATTGACGCCGTCAGCGAGCTCTTTGAGTTTCATATCGAGGCGATCAGCGAAAAGAATGGGAAGGTCGATTTCGACCAGGCCCTCGGCAAGAACTGTACGGTGAGGATGAAGACGATCGCGCAGGGCGATCGCTTTTTCGTCGGAACGCTGACCGAGACGCAATCGCTCGGTCAGGTGATCGACGGCTTCCACTACACCCTCACCCTGCGCCCGTGGCTCTGGATGCTGTCCAAACGGGTCAACTCGCAGATTTTCCCCAACAAGACCGTTCCGGACATCCTGGCGCAGATATTCGACCAGTATGCCGGCGACTACGACAAGGGACAGCTGACCAAGACCTATCCCGAGGTCGAGTACACCGTGCAGCAGTCGGAATCGGACCTCGATTTCGTGCTCCGGCTGATGGAAGCCAACGGCATCAGCTACTATTTCAAGTTCGCCAACCAGAAGCAGACGCTGGTGCTCGCCGATAGCGCATCCGCCTACTACAAGGTGGCCGGCGGTTCCCGAAAATTCAACAACACGGCGGAGCGCCACAACCTTCCCGAGGAGCACGTCTACAGCTGGGTGCGCCAGCGACAGTTCACCAGCGGCAAGGCGGCCACCAACGACTACAATCCGACCAAGTCGACCAGCGACATGACTGCCGATACCGAAGGCAGCGCGGCGTACGAGCATGGCAAGCTCGAGGTCTACACCCACCCCTATCACTCGCACATGGACGACCCGGCCAAGCAGTCGCACGGCAAGGATTTCACCAAAGTTGCCCTGACGTCGTTCCGCGCCGCCGACAACCGGTTCATGGCCGCCGGAGACTGTCTCAGCTTTTCGGGCGGCGCGCTGGTGACGATGGGGGATATGCCGGTCGCCGCCGATGAGGTGGAGTACCTCGTGCTGCGCGCCACCCACAGCTTCACGGCGGAAGAGTTCCGCTCGGGGATGGGCGCACAGAGCGGCGCATACCGCGGCAACTACGAGTTCATGCGGTCCAGCGATGATTTCGCTCCGCCTATCAGGACGCCCAAGCCACGCATCCTCGGTACCCAGACCGCCAAGGTGGTAGGCAAGGGGGAGATAGACGTCGACAAGTATGGCCGGATCCTCGTCGAGTTCCATTGGGACCGCAACAAGGACCAGTCCATGCGCAGCCGCGTCGCCCAGGTTTGGGCCGGCTCGAGCTGGGGCGGAATATTCATCCCCCGCGTCGGGATGGAAGTGCTGGTGCAGTTTCTCGATGGCGATCCGGATCGACCGTTCGTCGTCGGCTGCGTCTACAACGACAAGAACATGCCGCCCTTTCCGCTGCCGGACGAGAAGAC
>JAEYYP010000269.1 GCA_023428425.1 Pseudomonadota bacterium
GACCCCGGCTACGTCGTGCCCACTATTCATGATCAGGCCGCCTTGATGATCTCGGTCATGGTGACGCCGAGGCGGTTCTCGACGAGGACGATTTCGCCGCGCGCGATCAGGCGGTCGTTGACGTAAAGCTCCACCGCTTCGCCGACCTGCCGGTCGAGTTCGACGACGGTGCCGATATCCATCTTCAGCAGGTTGGCGATCGGCACACGGGCGCGACCCAGCACAACCGAGATGCGGACGGGGACGTCAAACACCGCCTCGAGGTCGGCTGCGGACTTCTCGTCGTGCTCCGGCACCCCGCCTTCCCGTGCGGGGGCGTCCATTTCCTCAAAGGAGACTCCGGTTTCGCCGGTGCTCATGATCAGGTCTCCTCAGCGCGGTTGATGCCGCGGGCGGCGAAATATTCGGTGATGCGGGCGTCGATGTCGGATGACAACTGGCGGATGTCACGGACGACGCCACCATCGGCCCATTCGAGTCGCGCGTCGCCGATGGCGATGTCAGGGTCGCCGAGGACGATGAGTCGACCGGTGAAGCCGGAATGGGTCATCTTGTTGGTCGCGATGTCGCGCACGCGATCCGCCAGCATCGGTTCGCAGCGGATCACGAGATGTGGCACGCCCTCCAGGCTTTGGAGGCAATCGGCGATCAGCGCCTCTATCTCGGCTGTCGGTTGCGCGGCGATCATGCGGCCAGCGAGCTTGCGCGAGATGGAGAGTGCGAGGTTCACCGCCTCCGCGACGGCCTGCTTGCGCGCATCGTCAATGGTGGCGGCCATCGCCGCGACCTTGCCGGCCAGCGCTTCGGCGGAGGCTGCGACCTGCTTTTCCGCGCGGGCGGTGGCGGCGCGTTCGCCTTCGGCGAGGCCCGCGGCGTGGCCTTCGCGCCGCGCCTCGGCCAGCAGTCCGGCGAGTGCGTCGTCGGACAGCGAGGACTTTCGGTCGCCGGGACGGCTGCCCATGTCGACGTCGAAGGTGAAGCGAACGGGCTGGGCGCTCATCACGCGATCATCTCCTCGTCGGCCTTGCCCTTGGTGATTACGATCTCACCCTTGGCCGCAAGGTCCTTGGCGGTGGCGACCATGCGGGCCTGCGCCTCGTCGACGTCCTTGAGGCGGACCGGCCCCATCGACTGCATGTCGTCCTTCATCACCTTGCCGGCACGCGCCGACATGTTGGCGAAGAAGACCTCCTTGACCGTGTCGCTGGCACCCTTGAGAGCGATTGCGAGATCGCGCTTGTCCATCTTCTGGATGAGCGTCTGGATGGCACCGGCTTCGAGCCGCGCGAGATCCTCGAAAGTGAACATGAGGGCCTTGATGCGTTCCGCGGCGTCGCGGTTGCGCTCCTCGAGGGTGGTGATGAAGCGCGCCTCGGTCTGGCGATCGAACGAGTTGAAGATCTCGGCCATCTGCTCGTGGCTGTCGCGGCGCTTGGTGTGGCTGAGCGTCGACATAAACTCGGTGCGGAGCGTCGTCTCGATCTTCTCGAGGATTTCCTTCTGCACCGGCTCGAGCGTGAGCATGCGGTGGACGACCTCCATCGCCAGGTGCTCGGGCAGGAAGGCGAGTACCTTCGAGGCATGGTCCGTCGCGACCTTGGAGAGCACCACGGCGATGGTCTGCGGGTACTCGTTCTTGAGGTAGTTGGCGAGCACGTCCTCCTGAACGTTGCTCAGCTTCTCCCACATGTTGCGGCCGGCCGGTCCGCGGATTTCCTCCATGATGGCATCGACGCGGTCGGGCGGGAGGAACGAAAGCAGCAGGCGCTGCGTCGTCTCGGAATTTCCCGACATGGTGCCGTTGGTGGAAATGGTGGTGACAAACTCGGCCAGCAGGTTGTCGAGCATGTCCTGGGTGATCGGGCCCAGGCGCACCATGGCGCGCGAGAGCTGACGGATCTCCATGTCGTCCAGTTCCTCGAGGATCGGGCGACCGAAATCGGGGCCGAGCGCCAGCAGCAGGACAGCGGCCTTTTCATCACCCGCGAGGCCCCGCTGGGTGGCATCACCAGAGATCGAGAGCTGCTTGGTCTGCAGTTCGTTGTTCAGTGCGACGGCTGGAGCGGCCATGGTCTACCTCAGCTCGCGTTCGCCAGCCAGTCACGCACGATAAGCGCGGCCTGCTTGGGGTTTTCGTCGACGAGGTTGCCAACGGTCTTGAGGGTCTGGGCCTGTTGCTCGCCCATCTGACGGGCGCTGTTCATCCAGGCGGGGACGCGGGGGTTGTTCTCAGGGGCCACGGACGGGTCGTTGATGTCGGCGCCCGAGAGGTTCGGCAGCTGCGAGTTGACTGGCGAGGTGCCGAAATTGCCCGGACCCATGGCGCCAAAACCATGCACCTCGGCCGACTGGGGCAGGGCGAGCGCACCGCCGTCGGAGGACAACACCTTCTTGAGAAGCGGGCGCATGACGAAGAGCACAAGAGCCAGCGCGATCAACAAGGTGACGGCCATCTGTGCGGCGTTCATCAGGTCGTCGCGGGTGAAGTCGAACAGGCCCGGCGCAGAGGTGCCGGCGGCGCTCAGTTCGGGGCGGTCGGCGAACTGCAGGTTGGCAACCTGGACCTGATCGCCGCGCGTCTCGTCGAACCCCACGGCGGAGCGAACGATCTGGGTCAACTGGTCGAGGGTCGCCTGATCGCGAGGCGTGTAGGTGGAGTTGCCCTCCGCGTCGGTGGTGTAGGTGCCATCGACCACCACGGCGATCGACAGGCGCTTGATGCCGCCGGCCTGTGTCAGCTCGTTGGTGGTGACCTTGGATATCTCGAAGTTGGTTGTCTCCTCGGTGGTCGAGCCGGTTTCCGAGGTGCCGCCGGAGGTGGTGCTGGACGTGGCGCCTGGCAATTCGTTGGAGACGCTCACCTGGCCGTTCTCGCCTGGGCCGGTAGCCTGGTTGGCGAGATCGCGCGTCTGGGTGGAGCGGACGACCTGCCCGTTGGGGTCGAAAGCCTCGGAGGTCCGAGTCAACTGGTTGAGGTCGAGATCGACCGCGACCTGAACGCGGGCGCGGCCGGAGCCGACGACGTTCGAGAGCAGGTCTTCCAGCTTGGTGCGCATCCGCTCCTCGATGCCAACCTTGCGCTCGTCGGCTTCGCCGGCGAGAATCTGGTTGGCGTCGCCCTGGGTTCCAGAGGCGAGGAGGCGGCCGGTATCGTCGACGACGGACACGCGCGATGGCGTAAGCCCCTCGATGGCGGCGGCGGCGAGATGCTGGATGGCGCGGATTTCACCCGCCGACAGTTCGCCGCGAACCGACAGGACGATCGACGCGGTGGGGTCCTTCTGTTCGCGGCTGAACAGCGCGCGCTCGGGCAGCACGAGATGGACGCGGGCGCTCTTGATGCGAGCAAGCGAGGAGATCGTGCGGGCGAGTTCTCCTTCGAGGGCGCGGACATTGTTGATGTTCTGCACGAAGCTGGTGGCGCCCAGCGTCGACTGCTGGTCGAAGACCTCGTAGCCGACCTGGCCGCGTGTCGGCAGGCCGCTGCCGGCGAGAGTCATGCGGATCTGGGTGATCTGGTCGCGCGGCACGAGGATGGTGTCGCCTTCACCGCGCAATTCGTAGGGTACGTTCTGGGTCTGGAGTTCGCTGACGATGGCCGCGGAGTCCTCGAAGGACAGGCCGGTGTACAGCGGCGCCATCGATGGGGCCGAGGCGCGCATTATGATGAAGGCGAAGAAGCCCAGGGTCAGGACCGCGACGACCGCCATGGCGGCGATGCGTGCCGGGCCGAACCGATTGAAAAACTGAATGAAACCGTCCACGCCAGAACCTGACTTCTGCACCCAGCGGTCCCGCAAGATG